>NZ_QAIL01000024.1 GCF_003061025.1 Pedobacter sp. HMWF019 | reverse complement strand
GTAGAGGACAATGCCAGTAAAAGAAAGGCGGTGAGGGCAGGCCAGAATAAAAGTAGGGGACTTCTGTTCATAAGCATAGATAAAGGTAGAGATTAATTTTTTGAATCTTGAAGTAGTTTAATTCAGCATATAGGTTTGGTTGAAAAAGTCGGGGTCTACTTTTTCAAAATACAATTGACGTATATTGATCTTCAGAATGTCGAGATCTTTTCTGGTAATGGACAGTGCGGTACGATAAATTTCTTCAGGGAGGTCACAGGCATTATAAGATTCAAAAATGAGGTTGAAATGTTCGGCCTGGTGATGTATGCCGGCCTGAACTAATGATATATTTAATGCTTTATTGATCTTTTTTGTGATCTGTGCGGTTTTATAAAAGCCATAGACATGCTGATAGCTAAGTGATTTTGTGTTGATCACGAGTAATTCTTTTCCATAAAAGTTCCATAGAGTAAGCCAGCCAAAAAATATACACCAAAGTGTGCCCATGATGAGCAGGCCAAGAAGCCATTCGGCTATAGCAATTCCTATAATGATCAAGCCAATGAGCGTAAAGGAAATCATGCCCGTCTTTCCAAGTACAGAAGCTTGATTTTCAATAGTTAGGCGGACATTGATGCCGTCATTGTTGATGTTTACTTTCAATGGATATATACTTCAAGATCAAAGTATATAACGCAGAATATAGTAAGATATATATGTTTTTTTGTTTCTTTACTTGCCCAATTCAAATGCAATATGAACTCAAAAAATACCAGTATTCCTGTTCATAAACTTCAGGAGAGAACAGATAAAGGCATTATGATGAGTTATGTCTCTGCCGCAGCAGAACGTGGAAAAATACCTTCCACGATGCACCGGGACGATCATTATATTTTTCTTTTTCAGGAATCGGGGAGGAGTAAAATGATACTCGATTTTCAGGAGGTTCAATTGAATGGGACAGGTATTTTTTATATTTTGCCGGCTCAGGCACATCAAATTGTTGAGTTTGATCAGACTTCTGGTTGGTTTCTGGCAGTTGATACTTCTATGGTTGAAGCCAGATACAGAACTGTCTTTGAGGAGTTCATCTCTCAGCAAAGACCGGTTGAGCCTGAAATAGCGGATCTTGGGCAAATCAGGCAATGTGCGGAACTTCTTTATCTTTTCTTTACGCGGAAGGAACAGTCCTTTGTAAGTGACACTACCCTCCGTGCTTTGGTTTCTGCCTATGTAGGTATGATTGCTGAGATTTACCTTCTTGGTGAACCTCAAAAAAGCATCCGGAACCTGCGCCCTCAGGTAATTACCCGCCAATTCAGAAAAATACTGCGAACAAATTTTAAATCCTTAAAAAAGCCCTCTGATTATGCATCGGAGCTATGTTTGTCTCTTTCCTATCTCAATGAATGTGTGAAAGAAGAGACAGGAAGTCCTGTGAGTCATTGGGTGCATCATGAAGTTGTTCTGGAAGCGAAGCGTCTGCTTTGTTATAGTAATGCCAATGTGAAACAAATTGCTTTTTCACTGGGATATGATGATCATACCTACTTTTCACGTCTTTTTACCAGATTATCTGGCCTGTCTCCATTACAGTTCAGAAAGCTTTACCGCGAATAGTCCAATCTTAACCTGGGATATTCTATTGTTTTCAGCTGTTTTTGCCGTTTTTTTGTAGTATAATTTACGGTAATGAACATTATTAAAAAGAAAGCAATAGATATGATGGAAAGGAAACTTTCCAGAACAGGTCATGTGCTGGAAGTCAGGGCATGGGATCCGGCAACGTTTTTTGAAATCGATTTGCACCTGCCCGGTTTGAATATGGAAAAATGGCAGAGTGTTCAACATATGAAAGTTAAAGTCGGTGATTATGCATATCGGGATTATACACCCGCTATGTGGGATGCGGAAACACACACCTGTACCTTATTGGTTAATTCTTCACATGATGGTCCTGGGAGTAAATGGGCTTCTTCTTTGAAAAAAGGTGATGCTATTTTATACTTGGGTGTAGGATCAACTTTGCATAAACCTGTTGAAGATAGATCTTTGCTTTGTTTGGGGGATAGCAGCAGTATAGGGCACTTCCTTGCTTTACAGCAACTGGCCAAAGGTAAGACGGAAGTTTACGGTGCGGTGAGTTTTAGTGAAGTTAAACATATGGAGGCTTTCAAGGAGTACTTTATAACAGCCTTGCAGCCGGTTTTGGAAAAAAGATGGGATATATCCTTGCTTTCCTGGATCGATGAACAGCCGCTGGAAGATCAGTGTATTTATATTACAGGACACATCCCTACTGTTACAGAATTAAGAAGACATATAAGAAAGCGGGAAGATTTTAGTGGGACGATTAAAGCTCAGGGTTTTTGGGCGTAAAAAGTGTTTCTTATGACAAAAGTTCTTATAGTTTTTAATAAACATTGAGTTACTTAAAAAATAAATTAAAAAGTGTTCTTGTTTTTTGATTGTTATTTATTAAGTTTGGTCTTACTAACCAAACCAAATGACCGCAACCATAGAAAAAGGACATCTTCTGAAGGCTGATATAATAAAGAAACTTTATTATAGAAGTCCGCTTTCTTTAACTGAACTCAGCAAGCTAACCAACAAGAGTTTGCCGCTGGTGACCAAGGTAGTGAATGGATTAGTTCAGGATGGTTATGTATGCGAACAGGGGCTTGCACCTTCTACAGGAGGCAGAAGAGCTTCTTTATTTCTCCTCAATCCGGAGATGCAACGTTATATTGTTTCTGTTGCTATGGATCAGTTAACCGCCAGAATGGTGATTTATGATCTTTCTAATGCCATTGTTCTTCCCATTAAAACACTTGAGCTTTCTATTACTGATGATCCGGATGCGGTAGATAAATTGGTTTCGTTTATTTACGGACATGTGGAGTCTTCAGGTATTGATAAGGAAAAGCTTTTGGGTATTGGCATTGGTATGCCAGGTTTCATCAGTGTCGAAGACGGGGTAAATCATTCTCATCTGAAAACCAATGATGGTTCACATCTGGGAAAATACCTGACAGGTAAACTTGGCCTTCCTGTATTTATGGATAACGATTCCAGTTTGATTGCAATGGCCGAGCTTAATTTTGGTGCTGCAGTTGGTAAAAGGGATGTGATGGTGGCCAATATAGGCTGGGGTACAGGATTGGGCATGATCGTTAATGGTCAGCTTTACCGGGGAAGTAGTGGTTATGCAGGAGAGTTTAGTCATATTCCATTGTCCAACACCAACAATTTATGTTCTTGCGGCAAAAGGGGCTGTTTACAGGTGGAGACTTCTTTACTCGTGATGACACAGCGTGCAAAAGCTGAGATAGAGGCTGGGGCGGCAACAAGCATGCGTGAACTTTTTAAAGATCAGAGCAGGAATATTGGTGAACTTTTCCTGGAAGCTGCCAGTCAGTATGATCCATTGGCTGTTTCTATTCTTTCAGATGCCGCTTTTCTTATCGGAAAAGGACTGGCTACTCTAATACATATTATGAATCCGGAATGCATTGTACTCAGTGGGCGTGGTGCTATAGCAGGTAAAATTCTTTTACCACCTATACAACAGGCTATTAATGAGTTCTGTATTCCGAGAATAGCCGATCAGACTTCTATTGTGCTCTCAGAATTAGCGGCTGACGCAGAATTATTAGCTGCGGCCAGTTTAGTCATTGAACACAGTCACTTTAACAATTAAGAAGTGCTGAATTTTAGCTTAAATACCACCAACAAATTATACTAAATCGAATTATTAACCAAAACTTAATCAACATGAAACAGATTTACTCCCGATGCTTAAGTATTTTATTGTTAAGTTTATTAACAATATCTGCTTATGCGCAAAAGACGATATCGGGGACCGTTAAGGATGCTACAGGATCACCCATTCCAGCTGTAAGCATTCTGGTAAAAGGTACAAAAACTGGGGTGAGCACAGATGCGAATGGTAAATTTACCATCTCTGCTTCTGAAGGAAGTGTCTTGGTATTCCGTTATGTGGGATATAAAGCACAGGAAGCCGTCGTAGGGGCTTCGGCTTCTATTAATATTGTTCTTCAGGACGACAACAATAATTTAAATGAGGTTGTGGTCACAGCTATGGGTATTAAACGCCAGGAAAAGTCCTTGGGGTATGCCGTGAGCACCGTAACTGCTAAACAGCTGACAGAGGCTGGTAATACTAACTTTGCATCCGCATTGTATGGTAAAGCAGCGGGTGTGAAAGTGACGACTGCTCCAGGTGGAGCAAGCAGTGCGGTAAATGTACAGATCAGGGGTATTAACTCTATTAGTAGTAACCAACAACCCTTATATGTAGTTGATGGTGTGATGATTCGAAATGACGCTCAGAATGGGGCGGATGGAGCGAACAATAACAATTATTGGGGAGATCAGCGTATCAGAGGAAATGGTATTTTGGATATCAATCCAGCAGACATAGAAAGCATGACCATATTGAAGGGGGCAAGTGCTTCTGCATTATATGGTTCGGATGCTGGGAGTGGGGTAGTAGTGATCACTACAAAAAAAGGATCAAAAAGCCGTGGCTTAGGCATTGACTTTAATTATCAGGGCTCTGTTGATAAGGTTGCATTTCTTCCGAATTTTCAAAACGTATACGGACCTGGTTATGACAGAGCGACAAATTTAGCCAATACAGGTAGAGAAGATGGCTGGATTGCCGATGCAAGTTCCCCGACAGGGTTAAGGCCTTATTTTAGGGCTTATGCGAATTTTGGACCGAAAATGGAAGGCCAGCAGGTAAAATGGTGGGATGGATCTATCCGTTCGTATTCTCCTCAGCCAGATAATTACAAAGATGTATATCAGACAGGTTATACCTCAAATGCAAACGTTGCGATTTCTAATCAGACTGATGCCGTTAATTATCGTTTCTCAGCTTCTCGTTTAGATTATAAAGGAACCCAACCAGGAAATACAGGTTCTAAAAATTCTTTTAATTTGAATTCTACAGTAAAACTGTCTCCAAAAGTATCAACAGATCTCGTTGTGAGTTATGTAAATACACTTACACACAACAGACCTTATCAATTAGGACAGGTACTAGGCTCATTTGGTGGTTTCTTTAGTCGTGCAGAGGATATGAACTTAATGAAAGAAAAATTCCAGACCAGCAATGGTTATAAGTATGCAACTTTTGATCAAACTACACGCCCGGAACCTTTTATTTATAACATCAGAGCAACCAACTTATTGGATTTTTACTGGCAACAACTAAAAAATACTTATGATGAAAATGAAAATAGGTTGATCTCGAGCTTTACCTTAAATTATGATATTGCTAATCATTTGAAATTTAGAGGACGTATTGGTAATGATTATACTGCTGCTAAAACTGAAAATCGTCAGTATAATGAATACCCTATAGCACTGAATGGTAATACTAGTAGTGGAGGTTACACAACGACTCAAGGGCAATATGGAATTTTATATGGAGACGCCTTGTTGACCTATTCCAATAAAATTGGTCAGGATTTAAATGTATCTGTAAGTGGAGGTTATCAAGGTAGAAAAGAAACCTATAAGGATCTTAGTTCGAACACTAAAGATGGATTAGTCTCAGAAAACTGGTTTTCTCTAAAGAATTCATTTGGTATACAGGAGACAACTGAATCCAGAAAAGAGCAATTAAAATACGCCTATTTGGGTATGTTAAACTTGTCTTATAAGGATTATCTCTTCTTAGAAGGTACGATGCGTCAGGAATATGCTTCAACTCTTCCTCCAAAAAATAATAGTTATTCTTATTATTCTGTAAACGGAGGGTTTGTGTTTAGTGACCTCTGGAAATTACCTGAATTCTGGAATTATGGTAAATTAAGAGCATCTTATGGTGTTGTTGGAAATCCTGCACCTATGTATAGAGCTAATATCGTATACACTCAAAATTCGCTTCAAACCATCAATGGCTCTGTCCCTTCTATGACAACGGCAAGTGCTTATGGAAATGATAATTTATTGCCTGAGATGAAGCATGAAGCTGAATTTGGGTTAGAAATGAGGTTCTTAGGTGGGCGCCTTGGTTTGGATATGAGTTACTACAATAACCGGGTAAAAAACCAGATTGTACCGCTTCAAGTAAGTTCTGCTGTTGGAGCACTAAGTCAAATCGTAAATGTGGGTGAAGTTGGAAGCAAGGGATTTGAATTGGCTTTAAATGCAACACCGGTGACAGTTGGTAAATTTCGTTGGGATACCCGTTTGAATTTTTCTATGAACAGGTCGCGCGTAATCTCTTTAATGGAGGGGATGTCAGAATTGAATTTCTATAGTTCTGACCAGGCGACAGCTAAAATTGTAGCTAAAGCAGGAGAAGAGTTAGGTAATATTTATATCCGTCCAAGATTAACCGATTCGAAAGGTAATTATGTGATCAATAACGATGGTTTTTATGTAATGGACAATTCTACTTATGTAAAAGCCGGAAATATTATGCCTAAAGCAGTTGGTGGTTTCTCTAATACCATAAGCTATGGTAATTTCGCTTTGGATTTCACAATTGATGGTAGATTTGGAGGAAAAATGGTAGCACCTAACCTTAAATTTATGCGCGGTGCTGGCATGCTCCAGAACTCTATGCAGTACAGGGATGCTGCTAATGGTGGTCTAACTTACACCAGCAATGGAAAAACCTATAATGATGGTGTATTGCTTCCGGGTGTTAATCAGACGACAGGACAGCCAAATGCCAAAATTATTTCAGCTGCTGACTATTATATAACTACATATAATTGGGGTGAAGGCTCTTTAACTGAAGGTGAAATTTTTGACAACAGTTATATTAAAATGAGAGAAGCAGTATTAAGTTATAAAATCCCACCTTCCTTCACCAGTAAATTAAAAATCAGCAATTTGAAATTTTCACTTGTTGGACGTAACCTGTTTTACATCTGGCGTAACCTGAAGGATTTGGATCCTGAAGCACCATTAGGTAACATGTGGTGGTCGCAAGGAGTAGATGTAGGCTCAACTGCTGCATCAAGAAGTTTTGGTTTTTCTTTGAGCGCGAATTTTTAATCGCATTAATTAGAACATATTATGAAAAAGTTAATTATAAATATAGGTATCTTTTTAGCTGCAACTACCACGCTAGTGAGTTGCAAAAAGGAGGTTGGGGATAAGTATTACGATCCTGAAAAGGCGCTAACTGCTAGTCCTGCCGGTCTTTTTACCGGAATGTTAAATAATGATCGGATTGCATCCAAATACTGGAATGTGCGTACTTTTCTGTGTCAGATGCCTGGTGTATATGCGCAAACCTCTTATTTCTCCAATGGTAATACTGCTTATCAACAAAGTGATAGCTACTCCCAGAATTACTGGGACGATTTTTATTCAAACGGAGGAAATGGAAGTGCGTGTATGGCTCAATACCGCGCAATGGAGGTGAGTTATAATAAGCTTTCTACTGCTGATAAAAATACACAGCAAATTATTATGCAGGCCGCTAAAGTTGTGCTAATTGAACAGGCGGCAAAAATGGTAGATCTATGGGGAGATATTCCTTATTCTGAAGCTGGATCTTTAGAAACGGGAAGTATGATTAAGAATCCTAAATTCGATGAGCAAAAAGCATTATATTCTAGTTTTATAAGTGACTTGACTGCTGCTGCTGCCTATTTCAAAGCAAATCCTACAAATAAAGATTTCTCTAAAGCAGATATTCTTCTAAAAGGTAATGTAGATCTTTGGGCTCGTTATGCAAACTCACTAAAATTAAGATTGTTGATGCGTACTTCTAAAGTGGATGAAGCTAATGCAAAAACTGCTGTATTGGCTATGCTAAATAATCCAGCAACGTATCCTTTGGCCGATGGTGGAAATACCGGATCTTATAGCCCAGCCGCTTCCGATATCCTGCTTCAACCCCTTACTAATAGCACTAGTGATTTGCATGATGCCTTTTTAGAAGGGAGTTGGT
Source organism: Pedobacter sp. HMWF019 (assembly GCF_003061025.1). Taxonomy (GTDB): domain Bacteria; phylum Bacteroidota; class Bacteroidia; order Sphingobacteriales; family Sphingobacteriaceae; genus Pedobacter. The sequence continues at coordinate 97,716 of NZ_QAIL01000024.1, read as the reverse complement.
ATGCTACAGATTATATGTTGAATACAGTAATGCTTACCGCAAATGATCCGCGCATTCCGGTCATTTACGATAAATACGGTAGAACCATTAAAGTCAACGGTAAAGATGTATTTGTTCCTAATAAGGACTATAAAGCAATGCCAATTACCTTTACCTCTTCAGAGCAGGAGACAAATTATCCTGACTATTCGGTGCTTGATTCAGCAACATTTCTTTTTAATCAAAAATTGCCAGGTATTGTAATAACAGCCTCCGAAGTAAATTTGCTGAAAGCCGAGGCTTATGAGAGATGGGGAAGTACATCTGACGCGAAAACGGCCTACGACAATGCTTTGAAACAATCTGTTGCATTTTACTATTATCTAAACAATTTAAATCAGGGTGGTGGTTATGTAAATCTTCCTGCTCCGGAAACTTCTCTGGTAGATGCTTGGGTAAATTCATCAACAGCTACTTATACAGGTTCTTCTCAGGAAAAGTTAACTAAAATTTATACTCAGAAGTGGGCGCATTTGGGTGTGCTTCAGTCTATGGAAGCTTGGTCTGAATACAGAAGAACAGGGATTCCAGCTTTAAACTTTCCATCAAATGGTAAGTTATCTGGCTATGAGACTCCTCCAACGAGATTAATTTACCCTGCAAAGGAGAAAACATTAAACGCAGCCAATTATCAAGCTGTTCAAGCGAAAGATACTCGTAAAACCAAAATATTCTGGCAGCCTTAATGGTAACTTTAATGACGGAAAGATAAATTCATATACTGTCCCGGTTACCTTTGTAGCCGGGACATTTTTATAATAAAAAGGATGAAAAAAGAAATTATACTAATCACCTTGCTGGTCTTTGGATTAGGCAAGCTCAAAGCCCAGGAAAATGGCGTCCATCACCAATCTACCATTTATGAATGGCCAACAGATCCACAGGTTAAACAAAAACTGGACAACTGGCAGGATAAAAAATTTGGGATGATTGTTCACTGGGGCCTATATGCAGTTCCAGGAATCATAGAATCCTGGTCCATTTGTTCTGAAGACTGGATAGACAGGGATAGTACAGTTACTTATGATGACTATAAGAAATGGTACTGGGGTTTAAGTAGAGAATTCAATCCAGTAAAATTCAATCCTGAACAATGGGCAAAGGCTGGTAAAAGTGCTGGGATGAAATACTTGGTATTTACCACTAAACATCATGATGGCTTTGCTATGTTTGATACCAAGGAATCAGATTTCAGTATAGCTAAAGGTCCATTTGCAGGAAATCCAAAGGCTGATGTAGCGAAATATGTTTTTGATGCTTTTAGAAAACAGGGTTTTATGATTGGTGCTTACTTCTCCAAACCAGACTGGCACTCGCAATATTACTGGTGGTCCAAATATGCTACTCCCGACCGGAATAACAATTATGATATTAAAAAGAACCCGTGGAGATGGAACCAGTTTAAAAAATTTGCTTATAATCAGATTGGTGAGCTGATGCACAACTATGGAAGTATCGATATTTTGTGGCTGGATGGTGGTTGGGTAAGACCATTGGAAACGGTTAATGAAGAAGTATTGTCCTGGGGAGCAAAAATTCCAAATTGGAGCCAGGATATTGATATGCCTAAAATTGCCCAAATGGCCAGAGAAGCCCAACCTGGACTTTTGATGGTAGACAGGACTGTACACGGCCCATATGAGAATTATCAAACCCCGGAACAAAAGATACCTGAGGCCCAATTGAATCATCCATGGGAAAGTTGCATGACCTTAGGAGGGGCCTGGGGATTTGTTCCTAAAGATCAGTATAAATCTGCAGGGGAAGTTGTTCATAAGTTGGTGGAAATTGTAGCCAAAGGCGGGAGTTTACTCTTGGGCATTGGACCTAAACCAGATGGTACCTTACCTGAGGAAGTTATAACCAAACTAAACGATATTGGTAAATGGACGTCTGTAAACGGCAAAGCCATTTACAATACCAGGATTACCAAAAACTATCATAGTGGACAAACCTGGTTTACGCAAAGTAAAGACGGCAAAACCCGGTATGCAATTTATTGTATCAACGAAGGAGAGAAACTAAATAATGAAATTAGCTGGACAGGCAATCTACCTAAAAAGGGGACATCTGTTTCATTGATATCTAATGGTAAGAAATTAAAATGGAAAGAATCTAATGGAGAAATAAAACTGTCATTACCTGAAGATCTTGTAAAAGAGAATTCTGGTATTGCCCTTGCCTTCGAATTTAGTCCTGCCACATTATAATTAAAATATCTGAAATGAGATCCACGAAATATAGGATGAATAAGGTAGCGTTTATTCCATGTTTGCTGTTGCTGTTTAGCCAGGTTATATGGACTAAAGATATGATGGGGCAGTCTAAACCTGACCAACCTTTGTATAAAAATCCCAAGGCAGATATTGATTCCAGGGTTAAAGATTTGCTTTCCAGGATGACACCAGAGGAAAAATTCTGGCAGATGTTTATGATCCCGGGTGATTTGGATGGTGTTGACAAGAACCGTTATAAAAATGGAATATTCGGACTACAAGTAAGCGCTGCTTCTCAAGGTGGTGGTGGTGCCGGTCAGATGCTAACATATAATACCCAGGAAAATGCGTATTCTCTGGCAAAAAAAGTAAATGCCATACAGAAATACTTTGTAAACGAAACGCGTTTAGGTATCCCTGTTATAGCTTTTGATGAAGCGCTCCATGGTCTGGTTAGGCAAGGTGCTACTGCCTTTCCGCAGGCGATTGGTCTTGCAGCTACTTTTGATACGAAGATGATGGGGCAGGTTGCAAATGCGATTGCACAAGAGGCAAAGCTTAGGGGAATCCGGGATATTTTAACTCCGGTGGTCAATATAGCGTCTGATGTTCGTTGGGGCCGTACAGAAGAAACGTATGGCGAAGACCCTTTTCTTACTTCACAGATGGGGCTTGCTTTTGTAAGTGCCTTTGAAAAACAGAACATCATCACTACGCCTAAGCATTTTGTGGCAAATGTTGGTGACGGAGGACGTGACAGTTATCCCATTCATTATAATGAGCGTTTGTTGGAAGAGATTTATTTCCCTCCGTTTAAAACGGCTATACAGCAAGGAAAAAGCCGCTCTTTAATGACCGCTTATAATACTGTTGACGGTGTTCCGGCAACATCTAATGCCTATTTGTTAAGCCAGAAGCTGAAAACGGAATGGGGATTTAAAGGTTTTGTGATTTCAGATGCCGGAGCGGTTGGTGGATCAAATGTGTTGCATTATACATCTTCCGGTTATACAGATGCAACAAGGCAGGCTATTATCGCAGGTCTTGACGTCATCTTTCAAACGGACTATGATCATTATAAACTATTTATTCCGCCTTTTCTGGACGGGTCCATTCCACAGGCAAGAATTGATGATGCTGTTTCCCGTGTGCTTAGGGCAAAATTTGAACTGGGTCTTTTTGAACATCCTTATGTTTCTGAAAAGGAGGCTCAAAAGGCTCTTGATGATAAAAGTCATAAGCTGATAGCCAGACAGGCTGCCCTGGAATCTTTTGTACTTTTAAAAAATGAAAGGTCCGTGTTGCCGTTTAAAAATAAGAGCAATATACTTTTACTTGGAGAAGATGCTGTTGAATCTCGTTTAGGTGGATATAGCGGCGCCGGGAATGGAAAAGTAAGTATTCTTGAGGGGTTAAAAAAACGTGGAGGTGATCAGATAAAAGTGACCTATAGCAAAGGGAGCAGCCGGGATCCAATAAATTATGTTGTTGTAGACCGGAAGTTTTTAAAAGCTGATGCAGCAAATGGACTAAACTCAGAATATTTCGGAAACTTAACGCTAAGTGGTGCCCCCGTTTTTACCCGGGTTGATCAGGGCGTTAATTTTAACTGGACACTTTCTTCTCCTGACGAGCGCCTTGCCAAAGACCAGTATTCTGTTAGATGGAAGGGAGACATTACAGCACCATCGAGCGGAATTTACCAGATTGGTTTGGAGGGTAATGATGGTTATCGTTTATATCTTGGTGATAAATTGTTGATTGATCAGTGGGAGAAAAGATCCTATCATACCCAATTGGCACCCTATACATTTGAGCAAAACAAAGCTTATCCCATTCGTATAGAGTTTAAAGAACCAAAAGGGAATGCACATATTAAACTGATCTGGAACTATGGTGTGCCAGACCGCAGGAAAGAAGAACTGGCTGAAGCGGTTAAACTCGCTGCCCAGGCAGATGTTATTGTGATTACTGCCGGGATTAAGGAAGGTGAGTTCCAGGATCGGGCTATGTTGAGTTTACCCGGTAATCAGGAAGAGCTGATCAAAGCTATGGAAAAAACGGGAAAGCCAGTAGTCGTTTTATTGGTTGGGGGCAGCGCCATTACCATGAACAACTGGCTGGATGGTGCAAGTGCTGTCGTTAATATATGGTATCCAGGTGAAGAGGGGGGCAATGCAGTTGCAGAAACTTTATTTGGAGACTACAACCCTTCAGGACGTTTGCCAATTACTTATCCTGTTCATGAAGCACAGTTGCCCTTGGTTTATAACCATAAGCCGACTGGAAGAGGGGATGATTACAATAATTTAAGTGGAGAGCCTCTTTTTCCATTTGGTTTTGGGTTGAGCTATAGCCAGTTTGATTATAGCGATTTGAAACTGAGTAAAAAGGAAATTCTCAAAAATGAACAAAGTGTAGCGAGTTTTACTTTAAAAAACACAGGAACATATGATGGTGAGGAGGTGGTGCAGTTATACATCAGAGACCTGCTTTCCACTGTAGCCAGGCCTGTTCTGGAATTAAAAGGTTTCAAAAGAGTGCCTCTGAAAGCTGGAGAATCCAAGACAATAACTTTTGACATCACTCCCGATATGCTGGAAATGCTAAATGCGGATATGAAAAAGACAATAGAACCGGGTGATTTCAGAATAATGATCGGATCTTCGAGTCGTGAATTGTCACTAAAAGAGACGTTAACCGTTCTAGATAAATAATTATAATAACCAATACAGCCGGAGCATAACATTTTCCGGTTAAATACTATGCTAATGAAAACAACCAAATTGAACAAATTCTCTATAATGCTTTTGCTCTTGCTGGCAGGTAAAAGCCAGGCACAAACCACTCAAAATCAAAAAATGCAATGGTTTGAAGATGCTAAGCTCGGTATATTTATACACTGGGGGATTTACTCTGTAAATGGCATTTCAGAATCCTGGTCATTTTTTAACAATTATACCAACCATGATCTGTACATGAAGCAACTGCAAGGTTTCAATGCTTCGAAATATGACCCTGTAGCGTGGGTGCACCTGATCAAGGAAAGCGGTGCAAAATATGCAGTTATGACTTCAAAACATCATGACGGCGTTTCTCTCTGGGATACTAAGGCACCTAAAGCCATCAGTACTTTAAATCAGAGTGCGGCCAAGAGCGATGTATTGTCTCCTTTTGTTGCGGCATTAAAGAAATCAGGATTAAGAACAGGTATTTACTATTCTTTGCCAGACTGGAGTTATCCGGATTACGATGGCTTTACCCGTGACCGGAAACGCTATAGCTTGAAAGAAGAACCTAAGCGCTGGAAAACATTTTTAAGTTATCAGCAGCAACAGCTTAAGGAACTATCTGTAAAATATAACCCGGATTTATTGTGGTTTGATGGGAACTGGGAGCATAATGATGCAGAATGGGAAGCACCTGTAATCAAACAGTCTCTTGAAAAATACAACCCGAACATCATTATTAATTCCCGTTTGGATGGTCATGGAGATTATGAAACGCCGGAACAGGGGATTCCTGTGCTGAAACCTGAGTCAAAATATTGGGAACTGTGTTATACAATGAATGATTCCTGGGGTTATCAGCCTTTTGATACTAAATACAAATCTTCTAATATGATCATCCGTACTCTGGTGGATTGCATCAGTATGGGAGGAAATCTATTGCTGGATATCGGTCCGGAAGCAGATGGATCAATTGCTCCGGAGCAGACTGCTATTTTGAAAGGCCTTGGACGTTGGACAAAGAAACATGCAGAAGCTATTTATGGTACCCAGACGGGTCTACCTGCAGGGCATGTGAACGCTAAAACGGCTTTGTCTAAAGATAAAAAAACATTATTTCTGTACTTAGACTATAAAGATCAAACTGGAATTGCACTCAACGGTATTTCCTCGGACATAGAAAAAGCAGATGTAGTTGGGTACCAGGGTAAAGGGCTAACTTTTAGTAAATCCGCAACCGGAACCTATGTGATGCATATTGCAGCGGAAGCCTTTGATAAAGACGTAACCGTAGTTCGGGTTCAGTTTAAAGATCCTTTAAAATTGACACAGGTAACAGCTCCAGCCCAAACTGCTAAAGAACTGCTTACAGCAGATAAAAAACAGTTTTCAGCCGCGTGGAAGATCAAAGATCTTGCCGATCAGATCAGCAAAGGAATCAATCCACTGGCTTCAACCAATTTGGTGGCTGATGCTTTTAATTTTAAGCCTTCAGTAACTCCATTGGATATTGAAGTGAACGACTGGGTTGTCAAACATGCCGAGGTATTATATAAAACTACTGCAGGAATTCCTGAAGGGCATTATCAGGGTCGGACCGCGCTTTCAGCAGATCAGCAAACAGTATATCTTTTTGTGGAAGGTCAGCCGACAGGGCCTATTGCTATAAAGGGCCTTAAAAACCAGATCAACAGAATCCGGATTGTAGGCGATGGAACAATTCTTCCTTATAGTATGTACAATAAACTGTATTGGAGTAAAATTCCGGGAATTGTGTATATCGATGTACCAGCAGCCAGACTTGATAAGAATATGACGGTAATTGCGGTGCTTTTGGACGGACCTGCTGACTGGTACCGCGAGAAGGTCGGAGCAATTGAAAGTAATATGTAGGCGGATACTAAAAATAAAAAAACATCCTGTTTTTAGGAAAAAAACGCTTAATTTAAACGATCAAATAAAAACAATCATAATGTCTTATAACCATTCCACTTTTACAAAGAATTTGGTTAAAGGTTTTATTGGCTGCTGCCTTGTATTGCCTTTTAATACCTCCAAAATCTTTGCGCAAAATGCGAAACACACACAACTAAAACGTTTAACTGAATATGTTGATCCGTATATTGGAACCGGGGGGCATGGACACGTATTCCTGGGTGCAAGTGTTCCTTATGGCGCGGTACAAACGGGCCCCACCAATATTGTAAAGGGTTGGGATTGGTGCTCCGGTTATCACTACTCAGACAATGTATTAATAGGCTTCTCCCAAATGCATCTTAGCGGTACGGGTATCGGAGACCTTGGTGATGTATTGGTCATGCCATATACCGGCAAGGTAAGAACCAACAGAGGTACACAGGAAGATCCTACTTCAGGATATGGTTCTCACTACTCTCATGACCGCGAAACAGCCCGTCCCGGATACTACTCCGTTCAGCTGGATGATTACAACATCAAAGCAGAACTAACAGCTTCAGAAAGAGTTGCTTTGCACAGATATACTTTCCCGAAAGATCAACCTGCCAACATCATCATCGATCTGAAAGAAGGTATCGGCTGGGATGCTCCGGTAGAAACATTTATCCGTCAGGTAGATGAATATACCCTGGAAGGCTACCGCTATTCCAAAGGTTGGGCAGAAGACCAGCGGGTGTGGTTTGCGGTTAAGTTATCTGTACCGGTAAAACAATTTCTGGTATTTGATGGAGACAGTAAACAAACAGGAAACTTCGTGAAGTCGAAAGCGGGAAAAGGTGTTATCTCTTTTGATAAATCTCCCGGACAGGTCATGCTGAAAATAGGGATCTCTCCGGTAAGTAGCGAGAATGCCCTAGCTAATATCAAGGCTGAAATCCCAGGCTGGGATTTCACGAAAACAGTGAGTAACGCCGATGCGAAATGGGAAAAAGAACTGTCTAAGGTAAAAATAGAAACAAAAGACAATGCTGCACGGCGGGTATTCTACACCGCGATGTATCACACCATGATTGATCCTGCATTGTTCAACGATCACGATGGCAGCTACCGGGGTACCGACAAAAAGGTATATACTAATCCAGGATTTGACAACTATTCTGTTTTCTCCTTATGGGATATTTACCGTTCGTGTGCACCGTTGAGTACCATCCTGCACCCTGAAAAGGTAAACAGTTTTGTGAACTCGATGCTCGCGATTTACAAACAGCAAGGCAAACTGCCTGTATGGCACCTGATGGGTAATGAAACCAATTGTATGGTAGGTTATCATGCAGTGCCTCCTATTGTAGATGCTTACCTGAAAGGCTTTACAGGTTTTGATGCAGAAGAAGCATTTGAGGCCATGAAAGCCACTTCCACCCGCGATGACTTGGGGTTGAAATATGTAAAAGAGTTAGGTTATATCCCCGCTGATAAGGAGTATGAATCTGTTTCAAAAGCTATGGAATATGCGATTGATGATTGGTGTATCGCTGCTATGGCCAAAAAAATGGGCAAGACTGCCGACTACGAATACTATAAAAAACGTGCGGGCTATTATAAAAATTATTTCGACAAAAACATTCGCTTTGTTCGTCCGCGTATGAGTGATGGTAGCTTTAAAACCCCTTACGATCCGTTCAATTCTATTCATGAAAAAGGTGATTTCACCGAAGGTAATGGTTGGCAGTATACCTGGCTGGTACCGCAGGATGTTGAAGGATTGATTAACCTGATGGGGGGTGATGATGCTTTTACACATAAACTCGACAGTCTATTTACTGCTAAAGGCGATATGGGTGCACAAGCTTCCAATGATATTTCTGGTCTCATTGGGATGTATGCCCACGGTAATGAACCTAGTCATCACGTTACCTATATGTATGCTTTTTCCGGTTACCAATGGAAAACCGCCGAAAAAGTAAGACAGGTTATGAAAGAGTTCTACTTCGATAAACCAGACGGTTTAGCGGGCAACGAAGATTGTGGTGCCATGTCTTCCTGGTATATATTCTCTGCTCTGGGCTTCTACCCTGAAAACCCAGCCAGTGGTGTTTATGTATTGGGTAGCCCACTGTTCGATAAAGCAACCATCAATGTGGGGACAGGTAAAACCTTCACTGTGCAGGCAAATGGTAACAGTCCTGAAAACATCTATATTCAAAGCATTACCCTTAATGGAAAGCCTTATACCAAGAGCTTTATTACACATCAGGACGTCGTGAAAGGCGGTACCATGGTCGTTAAAATGGGTAACAAACCTAATTACGACTTTGGTAAAGCAGCCGTTAACAGACCATATTCAGAAAAATAAATGAAGAAATTAGTTTTAACTCTATTATTAATTGCTGCGTTCCATCTGGGATTTTCTCAAAACAGATATGAACTGAACAGCGAATGGAAGTGCCTACCTTTAAAGCAGGTACAAGCGGGCGGAGAGCAAATCTCTGCAACAGGATATGCCTTGTCTGGCTGGAAACCAGCAACTGTGCCTGGCACAGTACTGACAACAATGCTGAACAATAAAGAAGTCCCTGATCCATTTTATGGAATGAACAATGAAAAGATCCCGGATATTTATGTAACCGGCAGGGATTACTATACCTATTGGTTTGTTAAAGATTTTAAAGAGACGGCTGCAGCCGGGCAACAAGTCTGGTTGAATTTCAGGGGGATTAATTATAGCTGCGATATCTTTTTAAATGGTAAAAAAGTAAATAAAACACCCTATAAAGGAATGTTTATCCGCAAAGGGTTTAATATTACCTCTTTTCTGAATAAGGATGGGAAAAACAGATTGGCTGTAATCGTGTATCCGGCAGATGTAGTTGGAGATCCTAACGGAGGACAAGGAGGTGACGGAACGATTGCCCGTGGTGTAGCGCCTCAATACACGGCAGGATGGGACTGGATCCGTCCAATAAGAGACCGTAATACAGGGATTTGGGATAAGGTATACATCGAGAAAACAGGCGCAGTTAATCTGAAGAATCCACATGTTATTACTTATGTTCCAGGTAAACGCAATACAGAAGGGCCACAACAACCAGCCAGAATCCGCATGTCTGCTGAACTGGAAAATACTTCTGGAGTTACGATGAACGGTGTATTATCTTACACGGTTGATGGCCAAAAGACTTCTGCAAAAGTGAGTATTCCGGCTGGTCAGACTACGGAGGTTCAGCTACCAGATTTTGAACTGAAAAACCCTCGCTTATGGTGGCCGAATGGTTATGGTAAACAGGAATTGTATAAAACCAATATCCAGTTTACTCAAAATAATGGTCAGGTATCTGATCAGGAATCTTTGTCTTTTGGCGTTCGGGAGATTCAAACCACTTGGAATACCACAACCAACAGTAAAGAAATTTTGGTGAATGGTCAGAAGATCTTTATCAAGGGAGGAAACTGGATCATCTCTGATGCAATGCTTCGTTTTTCACAAGCCAGATATGATGCAGAGATCCGTTATCATAAGGATATGAATTTGAACCTCATCCGGATTTGGGGAGGAGCACTTGTAGAAAGACCCGAATTTTATGATGCCTGTGACAGGAATGGTTTACTGGTGATGCAGGATTTCTGGATGTCTGGCGACTGCAATGGACGCTGGCAAGATCCGGCGAAGAAGGATGACCAATGGACCAGGAGGCAGTATCCTGATGATCATCATCTTTTCCTGGAATCTGCAGCAGATATGATCAAAATGGTGCGTAACCATGCTTCACTGGCTATTTGGTGCGGAGGAAATGAAATTACCCCACCAAATGATATTCTTGTACCATTAAGAGATTCTATTCTGCCTAAACTAGACGGAACAAGGTGGTTTATTGATTATTCCAATTCAGACGAAATGTCTTTAAACAGTATTGGTGGAAATGGAGATGGTCCTTATACCATACAACCCATATCCACATTCTGGGAGAACAAGACTTTTCCATTCAATTCTGAAGTAGGTTCTGTTGGCGTTGGTGACTATGAATCCCTGCAAAGATTTATTCCTGAAAAGAATCTGATTGCACCGGAGTACACGGGTAAGGACAAACATGGCAGGGCTGTAGAAAAAGTAGATTCTGTATGGACTTATCATACTTATGATGGTGTAGGTTATGAAGCCTTTATTCTTCCATATGGTAAGCCGGAAAATGCTAAAGATTTTGCTACAAAGGCACAGTTGGTGAATTATGACCAGTACCGTGGTCTGATCGAAGGTTTCAGTTCACATATGTGGAACTGGTATACCGGGGTAATCATCTGGAAAACCCAAAACCCGTGGACATCAACAAGAGGACAGATGTATGATTATTACCTGGATCCGAATGCTTGTTTATATGGTCTGCGTTCTGGAAGTGAGATGCTACACAGCATGTACAATCCTGTAGATGGCATGGTGAGTATTGCCAATAATGGTTTTCAGCAAAAAACAGATTTAATGCTTGTAGCTACCGCTTATGATATGAAAGGAAAGTCTAAGTTGCTGAACCAGATCTTCTGTTATGTAGAGCCTTCTACTGTAAAAAAGATCTCTTCATTAAAACCAATGGTGGATGCATTATCGGCTGAAGAAGGTTTATTCCTTTCTTTGCAATTGCTGGACAGGAATAAAAAAGTTGTAAGCGATAACTTTTACTGGATGCCCGACCAGAAAGGGAATTATTCAGGATTGAATAAGATGCAAAAGACTACTTTAAAAGTAACTACGCGTCAGCTTGGCAGCAATAAAGTAGAAGTAACGTTGTTCAATTCTGCTCAAAATCCGGTTGCTTTTTTTAACAGGATCTCTTTGTTAGATGCGGGTACGAAACAAAGAATACTTGCTGCATTTTACGATGATAATTATGTGTCGTTGCCTCCAGGTGCAGAGAAAAAAGTAATAGTTGAATATACTCCGGAGTCTGGAAAGAAATATGGCATCAGCATTTCAGGCTGGAATGTTGAAGCTACTTATACCGATATCCAATAGATTGTGTAAAAACACAAAAGAAAAAAGCCATGGTTTATTTAATAACCATGGCTTTTTTCTTTTAAGGAGTTTAAACCGCCGAGCGTTTATGCTGTCTGTATTTGGTGAGGTTGATCAGCAATACACTTCCCAGTATGATCAGCAACCCAAAAAACTGTAAAAGGCTAATCCTCTCGCTGGTAAACAATAAGCTGAGTATAACAGCAACTACGGGGTTTACATAGGCATAAGTACTTACCTGTGTGGCTGGTCTCACTGTAAGTAGCCAAACATATGCACTAAAGGCGGCTATGGAACCAAATAAGATGAGATAAATGATCGAAAGCCAGGCATCAAATGGTACTTCTGTCCATTGGAAGTGCTGATACTCCGAATTGAACAAGCTGCCGGGAATAAAAGCAATTCCTGCTGCCAACATTTGCCAGGCCGTGCCTGCAGACACTGATATTTTATTGTCTGCATGATATTTTGAATAGAGTGAGCCGCCTGCCCATCCAATGGGGCCAATAACCAGCAGGCACATTCCTACAATCTGAACTGTGCTTTGAGTGGTGTTTACCGCTTGAAGCAGTTGTTCTCCGAATAGAAAAATAACACCGATAAAACCTACAATCAGGCCCGCTACTGTAGACTTGCTTTGCAGGTTTTCTTTCCATTTTGGTTTGTCCAGTATCACAAACCAGATAGCAGCCGATGCAACCATGATAGCCACAAGTCCGCTTGGAATGACCTGCTCTACCCAGATCACGATGCCATTGCCTATGCCCAGCATAAGTAAGCCGCTAATTATTGCTGTTTTGATACTTCTGCGGTCAACTATCTTTTCACCCTTTAACTTGCACCAGCTCATCAAAAGGAGCCCTGCAAGTAGAAAACGGAATGTGCCTAAAAGAAAAGGAGGGAAGCCGTTCAGTGCTTTTTGGATGAAAAAATAAGTAGAGCCCCATACAATATATACAGTGGCAAATGCGACATAGACCAGGATGGGGGAGGCGTTCTTTTGAGGGCCGGACATAAGATTGACGATTAGTGTTCAGGTATTTTTAGCTGTTGCTGCTCTTTTACGGTTTCCAGTACAATCGTGGTTCGAATAGAGAGTATGTTTTTTATTTTACTAAAGGAATTGCGCATCAGCGCCATTAAAGACGCAGAATCAGCGGTCCTTACTTTAACGAGATAGCAGTCATCACCAGCAATGATATGTACTTCCTGTACCTCTTCAATTTTTGCAAGTTCTTTAGCGGTGTCTACGCAACCAATACTGTCTGATGCCTTAAGAGAAATGAATGCCAGTAATTTAAGGTCTATAGCCGCCGGGTTTATCCTGGTGGTGTACTGAACAATCACACCCTTTTGTTCAAGCTTCTTTACCCGTTCCAGAATGGCAGAGGGTGCCATTTCCAAATCTTTGGCAATTTGAACATTGGATATTCTGGCATTCTCCTGCATCAGTCTTAAAATGGCCAGATCTATTTTGTCTAATGTAAGATTGTTTTCGATTATCATTCTGTAAATATATGTATAAACAGAATAATATTCATAATTATATTAAAAATTATGTTTTTTGTTCTATATTTGTAGCCCGATATTTTAGATTGAATTGTGATGAGAAAGAAACTTTTGAATTTACCCCCCTTGCCTGCCGTTTTACTGGCCATTATTAGTGTACAGGCGGGAGCGGCGATAGCAAAAGGTTTGTTTCCCATACTAGGGGCCGCAACAACAGCTTCGCTGCGTATAGGACTGTCTGCTTTAATTCTTTTACTGGTTAACCGGCCAAACTTTAAGTCCTTAACCTCTGTGCAGTGGAAAGCCGTTATCCCTTATGGTTTGTGTCTTGGGGCAATGAACTTTATCTTTTATATGGCCATCAAAAGAATTCCTTTAGGCCTCGGGGTAACCCTTGAATTTATAGGCCCGCTTTTAGTCGCTATACTTGGTTCCAAACGTATTGCAGATTATCTATGGGTCTTACTTGCGGGTGCTGGAATCGCATTGATTGCACCTTGGAATACAACAGGAATAGATCCTCTGGGAGTGGGACTGGCTCTATTAGCCGGTGCATTTTGGGCTGGCTACATTGTTCTGGGTGGAAAGATATCCCGATTGATGAAGGGTAGCGACGCAGTTAGCGTAGGAATGATTTTTGCAACCGTACTGATCCTGCCATTCGGTATATCCAGTGGTGGTTTTTCCCAGCTTACACCTGTATTGCTCTTTTCAGGACTTGCTCTGGCTTTGTTATCTAGTGCAATTCCTTTTACACTCGAAATGCAGGCACTTCGTCAAATGCCTGCGCGGACTTTCAGTATTCTTATGAGTATGGAGCCTGGTATAGCCGCATTATGTGGTTTGGTTTTCCTGCATGAACATCTGTCATTTAAAGAATGGCTAGCCGTAACATTGGTGATCGTTGCAAGTGCCGGGGCAACTTTGACGGCGAAGCGGGATAAACTCTAGTTCATGTTGTAGCGTTATCAATTTCATCTCCGTTTTAAAGGTTATATACTTAAAACACTTATATGAAGATGACATTTTTTACGAAATCAGCTAAGAAACACTTTATCGCCTCCACATTGTTAATGCTTGGCATGCTGGGCTTTCAATCCTGCAAGAAAGATGAAGCTCCGGTTAGTCCAGACGTTGCCTATTTATCTGTGGTGAACACTTCGCCAACTTCTGCAACTTATAATTTTTACCTCAATGATGCTAAAGCAAATGGAACAAGCGCGTTGCCTTTTGAAGGTTCTGTAGCCTATTTTCCTTTAAATGCAGGCGATTATAATGCGAAATTTACAACAGCGTCGAATACTGAAAGTATCATCACCAAAAAAATCTCTATAGCCAGAAACCAAGTGTATACATTATTCCTGATTGATAAAGGAGATAAACTTGATTATTTGCTCAATACAGATGATTTAAGTAAAACCACCGAAAAAGCTTTTATCAGGTTTATTAACTTATCACCTGATGCCGGTCCTTTAGATCTGGCGATAAAAGGAGGAGCGACAATTGTTGGGGATAAGGCCTATAAAGCTGTTAGTGCTTTTGTAGAAATTGATCCAAAGGCTTATGAATTTTCTATCAAAGACAAAGGCGCTGCTGATGCAAAATTTAGTCTGGCCAGCATGGATATTGCTAAAGGAAAATATTACACGGTGATTGCTACAGGACTTGTCATTCCGGGTACCGATGGAAGGGCATTCGGCGGAAAAGTGATCACGAATAAATAATCCCGGCTTAACGTTAAATAATTGCTGAAATGGCATATACCTAAGTATATGCCATTTTCATTTCATACTGTTCTATCGTTTTTTCCAGACCAATTTTTTTAAAGAATATAGATGCCTGCCGATCTTCTTGATCGTAATTGATAAAATTAACAGATCCTGTATCACTTTTTGAATGGAGAAAATGAAACAAAGCGGTACCTGCACCTTTTCTACGGTATTCTTTTCTGACCCCAAATTGTTTTATCCTTCCAGTTACAGGATCCATAATGCCAAAACCGATCAATTGCGAATCTGCATAGGCACCGGCTATGATATGAGGGGTTGAAGCCCTTTGGATGGCAGCTGCGGAATTTTGCCAGGAAGGAAGGACATCTGTAAATGTTTCCAGCAATGCCCAGTCGGGCTGTAATAAATTGCAGACTTCTATTTGGTTTAAGGATTTTGTCGTTATGGCCCCTTTATAGCAGTCAAATTTTCTGCTGATCGAGAAGCCTGTATTTTGATAGCTTTTTATCGCCTTCTCATTTCCTTTAATGACTTCAAGCTGATGGTGTAAATAGCCTTCTGATTTTAAAAAAGGCAGAATGAACTGGTACATCTGCTGGGGAACTTTTTGCCCTCTATAGCCAGGGACTACTCCCGTTCCGGCATTATAAGCCGTCTTATTTCCTGAAATGGTATCTAAACCCAGGAGGATAAAACCGACAAGTCTGTTCCCATCAAATGTACCAACCGAGTGTTTTAGACTGATGTTCTCTGCCTCTATTTTTTGGCCGAGAACTTCTTCAGTTAAATGGAATTTAATTACGTAATCTGAAAAAGCATAGTTGAAAATCTCCGCTAGCTGTGCAACGCTTTGATCTTTGAGAGTTCTGAATTCTATCATTTGTATAGAAGTATTGGTAGGTGTGTTAGAGGTGTAGGATAATCAGGATAATGCCAATGTTCCGAAGGGACATCCGAAGGTATTTCAATGCACTGGTCAATTGGTTTTCCACAGTGCGCTTGGAAATACATAAGCGCTGTGCAATTTCATCGTTGGATAAATGCTCTTTCCGGCTAAGAATAAAGATTTCCCTACACCGGCTAGGCAGCTCATTTAAAAAGGAATCAACTTTATCTTCAAGTTCCATATAACTTACTTTTTCGTCCCCTGAGTTTTGAACTGATGCAGCTTCAAGACTTTCATAGTCTTCTATATACTGGATGTTGATCGACTTGATTGTCTTCTTCCTTTTATAAACGTGATAACGAGCAGACGCTGTTAAATAACCTTTGAAGGATTGAATGTCCAGTTCAGACCTTTTATTCCAGATGTTGAGAAAAATATCATGTGTAATCTCAGAACTGGCTTCAGGATCTTTAAGATAACTAAATGCTGTGGTATAAATACTCGACCAGTATCTGTCGAAAAGAACATTGAAGGCCTTTAAATCACTTTTCGTAATGGCCAGCCAGAGTTCTGAGTCATTGGATTTGGTTGTAAACATTTAGTTGATCAGGTATAATTTGGTTAATAAAACTAGACATTAAAAATTAAATATTAATAATTTATGTGTGTGCCTCTGAAAAATTGTCTCTCTATCTATAACCGAGTATAAACTAGCCAAGTATGACAAAAGAGGAGTACCTTCTTTTATATGAAAAGTTTCTGTCTGGAACAAGTAGTCCGGAAGAAGAAGCAGATATTAAAGCCTATCAGGATGAGTTCGAATTGATCGATGGCCCCTGGAATGCAGAAATGATGGGCGCTCAGGTAGAAATGAGGGATCAGATCAGGCAAAAATTGCTGAACAATATTAGAGTTCATAAATCACATCAGATTGGTCTGGTAAAAAGGTGGTTAACTGCAGCAGTATTGCTGTTGTGCGTTTCTGCAGGTTTGATTTTTCTTTCCCGGTCAACAAATTCCTCTCAGCAAGGACTAGCACATCATCATTTAAAATCAGGCAATTCTGTTGTGCCGGGAGGAAATAAAGCGGTCTTAACTCTGGCTGATGGTTCTGTGGTGGCCTTAGACAGCAGTTCAATTAGTAAAACGATTAAACAAGGCAATACATCGATTTTGAATGAGAGCAAAGGCTTGCTGGTGTATGCCGCAAACGGCCCTTCTGGCTCTGCGCCTTTATTTAACAAAATTGCTGTACCAAGAGGAGGGCAATACCAGTTGAAGTTACCAGATGGAACTGTAGTATGGTTGAATTCTGCCTCGTCACTTCGTTTTCCAACCCAGTTCTCCGGAAAAGAAAGAAGTGTAGAGCTTAACGGTGAGGCTTATTTCGAGGTTGCTAAAAATAAAGAAATGCCTTTTAAGGTTCATGTCAGAGATATGGAAGTTCGAGTGTTGGGAACGCATTTTAATATCATGGCTTATGATGATGAAGAAAGTATTAATACCACTTTGCTGGAGGGATCGGTAAAGGTATCTAATGCATTGCAAACAGCGACGATCAGACCCGGGCAGCAAGCGAGTTTAAAAAAATCTTCTGGTATGCTGGGTGTTGAAGATGTAAATATTGCAGAGGCTATTGCATGGAAGAATGGGAAATTCTTATTTGCAGATGAAGATATAGAGACAATTATGCGCCGGATTTCCCGCTGGTACGATGTAGATGTAGAGTATAAGGGTAATCTTTCTGATAAGAATTTTGCGGGATCGATTTCCAGGTACGAAGACGTTTCTGAAGTATTGAAAATGCTGGAATTGACCGGAACCATTCATTTTAAAATTGAAGGAAGGAGGATCATCGTTATGCCTTAGAATTTACCCAAGGATACGGTTGGTGCTTAAAAAAGAAAAACCGGAAGCGTTGGCGCGCCCCCGGAGTTTTCAGGCTAAAAACCGTTTTATAAAAAGACAGCACATCTTATTACTGATTTAACCCAAATATTCAAATGTATGAATTTTTACTCTCTGTTTAAATGCAGGATGCAATCTTGTATCCCATTAAAATTATTGCTGGTTATGAAATTAACTACTATTTTACTGGTCGCATGCTTTACTCAGGTATTTGCTTCAGGTTATGCTCAGAATGTTAGCCTGCACAAGAAAAACGCTACGCTGAGCGTGGTTTTGAAAGACATTCAAAAGCAAACCGGATTTAGTTTCCTTTACAATACCAAAATGTTGAAGGAGGCCAATCCTGTAAGTATCTCTATCGAAGAAATGAGCTTAGACCAGGCGTTGAAGAAGATCTTTGATCTTCAGCCTTTAACCTATATCATCAACAGGAATACCGTTGTAGTCAAAAGACGTTCCGAGCCCACAGTAATGGTTCATGAAATCGTTACTGTGATGGGTAGGGTGGTGGATGAAAAAAATATGCCTCTTCCTGGGGTAACTGTAAAGTTAAAGGGGACAGTAACCGGAATGATGACAGGTACAGATGGATCCTATCGTGTTAAAGTTCCTGATAATGGGACGCTGGTATTTAGTTATCTCGGATATACAACCCAGGAGATCAAAGTGGATGGTAGGACCAGTATTGATGTTACAATGAGTGTCGATTTACAGCAACTGGAACAGGTGGTCGTGGTTGGGTACGGAACCCAGAAACGTTCGAGTGTTACAGGGGCTATTGACCAGATTAAGGCAAGTCAGGTAGAAGATCGTCCTGTTGGAAATCTTACACAGGCCCTGCAGGGAACATCTCCAAGCTTGGTTATTCAACAGAGAAGTATGAATCCTAATGATAATACAATGAATATCAATCTGAGAGGCGTGAGTACTATGGGTAATAACGCGCCATTGTTGGTTATTGATGGCGTAATTAGCGATGATATTGGTAATATGAACAATCTGAATCCTAATGATATTGAAAACATATCTATATTAAAGGATGCCGGAAGTTCTGCTATTTATGGCTCACGTTCTGCAAACGGTGTTATATTGATCACCACTAAAAAGGGCAAACTGGGCATGAAGCCGCAGGTTAAATTTGGAGCAATTATAGGAGCCCAGGATCCCAAGATATTAGTTAAGCCTCTAAAAGGATATCAGAATGCTTTGCTGCGTAATGATTCCTATATCAATGTAGGAGAAAAACCAATTTATTCTTCAGCGCAAATCAGTCAGTTCGCAACAGGTGACAGTCAGTATTTCCTGGATGGTATTTTAAAAAATGCACTACAGCAAAACTATAACCTGAGTGTGCAGGGGGGATCTTCGAATACTGCTTATATGATTTCCTTAGGTTATTATGACCAGGAAAGTAATTTTAAAGGGCCCGATTTTGGACTAAAACGTTATAACTTCCGCTCTAACCTCACTACTGATATTGGGAGACTCAAATTAACCACCATATTGTGGTACGACAGGAGTGATGGTAAAGCGTATCAGGGCGACACGGGATTTTTGATTGCAGATGCTTCACGTATTCCGGTATACAATACCTATATTCTGAAAGATGCAAATGGAAGATATTATAATAATGACGTTCTGACTGGCGGAAATCCACTCGCTTCATTAGAACATGGCGGATATACAAATACCAACAATGATCATTTTCAGGGAAGTCTGAATGCCGAATTTCAAATTATTGATGGGTTAAAGGCAAAAGGATTAGTTGGTTTTGATCTTCGTCCTGAATCACGTTTGATCAGACGGTTTTATTGGCCCATATACAATTGGATGGGGGGAGATAGTCCTGTAAATGAAAACAGCTCAAAGAACTATAGCATAGATGATTATACCGGCAAAGCTACCCTGTTGAACACACAGGCAATGCTTGATTACAACAAGACTTTCGGGAAATCGCATCAGGTTTCAGTGTTGGCTGGTTTCTCCAATGAGTCTTACAGGCAACGCCGTATTGAAATAGCGAGGAACTTTGTAGATCCGGTTCTGGGTATTCCAATTGAAGGAACTAAAATTGATGAAACAGCTAGCTATAATTCGCCTGGAGGTACCGTAGAGAGGAGTATTTATTCTTATTTTGGACGTGCCAGCTACTCTTTTGCAGACAAGTATTATGCTGAAGGAAATTTCCGTTATGATGGCTCCTCTAAGTTTTTGAAAGATAACCGCTGGGGATTTTTTCCTTCCTTATCATTAGGATGGCGTATTACCCAAGAGAAATTTTTTGAGTTCTGGAAAAATAAGATTGGTGATTTGAAGATTCGTGGTTCTTATGGAATCCTGGGTAATCAAAATATTGATGATTATCAAACCTTCACTACCTATGATATTTACCAGAACCAATATGGATTCAACAACGTTGCGGTGCCAGGTACAGGGTATACCTTCGGTAATCCTGACCTAAAATGGGAAACCTCTTCATCATTCAATATAGGAGCAGATGCAACTTTTCTAAAAGGAAGCTTAACAGCTACTTTTGATTACTTTCATAAGACAACTAAAGATATCTTGCTTACACCTCAGACTCCACTTACTTTAGGTGGTGCTGTTCCTAAAGCCAATTTGGGTGAAATGGCGAATCAGGGATGGGAATTTAGCTTGAATTATAATTTAAACCTTAACGGAGTACGTCAGTCATTTGGGTTCAATGTTGGAGATTCCTGGAATAAGGTGACCAAATTCGAAGGGTATGAGCAAATCAGTAAATCAGATGAGATTGAACGTATCATTCGTGTTGGACTACCATTATATAGCTATTATGGTTATAAAACAGATGGTTTATTCAAAAATGAAGATGACATCAGGAACTCCGCGCTTCCTGTCGGTATATTACCTCAGCCTGGAGATGTAAAATATAAAGACCGGAATGGAGATGGGGTTATTGACGACAACGACAGGTATGTACTGGGCAATGCTTTTCCACGTCTTACTTTTGGGTTCAGCTATGATGTTCAATGGAAAGGATTTGATCTGAACATGTTATGGCAAGGGGTTGGTAAACGCGATATGGCGCTAAGAGGAGAGACCATAGAGCCATTTCACAGTGGTTATTCTTTCGTCATGTTTGAACATCAGCTCGATTACTGGACCCCGGCAAACCCTGATGCCAAATGGCCAAGACTTACCCCTCAAGGTAATGCCTCTACAGTTAATAACTATGGCAAAGGATCTGACTTTAATATTTTCGATGGAAGATATATACGTCTGAAAAATATTCAGATTGGATATACGCTCCCTAAAACTCTGACAAAAAGAATTGGAATGAGTAAGCTGCGTGTATTTGTCGATGGACAGAACCTGCTTACTTTCAGTAAGAATTCTTTCGTGGATCCGGAATCTACCGAGTTTGGCGGGAACATGAATGCGAGTGGTGCAAACAGTGCACGCAATTATCCCCTGCTGAAATATATAGGCGGTGGTTTTAATGTAGAGTTTTAATGAACAATATATAAAGGAATCATGACAAGGAAATTTAAAATATATGCTCATCTTACATTACTGGCGGCGGGCCTATTCATTTCCAGCTGCGTAAAGCTGGATGTAACGCCAACAAATAAATTTACTGATGAAACTTACTGGACATCAGAAGATAAAGCCAATTCTGTTTTGAATATGGCTTACCGGCAAATGTTTACCAGTGATTATTTTATCACCAATGAAATATTGAGTGATAATGTTTATAATGGGTATGGAGCATCCAATGAAAAAATAATTGCTACCGGACTTGCAGATGCTTCTAACGGTCGGTTCGAAAGTGAATGGGGAGCCTGTTATGGCGGAATCAAAACCTGCCATACATTCTTGGCTAATGTGGACCGGGTAACAGCGATGAGTAATAGTGTTAAGGAAAAAAGGAAGGCTGAAATCCGGTTTATCAGGGCATCACTTTATCTTGAGCTCACCACCTGGTATGGTGATGTGCCTCACTTTACAGTGGATATTACACCCGAGCAGGCCAAAACAATAACACGTAAGCCTCATGCCGAGATTATGGAATGGATCCATAAAGAACTGGATGAAGTCGCAGCTATTTTGCCAAGCAGTTCGGAATACCCTGCAGCAGATAATGGCAGAATAACCAGAGGTGCTGCCGTTGCTTTGAATGCCCGTGCTTATTTGTATGAGAACAATTGGGCAAAAGTGGCAGAATATTGTGATAAGCTGATTAATAGTTCAGCTTATGGTACATATAGTTTATTCTCTAATTATGAAGAGCTATTCTGGGTAAAAAATGAATACAATAGTGAAATCATCTTAAGCCTTCAATACGTACCAGATCTTAGAACCTGGGGAAATCTTGTAGATTATGTGCCCATGTCTGCGAATGCACGTTTGAATAATGCAGCACCAACTCAAGGATTAGTGGATAGCTATCTAATGAAAAATGGTAAAAAATGGACATCAAGTGATCCGGATTATGCCAATCGTGATCCGCGGATGGGCGCAACGATTGTGTATGACGGATCTAAATGGCGGGACAGATCTGGAAATACTTATACTATAGAGATTAATCCCGATAGTAAAACATTAGATAAATATACCAATGGTTCTGCTGGTAGTTCTACTGGATATTATTACCGGAAATTTGCTGATCCAAGTCCTGCAGCTTACACGGGTGGCAGCTGGGATTCCAATCTGAACCTTCCATTAATACGTTATGCGGATGTATTACTGATGTATGCTGAGGCAAAAAATGAACTGGGAGGGATGAATAGTACAATTTGGAATCAAACCATTAGAAAACTTAGAGAAAGGGCTGGTTTTGACAATACCACTGAAGCTATGGATCTGCCAGCAATTGGTCAGACGGATTTACGGGAGGTTATTAGAAATGAACGTCGTTGTGAACTGGCACTGGAAGGTTTGAGAGCATTTGATATTCGACGTTGGAAAACAGCTGAGATCGTCCTGACGCAACCCATTCGAGGGGCTAAATTTGATAAATCCAGCGGAACGTATGATTATATAAAGCTTCCCGCCGGAAACTTTAGTCGAAACCGTGATTATCTGTGGGCAGTTCCAAGAAAAGAACTTCTGCTCAATCCAAATTTAAAACAGAATCCAGGATATTAACTATTAACAAGAAGCAAAATGAAAACATATATATTGTCAGCAGCCTGCTGTTTAACTATACTCTTATCTCTTTTTGGCTGTAAAAAAGATAAAGAATTTAAGGATGTTCAAGTAACTGAAGTAACTACATTTTACTCACCGGATGAGGCTAAAAAGATATTGTTAACCCCAACTGGAACAGTGTATTTTGAATGGGAGAAGTCTGTAGCCATGGATAATGGGGTGGTTTATTATGATGTTCTTTTTGATAAAGAAAATGGTGACTTCTCAAAACCCATTTATACAGTTCCTGCAGATAATAACGGAATAGGCAGGGGAGCAAGTATAACCCACAAAATATTGGATAGAATAGGAAAGTTTGCAGGAATTGGATCGGGTGAAGAAGGAACGATTAAGTGGACTATTGTAGCTTCCAGAGGAATTTCAAAAGTAATTTCCAAGCAGATTCGTTCTTTGAAAATCACCAGGTTAACTGGCATCGAGGCTCCTGCTTCCTTATACCTGACTGGAGAAGGAACAGAAGGTGGAGCTCAGTTGGCTCAGGCATTAACAGTGAAATCAATGTCTGGAGGAGATACCTTTGAAATTTACACGAAATTGCTTGGAGGAAAAAGCTATAAGTTTGTTGACTCAAAAACGAATGTGACCAGAACTTTCTCTGTAGATAATACAGGAAGTACTTTTAAGGAGAATGCAGATGGAGCAACAGTAGCAAAGGACGGAATATACAGGATCAATTTAGATTTTAATGCCGGAACGGTTTCACTGCAGGAAATTACTAAACTAGATTTCTTTATGTGTACACCACAGAAAAGAACAACCTTAACTTATCAGGGAAAAGGAATATGGAAAGTTAGTGATATGGTACCAGATTTTACTTCGGGTGGCTTTGGTGATGACAGGTATTTCTTCCGTATGACAATTGCAGGGGTAGAGCAAAAAGTTGGTTCCAGCAATTTAGACAATCAACCTCCTGCTGTAAAAACAGGTTCGTATTTCAACCTGTTTTTCTATCCTGGCGAAAATAATCAATGGAATTACTCTTTCAAATTTCCTAACCGAACGATACAGAAGTGTGATGTAATTGTTTCTTTTAGTGCAGAGATAGCAAATTATACACACGAAATTGTCTATTAAAGACTAAGGAAAAGACAAAGATTAAGTTAATGACAAGGTCAACTGTAAAAAATATACAAATGAAGAAAATGTTGTTGGTAATGAGTATAGCGCTAATATTTAGCGCTTGCTCGAAAATAAAAGACGAATATATAGATAGGAGTGCAAAATATGCTGTCAATTGGATTACTGCTGCCGATAGCGGCAGTAATACTTTGGCCAGTATTTATTGGAATACTACGGGCCATCATTTTAATAATGATAATCTGGGGACGACTGTCAGGAATGATTACTGGCCTGAAGCGCATGGATTGGATGTGCTGGTTGATGCTTACCAAAGAACAAAAAATGACATGTATAAGCAACGTATTTATGATTTTTATGAGGGAGTGAAAGCTAAAAACGGGGGCAGTTTCTATAATAATTATTATGATGATATGGGTTGGCATGGAATGGCCCATTTGCGGGCACTGGAGGCTACCGGAGATGTTCGCTATGAAGCATCATCTAAAGACTTATGGCAATGGATAACTGCTGGCTGGAATGATGCTGATGGTGGAGGAATCCCCTGGAATCATGAGAACACGACGGCGGGAAAAAGTAAAGGAATGCCATCAAATGGACCGGCGGCAATTATAGCTGCCCGCCGCTGGCAGAAGTACGGTGCGGCCGAAGTGATTAACGGGCATAATGACCTGGAATGGCTTTCTAAAATCTATAATTGGATGAAGGAAAACTGTGTGGTCCAGCAATCAGGCAGGGTGTATGAACAGCTGAATGATACTAAAGGGGACTTTACCTACGATGTTGGTACTTTTATAGGTGCAGCAGTAGAGTACTATAAAATCACAGGCAATAAGGTTTATCTTAATGACGCAATTAAAAGCGCAGACTGGGCCACAAGTACACTGGTAAATTCGAACAACAAAGTGCTGAGTGATTGGGCAGAACAGGAGGATCATGATGTGAACCTTTTTAAAGGAATTTTTGTAAGGTACTTTACTCAACTGATCAGGACCAAAGATGTGCCTGACATGACCAGGAAGAGATATATCAATTTTCTGAAAAATAGTGGCCAGATTTTATGGACAACAGGTACCGCTAAAACTCCTGTGGTTTTATTTGGTTATCATTGGTGGGCAGCACCAATTGGAGGGAAAGCGGCCTTACGCGCTGAGTTAAGTGGTGCGATGCTTATGGAAGCAATGGCTCTGCTTAAAAAAGAAGGGTATACTGATTAATTGATCGCAAGGATCTATCAGAATTATAATTTGCAGATAACCAGAACACATGAATAAATCACCTTTTATATTTCCAGGGAGCTTACTTACTGTTTTTTTATTATTTACGATTTCATTGTGGGCCACAGGACAGTCTAAAAAATATGAGCCCAATTGGGTTTCTTTGGATAGCCGACCACTTCCATCCTGGTTTGAAGACGCGAAATTTGGGATCTTTATACATTGGGGGCCTTATTCAGTGCCGGCCTGGGCACCAAAAGGTATGTATTCAGAGTGGTATCAGTACTGGCTCAAACAGAATGATAAAGCAGTTAATGAGTACCACAATAAGACTTTTGGTAAAGATTTTTCCTACTATAATTTTGGAGAGCAGTTCAAAGCACTGGATTATCAGCCAGACCAGTGGGCTAAGCTTATTGAGTCATCAGGTGCCAAATATGTGGTGCTCACTTCTAAGCATCATGACGGATATGCCTTATGGCCCAGTAAAGAAGCTTCCATTGCTTATTCAAGACCCTGGAATAGTATGGAGAGCGGAGCCAAAAGAGACCTGGCCGGCGAATTTGCTGCTGCTATCCGTAAAACAGATCTGAAACTAGGGTTTTACTATTCCTTATTCGAGTGGTATAATCCATTATGGCTAAAGGATAAAGATAAATTTGTGGAACAGCATTATTTTCCCCAGGTTAAAGACCTTGTGACCCGGTACAAACCAGACATACTTTGGACAGATGGAGAATGGGAACGTTCCGATAAAGAATGGAGATCGGAAGAGTTCTTGGCCTGGCTGTACAATGAATCCCCGGTTGGAGATAAAATCATCGTAAACGATCGCTGGGGAAAGGATACCCGTAAAAAACACGGAGGTTATTATACTACAGAATATGCTGCTGATTTTAAAGCAAATAAACCTTGGGAAGAATGCAGGGGCATAGGGTTCTCCTTTGGATATAACCGGAATGAAGATATCCAGGATTACAATACGGCACAAACATTAGTGTTGATGCTGGTAAATATTGTAAGCAATGGCGGAAATTTATTACTTGATATTGGCCCGCAGGCAGATGGTAAAATCCCGCCGGTTATGCAAGAAAGACTTCAGGAAATCGGGGCCTGGATGAAAGTAAATGGGGAAGCTATCTATGGCACACGAAGCTGGAAGAATCATTTCCAATGGTCCAAAGGAAGGACAGACTGGGCAGCAAAAAAAGAAGGCGGTGAGAGCGGTAACTATATTCTCAAGCAGACTGTAGACCCAGACCCGGGATACGCTGTTAAAGAAGTTTTTTTTACCAGGAAGAGAAATGATCTGTATGCGATTCTTCCAAAACTACCTGAAGGAAAATTTTTATTGAAAGATGTACAAGTGCAAAATAATACCGATATTTCTCTCTTGGGTTTTGCTAAATCGATTAAATGGAAAAAGGTTAAAGGAGATATCGAGCTGCAGTTTCCAGTAGTATCGCGTCAGGAGCTGCCTGTAAAATATGCTTACACCCTTAAACTAACCAATATAAATTAGACCCTAATCCATGAACCAAAAACCCTTGTTTACTGAAAAAAAGTATCTGGTTACACTTGTATTTGTTACCTCTTTATTTATGCTTTGGGGCATTGCCATTACGATGGCTGATGTTCTGAACAAGCACTTTCAGCATGTTTTAAATTTAACAAAATCCCAGTCTGCATTTGTCCAGTTTGCGGTTTTTGGTGCTTATTTTGTAATGGGGGTGCCTGCAGGTTTATTTATGAAACGTTTCGGGTATAAAAGTGGTGTACTGCTTGGTTTGTCGCTCTTTGCAGGAGGGGCTTTCTTATTTGTTCCCGCGGCCTATACCTCTTCGTTTGGTTTTTTTGGAATTGCTTTGTTTATTTTGGGCTGCGGCCTGTCTACACTGGAAACCGTAGCCCACCCCTTTGTGGCCTCATTGGGTGATCAGCGCACAAGTGATCAGCGGATTAATTTTGCTCAATCTTTCAACGCTGTTGGTGCGATGCTTGGACCTTATGTCGGGTCTTATTTCTTGCTGCGGCACAACACTCCCGGAAGTACCGACCTTACCTCTGTTAAACTTTTATATGTGGCCATTGGAGTTGTTATAGCAATCATTGCAGTATCCTTTTCCTTTGTTAAAGTCCCTCAGACTATAGATCCGCATGCGTCGGTAAAAGACGAGGGGGCTGTTAATGTAGATGTTGCGCCAAACAAGCCGCTTTTTAGGCATAGACATTTTGTATGGGCCGTGATTGCTCAGTTCTTTAATGTCGCAGCCCAAGCTGGTACCTGGGCTTTTTTTATCAATTACGGGCATGAAAAGATGGGCTTTAGTGATGAAAAGGCTGCTAATTATATGGTGTTGTTTATGGGTATGATGCTGGGCGGTCGCTTTATAGGAACATTTTTAATGAAAATAATTGCGCCTAATAAACTTCTTGCAACTTATGCAGCGGCCAATATTCTGATGTGCATTATTGTTGCTCAGGGTTTGGGATGGACCTCTTACCTGGCTTTGTTGATGATCAACTTCTTCTTTAGCATTATGTTTCCCACCATTTTCAGTCTGGGTATCAAGAACCTGGGTGCACATACACAGCAAGCCTCCTCTTTTATCTCTATGGGCGTGGTTGGTGGGGCCTTCTTTCCTTTTATTATGGGAAAAGCAGCGGATAGCTATGGCATTGAACATGCTTATTATCTTCCTATCCTTTGTTATATGGTTATCTTCCTGTTTGGCTACCGGTTTTATAAAGTCCACCCCTAGGGCATTAAGATGAAACGAAAGTAATTTAAGCTGTATTGAAAATGTTGCCTCTGTTTAAGAGTTAATACATTAAATTAAGAAATAATATTTTATAGATTTGCTGTATAGAAGATAAACATATGACAACCAAAGCGCTTTCGATAAAAGATATAGCTAAAAAAGCAAATGTATCCATCACAACAGTTTCTTTTATCCTGAATGGTAAGGCAGTAGAAAAGAACATCAGTACAGCTGTCATCGAAAGAGTGGAGAAAATCATTAAGGATGATGGTTTTAAGCCCAATCAGGTGGCCCGTAGTTTGCGAACAGGCAGTTCCAAGATTATAGGTCTGATTGTAGAGGACATTTCAAATCCATTTTTTTCCGCGATAGCCAGATTAATAGAGGATAAAGCCTATAAGAAGGATTATAAGATCATTTATTCCAGTACAGAGAATCATCCCGGAAAGATGAAAGAGCTGATCAACCTTTTTAAGTCAAGGCAGGTTGACGCCTACATCATTTCTCCTGCACTGGGCACGGAACAGGATATTCAAGGTTTGTTAGATGAGCATAAACCAGTAGTCCTTTTTGATCGTTTTCTTCCTTCTCTGGACGTGAGCTATGTAGGTATAGACCATTTCGAAGCTTCTTATAAGGCAACTGAGCACTTCCTGAAACTTAAGAAAAGAAATATCGCGCTGGTTACCATTGACCTTGATGTTGAACAAATTGTTAATCGTTACGATGGTTACAAACAGGCTATTCTTGACTATAACGGGACTCAAAATGAAGCATTTGTTTTAAAAGTGCCATTTGGGCAGGAAAAAGAAGCAACTATAGCGCAGCTAAAGGAGCTGTTTAAACAGTACACCGAGATTGATGCCGTGTTGTTTGCGACAAATTATCTGGCCATTAGTGGCCTTACAGCTCTTAAAGAGATGGGTAAAGTAGTTGATGCCAACTTTTCTGTAATTGCTTATGACGATGGAGATGTGTTCAAATTGCATACACCTCAGATTTCAGCCCTAGGTCAGCCTCTGGAAGAAATTGCAGAGCGGATCATCAGCTTGATTTTAATGCAACTGTCATCAAAGGAAGTGCTGGAAACGGAACGGGTGATCTTGTCAGGTGAATTGATTGTACGATAGCAAGCCAAAATGTATGTTAAATGTTACACCTGCTGAAAATAATTTTTCTGCAGAGTTGTAAAATAAAAATATTATTCCTCATATTAGTAAAACGTTTTAGTGTAGTAATCACTCAAATCATAATTGTATAATAATAACGTCTAAATCAACAACCAAATATAAACCAATGGCCATTTTGATGACCATAATGCAATATTTCAAGTTATGAAAAGGAGAACATTTATTAGAAACACCGGCGTTCTTGGTGCAGGTTTGCTCGCATCAAAAGTTTCTTTTGCTGCAGCGCCCGAATTTCCTGTAGTTAGAGTAGCCCCGGGAAAAAGACATTTCCAAAGCAAGGCGGTAGATGCCGCCATTAAAACCTTTCAGTCTAAAGTTAAAAATCCAGAATTGAACTGGCTTTTTGAAAATTGCTTTCCAAATACCCTGGATACGACTGTATATTATAAAGAAGATAATGGAAAGCCGGATACTTATGTCATCACCGGCGATATCGATGCCATGTGGTTAAGAGACAGCTCTGCACAGGTTTGGCCTTATTTGCAGTTTGTTAACGAAGATCTGGCTTTAAAGAAATTAATTGCCGGAGTAATCGCTCATCAAACAAAGTGCATCCTTAAAGATCCATATGCGAATGCTTTTTATGGAGATCCTGAAAAAGTAGGAGAGTGGAAAACAGATGAAACCACCATGCTTCCTGGCATACATGAGAGAAAATGGGAAATAGATTCCCTATGCTATCCCATCCGTTTGTCTTTCCATTATTGGAAAAAAACAGGCGATAAGCAGCCTTTTACAGACAATTGGAAAAAAGGAATCGAGGCTATTTTAAAAACCTTTAAAGAACAACAGCGAAAAACAGGCCATGGCCCATATCATTTCAGAAGAGTAACAGAGAAACCTACAGATACGCAGCCTATGGCGGGTTATGGGTTCCCAGTTAATCCTGTTGGACTGATCTGTTCTGCCTTCAGGCCGAGTGATGATGCGACGATATTTCCTTTCCTGATTCCTTCAAACTTCTTTGCCGTAAGTTCTTTGAAACAAGCTGGAGAAATGGTTCAGGCCATTTTTAACGATGCGACGCTTTCTGCAGAACTGTTAAGTCTGGCCGAGGAAGTAGATGCAGCTATTCAGAAATATGCGATCGTAAACCATCCGAAATATGGAAAGATCTATGCATTTGAAGTAGATGGATTTGGCAATACCTATCTGATGGATGATGCAAACGTACCCAGCTTACTGGCCTTACCCTATTTGGGATCAGTAGATCTTAGTGACCCAATCTACCAGAATACAAGAAAATTTGTACTCTCTTCAGACAATCCCTTCTATTTCAAAGGTACGGCTGCAGAAGGCATTGGAGGTCCTCACGTAGGTCAGGATATGATATGGCCTATGAGTATTACAATGAGGGCTTTGACCTCTACAGATAAAGAAGAAATTAAAAAGTGTATTCAGACCCTGCAAAAAACACATGCCGGTAAAGGCTTTATGCATGAGTCTTTTCACAAAGATGACCCTTCCAATTTTACCAGAGCATGGTTTGCCTGGTCAAATACATTGTTTGGAGAGCTGTTGTGGAAAACGTATCATGAAATGCCTGATATTCTAAAAGCATAACCTATTCAATGAACGCAGGAATGCTTTAGCCGGATAAAAAATAACTCACAAAAACAGATAATAATATAATTCAAATGAAGAAACCTATTGTATTAGGTGTTGATATAGGTGGCTCTCACATTACAGCAGCCCTGGTAAACTTAACAACCGGAACACTTCTTCCGGAGTCGCGGCAACGCATACATGTAAATTCTGATGACGCAGCGGGCGTGATCCTGGACAATTGGTGTCAGGTGATTAAAGAATCCTTCATTGCTCTGGGTAATGAAAAGAAACTGATCGGAATTGCAATGCCAGGACCTTTTGATTATGAAAAAGGAATCTCGCTGATCAAAGATCAGGACAAATTCAAAACCCTGTATCAGATAAATATTAAAAATGAACTGGCAGGCAGGCTGGAAATAGAGCCCGAATGCATTAGGTTCATTAATGATGCAGCTGGTTTTTTACAGGGAGAAGTTTATGGCGGCGCTGCTCGTCATTTCGAACGGGTTGCAGGTTTGACATTGGGAACCGGGCTTGGATCTGCTTTTTGTAAAGACGGTATTGCAGAAGATGCGGCATTATGGAATGCGAAATTTAAAGAGGGGATTGCAGAAGATTATTTATCAACCAGATGGTTTACCAGCCGGTATTTTCAGTTGACTGGAAAAGTTATCGGAGGGGTTAAAGAACTCAATCTTTCTGAATGTCAGGAACAACCTGTACAGCAGATATTTGAGGAATTTGGCCATAACCTTGCACAGTTTATTATCTGCCTGGTTCAGGAAAACCCCTGGGAGGCAATTGTTCTAGGCGGAAATATTTCCAATGCACATTTGTGTTTTATGCCTTATGTGCAACAGAAGCTGGATGAAAATGGAGTAACAACAGAAATCAGGATTGCAGAGTTGAAAGAAGATGCTTCTTTAATTGGAGCAGCAAGTTGCTGGAGTACTTTAGCAGAGATAGGAAATACGACATAAAATGAACCACAATAAAATTAATATCTATAAACAACACAAACAGAGAAACCATGATGAAAAGAATTTTTAGTGCCCTGCTTGTTTTGGGTACCACCTGTACTTTTGCTCAGCAGGGGGTTAATCTATCTGACCCTGTAGAATTGGTGAACCCTTTAATGGGAACACAATCCAAACCTGATCTGTCCAACGGAAATACCTACCCCGCAGTTGCAGTTCCATGGGGAATGAATTTCTGGACCCCTCAAACAGGAAAAATGGGAGATGGATGGGCTTATACCTATGATGCAGATAAGATCAGAGGATTTAAACAGACCCATCAGCCATCACCCTGGATGAATGACTATGGACAATTCGCTATTATGCCGGTTACCGGAAGTCTGAAATTTAAGGAGGATGACCGTGCCAGCTGGTTTGGACATAAAGCCGAAATTGCAAAACCCTATTATTATAGTGTATACCTGGCTGATGCAGATGTAACCACTGAAATCACACCGACAGAACGTGCAGCCCAGTTCAGATTTACTTTCCCAAAAACGGATAGTGCATTTGTTGTTGTAGATGCTTTAAATAAAGGTTCTTATATTAAAATTATCCCTAAAGAAAGAAAGATCATTGGTTATTCTACAAAATATGCCAGGGGACCACTGCCTAAAAACTTCAAAAATTATTTTGTCATCTATTTTAATAAAGATTTTACTTTATCCAAAACCTGGAGTGATAAAACCCTTAAAGATGGTTTGGAGCTGGAGAGTGATCACAGTGGTGCAGTGATTGGTTTTAAAACAGCTAAAGGTGAACAGGTTGTTGCAAAAGTAGCTTCTTCTTTTATCAGCTTTGAACAGGCTGAAATCAGTTTAAAAAGAGAATTGGCTAATGATACATTTGACGCCACCAAGCAAAAAGCTAAAAATGTATGGAACAAAACATTGGGCCGTATTAGTGTAGAAGGTGGAACGATTGATCAGGCACGCACATTCTACTCGAGTTTGTACCGTACTTTGTTCTTTCCAAACAAACTATATGAGATTGACGCCAACAATAAAATTGTACACTGGAGTCCTTATAATGGGAAAATCCTGCCAGGTTATATGTTTGCAGGTACCGGTTTCTGGGATACTTTCCGGGCATTATACCCTTTCCTGAACCTAATGTATCCGTCCATTAATAAAGAAATGCAGGAAGGACTGGTTAACGACTTTAAAGAAGGCGGCTGGTTGCCAGAATGGAGCAGCCCGGGTTATGCTAATATTATGGTCGGAAACAATTCAGCTTCTGTGGTGAGTGATGCCTATATCAAAGGAATGCGCGGTTATGACATTAATACTTTATGGGATGCAGTAACCCATGGTGCCAGTAATGAAGGTCCTATGGAGGCTGTTGGACGTAATGGTGTTGAATATTATAACAAACTGGGTTATGTTCCCTATGATGTGAAAATCACCGAAAACGCGGCTAAAACGTTGGAATATGCTTACGATGATTTTGCTATTTATCAACTTGGACGCGCCTTGGGTAAACCGGAAAGTGAGATTGGAATTTATGCCAAAAGAAGTATGAACTATAAGAATCTCTTTGATCCTTCTACAGGTTTAATGCGTGGAAAAAATCAAGATGGTACTTTCCAGTCGCCATTCAGTCCATTTAAATGGGGTGGTGCTTTTACAGAAGGCAATAGCTGGCATTATACCTGGTCTGTTTTTCATGACATTGCCGGTCTGTCTAAACTGATGGGAGGAAGTGAGAAATTTGTTCAGAAACTAGACTCTGTATTTAGCCTGCCTCCAATCTTTGATGAGAGTGCCTACGGTGGCGTTATTCATGAGATCAGAGAGATGCAGATCGCAAATATGGGGCAATATGCACATGGAAACCAACCGATCCAACATATGATCTATCTGTACAATTATGGTGGAGCTCCCTGGAAAAC
The DNA here is from genome assembly GCF_003061025.1 of Pedobacter sp. HMWF019. GTDB lineage: Bacteria > Bacteroidota > Bacteroidia > Sphingobacteriales > Sphingobacteriaceae > Pedobacter. Next base: position 63,886 of record NZ_QAIL01000024.1, on the reverse strand, counting down.
ACAATATTGGGCGAGAGAAACCATGAACAGAATGTATAAAGCAACCCCAGACGGTTATTGTGGCGATGAAGACAATGGCCAGACTTCTGCCTGGTACGTTTTTTCTGCCTTAGGATTTTACCCGGTTACGCCTGCAGTAGATCAGTATGCACTTGGTGCGCCTCTGTTTAAGAAGATAACCCTAAAGCTTGAAAATGGTAAAACAGTAACCATTAATGCGCCAGGTAACAGTGAGGAAAACCGGTACGTACAGTCTCTGCAGATTAATGGAAAACCCTATTCAAAAAACTGGATCAGCCATTCCGGTTTGCAAAATGGAGGCGTGCTGAACTTTAATATGTCTGCTGTTCCAAATAAACAAAGAGGATCAGACCCTGCAGATTTCCCTTATTCCTTTTCCACTGAAAAGGCTAAAAAATAAAATTCAAACGCTTAATGCCAATTGAGCTGATGAATTCGCTAAAATGGACCAATAAACTGGAGCAATTTTTCAACTAATTGCAGCCAAGTAATCAGAATTTTAGTGTAGTGTTTATGTTTGAATTGTATCAGGAGGCCCAAAAAGGCCTCCTGATTTTTTTAGAGGTACTTACAGTTCAATTCCAGATCTTCAACAATCTCCTGATGAGGATGATTTCCCCGGTGTGGTACGCTGTATGGTCTGCAATCAATAAAGCTTCTCTAAAAAGACTCTGCCCGGTACCATGTGAGAGAGGTTCGAAAAGATCATTGTCTGTTGCTTTCAGAAACTGAATGAATCTTTCCCGGTCTTGCTTAATTTGCTGTAAAATATGATCCCAGGCCTGTCTGGAAATTGTATAATCACCGCTTATCCAGTAGCCCTCTGGCCATTTTGGAGAGACATGATGCGGGTTGATACAAAATTCAACAATATCCCATTGTGCTATTCGAATATGTTCGGCCAGCTGAAAGATATTGTAAGGCAGGTTTTCAGGGGTTAACCTCAGCTTATCTAAAGAAATATCTTTAACCGCCTCTTCAAATGTGACGTGAGCATTCCCTTTGGAAAGCAAATCATAAAGCTCTTTTATCAGTAATGACTTCTTTTGTTCCTCGTTCATGATGAAATAACATAAAGCAGAAATTTTAGTTTTCAGAGATGGGGTTATTCTTTTAGAAAGTATTAACTTGACCCTCCGTCTTGGAATTTTAAGACAACGCTTATCCATGCTCGTTATGAATCAAAAGAAGAACCTTCTGTTTCTTATACTCTTATTTATAAGTTCTTTAGCCCTGGCACAGGCACCACTGGCACTCCCGCAAATTGTAAACTATAGCTATGGACAATACAAAGGAGGAATTCAGAACTGGGATGTAGCCCAGGATCAAAATGGAATTCTTTATTTCGGTAATAATGATGGTCTGCTTACCTTCAATGGACGTTTCTGGAATATTTACCATTTGCCAAACTTTACCGTGGTCCGCTCGGTAAAGATCGATGCGAAAAACAGAATTTTTGTTGGAGGACAAGATGAAGCCGGCTATTTTTTTCCGAACGAAAATGGTGTGCTCACGTACCATTCTTTAATGCATTTGATCCCGGAAAAGGAGCGGAAATTTGCAGACATCTGGAATATTGTTATCCGGGGAGACGAAGTATTCTTTCGCTCATTGAGTAAGATCCTGCATTTTAAAGATAACCGCATCCGCATTTACAAACCAGAAACACAATGGGAATTCTTAGGAACCGGAAATAAGGAAGTCTATGCACAAGTAAAAGGGAAAGGACTGATGATCTATAAGAACGGCATCTGGCAGCCCTTATATAACCCTCCCGAATTGGACCATGCGGAGATCACCTCGATTCTCCCTTTTCGCAGGGATACTTTACTGGTTACCACATTGAAAACAGGGTTATTTAAAATGTCTTCGAAGGCACTTACTCCATTTGTAACAGAAGTAGACCATCTGTTCCATAATGACCGGATTTATTGTGCTACCCAGGTCAATTCCGAATGGTATGCCTTTGGAAGTACTTCTACCGGGATTTTGATCATTAACAAGAACGGAAAGATGATCCAGAAATACTCCTATGAAGAAGGACTTCAGAAGGACAACATCAGGGGATTACTGATCGATCAAAACAAAAGCCTTTGGGTTGCACTTGATGATGGTATAGATCTTATTGGTATCAATAGTGCAATTAAAACGGTATTCCCGGATAAAAATAAACAAGCAACCGGCTATGCGATTAACCTATTCAAAGACGTATTATATGTTGGAACCTCTAATGGTCTCTATGCATCAAAAGTTGATCCTGATCAGAAAGACATCAGTTTGTCAAAACGAGCATTTTATGAAGTAACAAATGCTAAAGGCCAGGTGTGGGGACTTCAGGAAATTAATGGTCAGTTATTGATGGGACATGAGGATGGTATTTTTCTTATAGAAGGGGTCAAAGCCAGGAAGATCACCTCCGCCGGAACCTGGTTGTTTCAACCGGTTTCCTGGGTTTATCCAGCTAAGGATATACTTGCAGGAAATTATTTTGGATTGCTGCATTTAAGTTTTAACGAAGGAAAATTTGAGAATAAAGGACAGCTGCCCGGTTATACAGATTCCTTCAGGTTTCTGGATTTTGATGCCGAAGAAAACACCGCATGGGTATCTCATCCCAACAGGGGGATTTATAAACTAAAAATAGCCCCAGATTACAGCCGGATCCTGAACAGCCGTATTTACGGGAAGCAGGATGGCTTGCCTTCTACTTTACATAATTATTTGTACCGGATCAAAAACCGAAGGATAATTTCCACTGAAAAGGGACTCTATGAATATGATCCAAAAAATGACTCCTTTAAACCCTCTCCCTTATTTAATGGCGCTTTGAAAAATATTCAGATTCAATACCTTAAAGAAGATAATCAAGGAAATGTATGGTTTGTTTCCAACAAACGGGTTGGGATTGTTGACTTTAGTCAGGCTTCAGCATCCAAGCCTTTTAATATTATTTATCTGCCAGAGCTTAATGAAAAAGTAGTGGGTGGTTTTGAGTCCATTTATCCTTTAAATGAAGAGAACATATTTATAGGGGCAAGCAAAGGCGCATTTCATATCAATTATAAAAAGTATAAAGAAAATACATTCAAACCAAACATTCTTCTTGGAGTAGTAAAGCTTTTTGGAAAGAAAGACAGTATCCTTTTTGGCGGTTATTTTATGAATGGAGATCAGGTTACCCGACAGCAGAACAGTAAGCACGTACTGCAACTTTCTCATGAACACAATTCCCTGCATTTTGAATATTCCTCTACATTATTTGAGCAACAGAACAATATTGAATTCAGTTATCAATTGGCAGGATTCGACAAATCCTGGTCAGAATGGAACGCAAAAAGTGAAAAGGACTATACCAATCTTCCTCCTGGAAATTATACTTTTAAGATTAAATCCAGAAATAACCTGGGCAGTGAATCTGAGGCATCAGCCTATCGGTTTGTGATACAACCAGCCTGGTACAGGAGCATTTGGGCCTATCTCCTTTATTTGATGGTTGCAATTGTAGGGATATATCTCTTGTTCAAATGGCAGAAAATAAAACATAAAAAAGCTCAGGAAAAACTCAGTTATCTACACCAGTTGGAAACGGATCGTAATGAGAAGCAAATTGCTGATCTGAAAAATGAAAAACTAGAAGCTGACATGAATTTTAAGAACAGAGAACTTGCTGCGATGACCATGCACCTGGTCGAGCGGGGTAAAGTCCTGTCCAGAATCAAAGATGTAATTTCTATGCTGGTTAAAAAGCATGATGTTCCAGACAATTCACAAAGCTTCCGGCACCTGTTGCGGCTCATCAGGGATGTAGAGAAGGGCGATCAGGACAGGGAACAGTTTACGCTTCATTTTAATAATGTGAATGATGATTTTTTCGGGAAGCTGAAAGACCTTTTTCCCGATCTTACCCCAAATGAACTCAAACTTTGCGCATACCTCAAGATGAACCTCTCCACCAAAGAGATTGCTCAACTGATGAACATTACTCCAAAAGCGGTAGAAGTGGGCCGGTACCGTTTGAGGAAAAAATTACAACTGGCAACCGAAGTTAACCTTTTCGATTTTTTGATGGATATTGCGAATCAAAAATGATTCTGATTTAATCTGTTGTTAATCAGTTGGTTGTTTTTTGTTTGTAGTGCTCATGTAGTGCTTACAATGTCTTTAGAAATGGGTTTCTGAACCCACTGTAGGGTTGGTGTAGTGTGGTTAAAAAATCAATTCACCTTCCGTACATGATACATTTGATCAAGCCAGATCCCCAAATCTGGTGAATGCCAAACCAAATTATAAACCTAAATCAAATTCGTATGAAAAGAAGAATTACACTCATTTTCTTCATTTCCTGTTTACTCCTTGTTCCCTTTCTGACCAATGCCCAGGGAATAAATGTGACGGGAAAAGTTACCGCTTCAGATGGAAATCCGCTTCCCGGGGTTTCTGTGAAGATACAGGGTACACAAAAAGGGGTTAGTACTAATGCAACCGGAGGTTTTGTAATCACAGTTCCCGGAAACAATTCAGTATTGGTCTTTTCCCAGATTGGAATGAAGGCCAAAACATTTACTGTAACAGGTAGCGGCCCGGTACAAATCGTATTGGAAGAAGAAGACAACAAACTTAACGAGGTAGTTGTGGTTGGCTATGGCACCCAAAAGAGGAGCCTGGTTACCGGAGCTATATCTTCCATTAAAGCAGAAGAATTGAAAACAGTTTCCTCCAGCAGGATTGACCAGGCCTTACAAGGCAGAACGGCAGGAGTTACGGTATCTCCCAATTCAGGAGCACCAGGTTCTGCCCTTAGCATTCGTGTAAGAGGAACTGGATCCAATAAAAGTTCTGAGCCACTTTATATCGTAGACGGCGTACGTGCAGGAGGAATAGAATATTTGGATCCTTCAGAGGTCAGTTCATTAGAGATTTTAAAAGATGCAGCATCTGCGGCAATATATGGTGCAGAAGGCGCCAATGGGGTGGTGATCATCACCACTAAATCGGGGAAGCCAAACACCATGGATGTAAATTATACCTTCCAGTTGGGCCAGCAGTCTGCCAGGAATTTTACCAAAATGATGAATGCACCTGAATACCAGCAATACATGAAAGAGGCAGGCCAAAATGCACCTACTGATGCCGAAGTTGCTGCGGTAGGCTTAGGGACAGACTGGACGAAAGAGGTTTTGAAAAATGCCCCTCAGCAACACCATACTTTAAACTTTAGCGGCGGAAATGAGAAGTCAACCTATTTACTTGGAGCAACCTATTTTACGCAACAAGGTATTGTTGGGGGCGACAAAGCCAAATTTGACCGTTATACATTCAGGATAAATTCAGATCATAAAATGAAATCCTGGCTTAAAGTGGGGGAACGCTTGTCCTACTCCAACTTTACGAGCCGCGGCATTCCTGAGAATACCGAATATGGATCTGTAATTGGAAGTATGATGGCATTTGATCCCATTACGCCGGTTACCTATACAGGAGCATTACCTGCTCATGTTCAAAACGCAATTAATGCAGGTAATCCACTGGTAAAGGATGCTAATGGCAATTACTATGGCATTTCCAGATTTATCCAGGGAGAATATGGAAATCCACTGGCACAGATAGAAACCACCCATACTCAAACTACACAAAATAAGGTAGTTGGGAATATGTTTGCCGATGTTACCCCTCTGGAAGGTTTAACTTTCACTACCCGTTTTGGTATTGATGCTGCCTTTGTAAGAAACCATGCATGGAATCCAAAAACATGGTATTCCAGTGAAAAATTGAACAACATAACCAACGGTTCAGACTATCAGAATAATTATTTCAATTGGCAATGGGAAAACTTTGTGACCTATTCAAAAAGAATTAATGAGCATAATTTTAGTGTAATGGCCGGTACATCTGCGCTAAAAAAAATGTACAATAATCTTGGCGGAAGCTATTCTGGAATCTTTAAAGACCAGGATAAGTGGGCTTATCCGGATTTTGTACAGGATACGCCAGATAAATTGGCAAAAATATATGGACAGTACAATAATTCTACACTTGTATCTTATTATGGAAGGCTAAACTATGATTATAAAGACCGGTATTTAATTTCGGCTACGGTTAGAAAAGATGGATCTTCTCTATTTGCAGCTGGTCACAAATGGGGTACTTATCCGTCGGTATCAGCAGGCTGGATCCTGTCCAAAGAGGACTTTTTTGCTGAAAATGTTTCCAGTGTTATAAATTATGCCAAATTAAGAGCAAGCTGGGGTCAAAACGGAAGTTTATCCAATGTGGCAATTGGAGAGTATTTAAACTCGATATCGCAGGATTCTAAATATACAGATGCCAACGGAAACTTTGTGCTTGGAGCCTCACCAACCAATTTACCCAATTTTGATCTGACCTGGGAAAAAAGTGAGCAACTTGACTTTGGGGCAGATTTTAATTTTATGAACAACCGTTTTACACTATCCGTAGATTGGTACAAAAAGACAACAAAAGATCTACTGACGTTTGGTGCGAACCCCTATTTTGTTGGAAATGTTTTAAATACAGTAAACAGTGGTGATGTAGAAAACAAGGGTTGGGAATTTGAATTCAGTTATAATAATGGAAATGATCATGCCTTTAAATATGAAATTGGCGCTAATTTAAGTACTTACAAAAATAAGGTAACCAGAACCAACCCGCTCTACCCGGTTATTGACGGCGCGGGCGTTGGTACAGGATGGACGGCTACCCGTTTTGAAGCAGGACTTCCAATCTGGTATTTCAGGGGATATAAAACGGATGGAATTTTCCAGAACCAGGCACAAATAGACCAATACATTGCCCAAAATAAGCTGACTGGTTATAAACCTAAACCAGGAGATCCTGTTATTTTAGACACGAATAAGGACGGACAGATTTCGGATACTGATCAAACCTATATCGGTGATGCAGTTCCAGACTTTACTTACGGGCTTCGGTTAAACTTCAGCTATAAAGGATTTGATTTTTTAACCTTTATTCAAGGATCCAAAGGAAATCAGGTGTTAATGGGATTTGTAAGGAATGACCGCAGGACATCCAATAAACCAGAATTTTTCTATACAGACCGCTGGACCGGAGATGGCAGTACCAATAATTTCTTTAGTGCAAATGCCGATGCTAAAGCTTATAACAGTGATAAAATGGTTTTCGATGGGTCTTTTGCCCGGATTCGCCAGTTACAACTCGGTTATACCCTTCCAAATTCTATCTCCAGCAAATTAAAGATTAAAAATGCGAGGATCTATGTTTCACTCGATGACTTTTTCACTTTCACCAAATACAAAGGCTTAGATCCGGAAGGAGGAAACGCAGGCGGTAACAGTCTTGGAATTGACAGAGGTACTTATCCAACTGCGAGAAAAGCATTGGCAGGCATCTCATTTACTTTTTAACTAAGATAATCGAATCATGAACAGAACAATTATAAAAATGATCCTGTTTTGTACAGCTGCTACCTTGATCTTCAGCGGCTGCAAAAAAAGTTTTCTAGATCAGGAAATTCCAGGAAAACTATCAGAAGATGAATTCTATAAAACAGATGCTGATGCCAATCTGGCCATTATTGCCGTATATGATATTATGCAGTCTGATTATTGGAACGGCGGATGGAATAGCATGCTGATGTTAAAAATAATGCCTTCAGATGAAAGCAATGCTGGAGGAGCTAATGATGGCGATCAGCCAGGCTATCAGGATCTGGACAAATACAGAGCAACCCCTCAAAATGACAAGGTTTCTAAAACCTGGCAAAAATGTTATATGGCAGTTTACCGGGCAAATAAAATCATCAATAAAGTTCAGCCAGAATCCGACATTAGAAAAAGGGTTATTGCGGAGGCCAAATTTTTACGGGCGTATAATTATTTCGATCTTGTTACCTTATGGGGAGATGTACCCTTGGTTACTGGCGATATAGACCCAGCTCAATACTCCACTACAGGCCGTAAAGCAAAAGCAGAGATTTACAAACTCATTGAAGCGGATTTGAAACAAGCCATAGATGCGCTGCCTTTAAAAAGCGCATACGGTGCTGCAGATAAATTCCGGGCTTCAAAAGGTGCAGCACAAGCCTTGCTTGGGAAAGCTTATTTGTATCAGCAAAACTGGACAGAAGCCGTGAAGTACCTGAATGACGTGATCAATTCTAAAGAGTATGACCTGGAATCCAGTACGGCCTTTGCTTTCTCCAAAAAAGGAGAGTTTGGGAAAGAATCCTTGTTTGAGATCTCTTATTCAAATGTATCTGCCTATGATTACGGAAATTTCCCCTGGAGCAAGACACCGGAGAGTAATATTCATATTCAGCTTTGGGGTCCAAGAGCAGATGCGCCTTATGTAATGGCACCAGGAGATTCTTTATTAGGTGGATGGGGTATGAACCTGGCCAAACGAAAATTGTATAATGCCTTTGTTGCTGCGGGTGACGTGACCAGAAGAAAGAATACCATTATGTCTATCGAAGAACTTAAAGCGGCAGGAGGAAATTTCCCTTCAACCGGAATTTATGATTTTGATGGTTGTTTTCAAAGGAAATATGGTTCTTATGCCAGCCAGTCCGGAGGTACGGTTGCTGAATTAAATTACGGAACCAACTGGCGGTTTATGCGCTATGCTGATGTATTGCTGATGGCTGCAGAAGCAGATTACCGGGCAGGAGATGAACCTGGCTCGAGAAGGGAACTTAAAAAGGTCCGTGACCGTTCTGGAATGCCGGAGGTAACAGCTAGTGGTACAGCCTTGTTCCAGGCTATTGTTACCGAAAGACAATTGGAACTGGCCTTTGAAGGCTTTCGTTTCCTTGACCTGGTACGGTGGGGACTGGCCGAGCAGGAACTAGGACCATTGGGCTTTACAAAGAACAAACACGAACTGCTTCCTATTCCTGCAAACGACGTAACGACAGGTAAATTGACACAAAATCCAGGATATTAATCAGGCCGGAGGGCATTTTTTAATGCCCTCCGCCTTACATTTGCCCAGAATTATTATTTATTATACTTAGATACATGAAGCAATTTTTTTTAGCCCTTGTCCTGGTACCCTCACTTTTAATGGCACAAAGCCGGGGAGAAGGAGAAAAGTCCGTAACCGTTTACACTACGGCAGACCAAACAGAACTCCGGATTTCAGAAACAGAAAAACTACATTTTAAAACCTTTAAACAGCCAATGGAGACACAGATCAGTGTCTTTGTCGATCCTTCAAAAACCTTTCAGACCTTTATGGGAATTGGAGGAGCTTTAACAGACGCATCTGCAGAGACTTTTGCTAAACTACCTAAGGCAGCGCAGAAAGAATTTTTAACGGCTTATTACAGCAAGGATAAAGGAATCGGTTATACCTTAGCCAGGACCTCTATTGCAAGTAGTGACTTTTCTACAGAAAGCTATGGATATCTGGCAGAAAATGATGCAAGTTTAAAATCATTCAATGTCAGTCACGATAAGAAATACCGTATTCCTTTTATTAAACAGGCTATTGAAGCTGCCGGTGGAAAACTGCCTTTATATGTAAGCCCGTGGAGTCCACCTGCCTGGATGAAGGACAACAACAATGTACTACAGGGAGGAAAACTGAAACCGGAATTCAGACAAAGCTGGGCCAACCACTATGTCAAATTTATCAAAACCTATGAAGCATTGGGAATTCCGGTTTGGGGTTTAACGGTACAAAATGAACCTATGGCCAAACAAAAATGGGAATCCTGTATCTATACAGCAGAGGAAGAAAGGGATTTCATCAAAAATTTCTTAGGGCCGACGCTTCACAAAGAAGGTTTGGCAGATAAGAAACTGATTGCCTGGGACCACAACCGTGACTTGATTTTTCAACGTGCCAGTACCTTGCTGGAAGATGCAGACGCAGCTAAATATGTTTGGGGTATAGGTTATCACTGGTATGAAACCTGGACCGGGGCCGGAATGCAGTTTGAAAACCTGAAGCGGGTTGCAGAAGCTTTTCCGGATAAACACCTGATCTTTACCGAAGGCTGTGAAGAAAAATTTGACCCTAGCAGGTTAAAAGACTGGGCGCTGGGCGAGCGGTATGGCTATTCCATGATCAATGACTTTAACGCTGGTACAGTAGCCTGGACAGATTGGAATGTATTATTAGATGAAAACGGTGGCCCCAACCATGTGGGGAATTTTTGTTTCGCACCTATACATGCCGACACAAAAACAGGAAAGCTGGTCTATACCAATGCCTATTATTACATCGGTCAGTTTTCAAAGTTCATTCAAAACGGAGCAAAAAGAATTTCCAGCTCTTCAAGCCGCGACAATCTGTTAACCACTTCTTTCCTAAACCCCGACGGGTCAGTAGTTGTCGTAGTGATGAACCACTCAGACAAGGCAGTACCTTATTACATTTGGATGAAAGGCGAAGCTGCTGAAACGACCAGCATGCCGCATTCCATCAGTACCTTAATTATTAAATAAATGAACATGAACCAGATCAGGAAAGTTGCGCTGGCCCTTTCCTTTTATACGCTCCTATGCGCTCTTCCTTTGTATACAAATGCACAAGGTTTCTTAAAGGCGGATGGGAAAAAAATAGTGGATGAGAAGGGGAAAGAAGTTTTGCTCCGGGGCGTTGGTCTTGGAGGCTGGATGGTACAGGAAGGCTATATGCTGGGCCTTCAACAGGAAGGGCAGCAATATAAGATCAGAGAAAGGATCCAATCCTTAATCGGCGAGACAGAAACAGCAAGATTTTATGAAGGCTGGCTCAGTAACCATACCACAAGGCAAGACATCAAGGCCATGAAGTCCTGGGGTTTCAATTCTGTCCGTTTGCCCATGCATTATGACCTGTATACTTTGCCTATAGAAAAGGAACCTGTATCTGGAAAAGACACCTGGCTGGAGAAAGGCTTTGCCTTAACAGACAGCCTTCTGAACTGGTGCAGGGAAAACCAGATGTACCTGATCCTGGACCTTCATGCGGCTCCTGGCGGGCAGGGAAATGACCTGAATATCGCCGATCGGAACCCGGATCATCCTTCTTTATGGGACAGCAAGGAGAATCAACGTAAAACCGTAGCCCTCTGGAAGAAACTTGCAGAAAGGTACGTTTCAGAACCATGGATTGGCGGTTACGATATTCTCAACGAGCCCAACTGGGGATTCGAGGATCAAAAAAATGATGCTCATGGCACAAAGGAACAAAAGAATACGCTTTTAAAAGATGTACTCATAGACATTACGAAAGGCATCCGGGGAGTGGATCAAAAACACCTGATCATTATTGAAGGGAATGGCTGGGGAAACAATTACAATGGCATGCTCCCTCTATCGGACAACAATATGGTATTGAGCTTTCACCGCTATTGGAATTTTAACAATGCAGAATCCATTAAAGGTATTCTTGAAAAGCGTGATCAATACAAGATACCAGTTTGGGTTGGTGAGACAGGGGAGAACTCCAACGTTTGGTTTACAGAGTCCATCTCGCTGCTGGAAAAAAATGACATCGGCTGGTGCTGGTGGCCTTTAAAAAAATTAGGTTTTAATAACCCGTTGGAAGTTCCGTCTAATCCCGACTATCAGCAGGTATTGGCTTACTGGAACAAAAAGGGCCCTGAGACCTCCAAAGAAACCGCTCTTAAAGGCTTAACGCAATTGAAAAACGATCTGAAGTTTGGCCATAATCTCCAACATCCTGATGTGATTGATGCCATGTTCAGACAGGTAAACACCACTTCTACAAGGCCATTCAAAAACTGGGTGTTAAAAGAAAAGGGAAACCTGGAGATCCCGGCAGTAGATTATGACTTTGGAAGAAACGGCTATGCCTATTTTGATAAAGACACAGCCGATTACCACAGTTCGACAGGCGTGACCACTGCAGGCAATCGGGGAAGAGTATATAGAAACGATGGGGTAGACATCAAAAGGGAATCCGGAAACCAGTTTTATGTAAGCGACACGGAAGAAGGAGAGTGGCTTCAGTATACTTTTACAGCAGAGAAAACCGGGCTTTACACGATTGCATTAGAGACCTCTTCTAAAGGTAAAGCTGTTCTGACAGTTGATGGCCGGAAACAAACAGATATTCCATCCAAAGTTAAACTGAGCAAAGGAACACATCAATTAAGAATTCTCATCGAACAAGGCGGTATAGATTTGAAGAAAATTACTTTATCTGCATTTTAATTGAAAAGATATCGGTTTTATCACCGATATCTTTTCATAATTCAAATAATTGTCCTTACTTGGTACATATTTTATATTTTCAGGTAAAATGGATGTAGGAATTATTGGATTAGGAGACATGGGTAAATTGTATGCGAAGTGTTTTGCAAAGGCAGGATATCACGTATATGGTTCTGATTTACCACAGTTCAGAGAGAGGTTAAAAGAAGAGCTTGAGCCTTTTGGCATTGCCGTTTTGGAAGATGGTCATGCGGTATCCCGCAGATGTGATGTCATTATTTATGCTGTAGAAGCAGAAAAAATAGCAGAGGTCCTCAGTCAATATGGATCTTCGACTAAGTTCGGTGCCATTGTTGGTGGACAGACCTCCATCAAACATCCGGAAATAGCTGCGTTTGAACGGTACCTGCCCGCAGATGTAAATATCGTTACCTGTCATTCTCTCCATGGCCCCGCCTTTGATCCGGTAGGTCAAACTTTGATCATTATTCCTCACCGTACCACTAAAGAAGCCTACCAGCGAATGACAGACCTACTGTCTTCCCTAGGATCCGATATGGTAGAAATCCCGGATTTTCATGTTCACGACCAGATTGTAGCCGATACACAGGCAGCAACGCATGTCGGTTTTGAAAGTATGGGCACCGCCTGGAAAGAGGCCGGTTTCTTCCCTTGGGAAAATGACTCTTATATTGGAGGCATTGATAATGTAAAGATTCTGACCACCTTAAGGATCTTCAGTTATAAAGCGCATATCTATGGTGGTTTAGCCATTCTCAATCCCTATGCCCGCCAGCAAGTTAAACGTTATGCGCAGTCCGAATCAGAGCTGTTCAAGCTCATGATTATGGAAGAAGAAGCCCAATTCAGGACGCGCCTGTATAAAGCCAGAGATTTTATTTTCCATGAAGATCAAAAGCCCCTGTTACTAGACGACAAAGTCATGAAAGAATTTTCGCTGGCCGGTAGCCCAGGTACAAGAAAACCCAATTCCCACCTGAGTCTGCTCAGTATGGCCGACGCCTGGTACAGCCTGGGCGTAAACCCCTATGATAACCTGATCTGTCAAACACCTCCGTTCAAATTGAGATTAGGCATTGTAGAATACCTTTTCAGAAATGAAGAATTGCTGGAAGAATCCATTACTGCTGCACTGTATGATAAGAAAATCCGTGCAGACGATCTGGAATTTCATTCGGCAGTAAGGGAATGGTCCTCTATTATTGGCTATGGCGATATGGAAGGGTATAAACAACATTTTGAGCAGACCAAGCAGTTTTTCGGTGACAGGCTTGAACAAGGCCGGCAGCAGAGCACAGAAATGATCAGAAGGCTGAATATGGACTAATTTTATATAAGACTTTTATTTTTATGCCAGCAAAGAGATTCAGAAAACATTACCGCCGCGCCCGATATGTTCTATACCGGGAAACCCTGATTGATACCAAGGAGCATATTTTAACTTTCCTGGGGTCATTTACAGGAATTGCCTTGATCTGTTTGCTGAACAGTAAGTATTTTGTGGCCAGCGATAACCTGTTTCTGCTGGCCTCTTTCGGTGCCTCTTCTGTATTGATTTATGGTATTATCAACAGCCCTCTTGCACAACCCAGGAATTTAATTGGGGGCCATGTGGTGTGTGCCTTGGTTGGGGTCACTGTGCATAAACTGATCCCAGGCGAAATCTGGCTGGCCTGTGCCTTATCTGTATCCATTTCTATCGTATTGATGCAGGTAACTAAAACTCTGCATCCACCGGGAGGAGCAACGGCCTTACTGGCCAATGTTGGCGGGAAAAAGATCCTGGATATGGGTTATCTTTTTGTACTTACGCCCGTACTCAGTGGTGTTTTGATCCTTTTGGCTGTGGCGCTGGTCTTTAATAATCTTCGCCACCGGAGGTATCCTAATCATGGCTGGTTCAGTAAAAAAAGATAAATATATTCCAATGAAGAAACTGATTTTAAGCATACTTCTTGTGAGTTGTTCCTTGGGCGTATTTGCTCAGGATATAGACTATGCCAGAAAGGTTGTAAAGACCCTGGCCTCCCCAGCTTTTAAAGGTCGGGGATATGCGGAAAAGGGCGACCAGATCGCCTCAGCATTTATAGCCGGAGAATTTAAAAAATCAGGTCTGCTCCCCTTGAACGGAAACTCCTATTTTCAGGATTTTGATCTTTCTGTAAATACTTTTCCCGGCGAAGTGGAGGTTGAGCTTAACGGAAAAAAATTAAGGGCGGGAGCCGACTATCTGGTAGAAGCCTCCAGTCCCCCTGTTCAGGGGCGTTTTCAGGTGATCACAGTAGACCGGGCTTTGCTGAACAGTGTAGAAAAAGTACTTGATTTAGTAGAAAAAGCAAAAGACGCCTTTATACTGCTGAACGATCAGGCTAATCCTTCAGAAGAAGGACCCGAAGAAAAAAAAATGATCTCTCAGGCCATAGAAGCCTTGAAATACGATGAGAATTTAAAATTTAAAGGACTTATCGTTTGTACATCCGATAAATTGACCTGGACTACTTTATCTTTCCAAACCATCCGTCCAGTCATTGTGGTGAATAAGAAAGGTCTTGATCCAAAAAGTATCCAGAATATAACGCTCAACATTGATAGCCGTTTTATCCCGAAATACACCACCAGAAATGTAGTCGGAATGCTTAAAGGAACATCCGGATCTGATTCCACATTGGTGATCTCGGCACATTTTGACCACCTGGGGCTAATGGGTAACAAGGTCTATTTTCCCGGGGCTAACGATAATGCGAGCGGAACAGCTATGTTGCTGAGTTTCGTAAAGGAGTATGCCCGGCAGCCTCCGAAATACAATACCGTATTTTTGGCCTTCTCCGGAGAGGAAATTGGACTTCTGGGTTCAAAAGCATTTGTTGAACACCCGCTTACCGATCTGAAGAAAATTAAATTCCTGGTGAATTTTGACCTGGCCGGAACAGGAGAGGAGGGCATTAAAGTTGTAAATGGTAGTATTTTCAAGGCTCAGTTTGACCGTTTGACGAAACTCAATCAGCTGGATCATCTGCTGCCTAAAGTAGAGATCAGAGGCGCTGCCTGCATCAGTGACCATTGCCGGTTCTACGAAAAAGGCGTTCCATCATTCTTCATTTATACCCAAGGCGGGATTAAAGCCTACCACGACATCTACGATCGGCCGGAAACTTTGCCGTTAACAGAATTCTCGCATTATTTCCAGTTGATGCAAAGATTTTTTGCAGGTTTTTAAACTATCTTTGCCGCTCAAAACCAAACCACTATCATGCGTTTACGTGATCTGATTTTTTCTGCAGTTTTAGCGAGCCTCAGCATACCAGTGCTTGCACAACAGGAAAATAAAATACAGTCTAATAAGGATACCATCAATAACCTAAATGAGGTGATGGTTAAAGAAAACAGGCTTAAACTGCCTTTCTCCAAACAAAACCGGAACATTTGGATCATCGATAGCGAGAAGATCAAAAGCTTGCCTGCCAGATCTGTTAGCGAGCTGCTGAGTTATGTTTCTGGGGTGGACGTCCGCCAGCGGGGTCCTGGTGGTACACAAGCGGACATCAGCATGGATGGAGGAACCTTTGACGAGACACTGGTTCTGATTAATGGCATTAAAGTTTCGGATCCGCAAACCGGACATAATATGATGAATCTGCCCATTACCATGGAGGATATTGATCATATTGAAGTTTTGCGTGGTTCGGCCTCCCGAATCTATGGCATCAATGCCCTCACCGGGGCCATCAATATCGTTACCCGCAACCCTCAAAAAACAGGGGTGTCAGCCAATCTGTTTTCAGGAAGCAGTTTCAAGAAGGACGAAGTTTCCGGGAATACCTATGCCAATTATGGCATTCATGCCAGTGGAACACTGGTGCAAAATGGGGCGAGTCATTTATTGTCCCTTGCTCAGGAAGCCGGGAATGGTTACCGTTACAATACAGCCTTTAATAATCAAAAAGTATACTATCAGGGGAAATTGCCAGTTGGAAAGACAGACGTCCTGGACCTGCTGGCCGGCTACACACATAATAACTTTGGCGCAAACGGATATTATTCCGCTCCTGGCGACAAAGAATCTGAAGAGACGGTAAAAACAGCCCTGGCTTCTGTTTCTTATACCACAAAGCTGAGTGACAACTGGACTATGGTGCCCAGGATCAGTTACCGGAACAATGTAGATGACTATTTGTACATTAAACAAACTCCCGATAAGTTCCATAACCATCACCAGACGAATGTTTTTGATGCAGAACTGAACAATACCATTCAAACCCATATCGGTACCTTTGGACTCGGACTGGAAGCCCGTACGGAGAACATCAATAGTACGAATCTGGGTAAAAGGGACCGCCGTAATGCAGGCATCTTTGGAGAATACAAATTTGAGCCTTTAAAACGGTTGCTGATCAACGCCGGGGCATATGTCAATTACAATTCTGATTATGGCTGGCAGGCCTTTCCTGGCTTAGACGCCGGCTATAATTTTTACGGTAACTGGAGGCTTTTTGCGAATCTGGGGACCGGTCAGCGCTTACCTACTTACACCGATCTGTACTATAAAGGACCTACCAATATTGGTAACGACCAACTTCAGCCTGAAAAATCGAAATACGCAGAAGGAGGTGTAAAATTTAATAATGAAAAGCTGGCCCTAAATGCCAGTTATTTTATAAGAAGGATAGATAATTTTATTGACTGGGTCAAAGCACAACAAACGGATCCATGGCAGCCGCAGAACTTTAGTCAGGTCAATACCAAAGGCTTTACCCTGAGTGCTGATTATACCCTTAAAACGATGACAACAGATGTGTTAAGCAGTTTTAGACTGGGTGTTTCCTATACAAACCTCGATCCTAGTTTTAAAACGACGCTTGCAACAGCTAATTTCTCCCGCTATGCGTTGGAAAGTTTAAGGAACCAGCTTAGTGGAACCCTAAATGCAGAGTTCTATAACCTGGTTGCGGTAACGCTTACCGCGCGTTACAACCAACGGATCAATTATAAAGATTATACCGTTATGGACACCAGGATAACTTTTAAACAAAAGCATTATAGTATTTATGCCGATGGGGCGAATCTCTTTAATGTGCAGTATATAGAAGCCGGAGCTGTACCTATGCCAGGTTCCTGGTTTACTTTAGGCATAAAAGCAGGAATTTAATTCCTGCTTTTATTTTTTTAGAATCCTCTTGTTTTCTACCGAAACAAGTGAACCTTCGGCGAGCATGACTGAATCCGGTTTTCTTTCATTTAAAAAGGCGAAATCAGCGCCGTAATTCAGCTCAAAATCGACATTAATCTTGTAATTTGTTACCGTATAATGCATCCATCTTGGATGTTTGACTTCATACTCGTAAGTCTTTGCTTTATTAAAAAGCGCGTAACCCCAATAATGCTCTGTAATAAATTCTACTTTGCTTCCTGGCGCTATTGCCAGGAGGACTTGGCTGCTGCAAAGTTCAAAGCTTTGCCAGGAGTCTTTGTTTTTCCAGTGATAAGCAACTTTTAACTCCCCTTGATCTTCCGTCCAAGCATGTTTCATCGGCATGCACTGATAATTCTCCCTGTAAAAGAGATTCGCAATAAAAGCCAGTGCATATTTTGGAACGATTTCTTTAATGAATACGACCCCGCGCTTCCAGACATCACCTTCTTTACGACGTACATAGAAGCGTAGATTGACCTCTTCAAAATGAGCGTGAAAGGGAACCTGAATCCCTTTTAAGCGGGTATTTTTAAATAAAAATCCAATCAAGCTCACATAACATTTGCCTTCCCAAAGATCCAGCTCGGTTCCATAGGGGAGATATTTGGATAGAATGTGAGGTTCTATGCTGTAGTTTGCAATGGCCAGCCTTCTCCATTCGGCAGTAAGAAAGCTTCCCATTGGTTATTTTTTTAATTCCATTTTCTTTGTGCCAGTCGCGTATAATATACCGCCAAGTACATGTTTAAGGAACAGAGGATCTGTATAAGAATCTTCCATATGACCTAATCCTGTATAAAAGGCTCTGCCGCCATCAAAATCATGGTACCAGGCAAAGGGATGCGGATCACCATTGATGCCGCCTGTATAAGTCTTTTCATCCAGGGTCATCAAGATATGAAGGTCAGTTTGTATCTCTTTGAAATTATACCATTCGTCCTTTCTTTTCCATTCAAGGGGAAAATGTCTGGTGGCAATTGTATTTGGGTCAACGACGTGAAGGACGGCCTCTTGTTGCGCCGGGTGACTAACGAAATAAGCACCAACGAGCTTTCCATACCAGGGCCAGCCATACTCAGTATCTGAAGCGGCATGTATGCCAACAAAGCCACCTCCCTGATGTATATAATCCTCAAAGGCTTTTTGCTGCTGTTCATCCAGAACATCGCCAGTGGTGCTCAGGAAGACAACAGCGGCATATCTTTTTAAGTTTTTCAGTGTAAACTGGCTGGCATCGGTAGTGGTATCTGCCAAAAATTTATGCTCAGCAGACAGTTTCTGCAACGCAGGAAAACCATTGGCAATGGATTGATGATGGTAACCCGCCGTTTTTGCAAAAATGAGCAAACGTTTTTGAGCAAAAGAAGCCGTGCAGTGAAAAAACAGAAGTAGGATTAAGATTCTCATAATTAAAGATGCATAAATAATTACAAAACTTAATGAATAGTGTTCAGTTTTAAAGCAATACCCCCATAAAAATTTCTTGTTGCGGCTGTATTAAAATATCTGCCGTTTGCAGCATTCAGATCGTTGCCTAAACTATATTTCTGGTTCAGTATATTATCTGCTCCTAGGAAAATCTCAACCGGTACACCAGAGATGCGAAGATTTTTATAACCAACTTTAGCTTGAAGTAAGTGATAGTTTTTAGCGTAGACTGTATTGGCATCATTGAGTGGGATCGTTGACGTATAGTTGTGCGCTATAAACACATAAATATCTTTTGGCAGTTGCAGGTCCGCACTGCTCACCAATATATTCTTAGGCACACCCGTCAAGTCGTTTCCAGAATAACTGGTTGTCTTATCCTGATAATCTTTAAACTTAAATTTGCTCCATGTATAAGCTGTCTTAAGTTGCAGTCCCTTAACCCATCCATCAGATTCTGGAGAAATGATCCAGCAGGATATACTGGTTTCTAATCCCCATTGTCTGGTCCCTCCGGCATTAATGAAATATTCTGTATCGTTGTTGTCTAATCTTCTTACAATCGCATTTCTCAGGTTATAAAAGAAGCCGGTCACGTCGGCAAAGAATCTTTTATTCCAGCCCTCGTACCTGAAACCACTTTCATAATTCCATCCGTACTCTGGTTGCAGGTCCACATTAATGCTATTGTTTGAAGATCTTACTTCTGCAAGAGTTGGTGGAGAATAGCCTTTGCTAATGGAACTACGCAGAGATAAATGCTGGTCTAAGAGATAGGAGAGTGCAGCCCGGGGCATGAACTGTGTGTTAAACTGATTCGTTTTTTGACTGATTTCTATGGGGAAGCTGCTTCGATAGCGGTATTTATAGAGATTTCCACTTCCTGATAGTTCCAAGAGCCATTTGTTTAGGAAATCGAAGTCCATATGTAGAAACGCGACGTTGGATATAGCCTTTAGATGATCAGCAGCCTGTAATTTACCTGCAGTTCCGAAATTGTTGTCGGAGTTGTGGTAATCTGTGGAGGTTTCCATGCTTTCCAGTCCAAGGTCAAACTTCCAGTTCAGGTCTTTTAATTTTCTTTCATATTGTACATAGGTACGCAGGCCCAGTGTAAATTCTTTTCTGTGCTCATAATTGGTAATAAAGGGGTTTTTAAAATCGGTATAGGAACTAAATACGGAAGCTACGTGCTTAAATCCTTTGCTGATTTGCCAGTTGTTGGATAGCCCTCCATAAAGTGTTTTACTATAGATTGCTGCCTGCTGATCCGCCGCACTTTTAATTGCGCCCGCTGCAGGCCTGGATTGCTGCGGATTCTGGTCATTCTGAGCCTCGGTTAACCCTCCTGGGGTATCGTAATGCAGGTCTGAGTAAAAGAATAATGCCTTTGCACTAGCAACAGCCGAGTAATCCAGCTTCTGGAATAATTGTACATACTTACGGTCCATCGCACTGTGGTCGCGGTAACCATCACTATGCTGATAAGCCTGAACCAGGTTAAACTGATATTTCCCCAGATTTTTTCCAAATCCCAGGTTCTCCTGAAAAAGCCCAAAAGATCCACCCTGAAGTTTAAAATCCAGGGCTGTTTTTCCGCTTGTCAATTCTGCAGGGCTGATCAATACCACTCCTCCGGAGTTTGCGCCGTAAAGACTGCTTTGTGGGCCTTTGAGGATCTGTATCTGGCCAATAGCATTCACGTCGAGTGCATTCAGATAGGTATTTCCACCAGCGTCTGTTAAAGGGAAATCATCCAGATAGATTTTTATATTCCTGATTCCGAAAGGAGAGCGGAGTAAACTACCTCTGATAGATAGGCGGTAGCTGCCAGGAGAGCGTTCTTCCATTCGGATTCCTGGTAGGGTATTCATGGAGGGGACCAAACTGGTGCCTTGTTGCCGGTTGATTATAGTTGAGTCGAGCACAGCTATAGATCCCGTAGCCCTGAGTAGCGGTTGCGGGGAAAAATAGGGGCGGATAATGACTTCTTTTAATCTTTTTGTTGAATCCTGAATAGTTTGTGTATAACCGGAAAAAAACAGAAATAGAAAGAACAAAGTCAGGCACTTCTTCATAGCTTCAATATTAGTAAAGTTAATTCAAAAATCAGTGTACGATTTGAGCAAAATGCTATGGTGGAGATGAATTTTTTGGAAAATTCTGTACAGCTGCTTCAAGGCTAACGATATCAGGGGGGCTGAAGAAGCCCGCAGATCTCTGAGGCCTTTCTGCAGCGTACGAGAATTTTCCTTAGCAAATTGCAGAGGTAGGGAGGAGACCAGGCATAGTGGAGCTTTTTCTATTAGTTTTGGTTTGTGCCTGGTTGATTATTGATGTCATAGTGGTTAGTAGTAAATAAAAATTAAACAATAAAAATATAAGGAATAAATAAGGGTTAAACAGGTAGTTTATCCCTGTTTGGTCCCTGTTTAGAATAAGCCAATTGTTTATTTGGACTGGACCTTGACCGGACCTCTATGTGTGGAGATCTAAGCTTTTTGTTTTTTAATTTTCCTTGTAGTTTTTTAGGCCTGGCTATATGCTGGCGGATGGAATAACCGCTGGATTTATACGGGAAATCAGGCTATGCTCGAAATCCAGAAAAAAAGAAGGTGTAAGGGAGAAGGCCTTTTAAGGTTTGCGGGCTTTTTCTGCCCGCCTAAGCTTAAGCAGCCTTCGAACTTACCCTTCTTTTTTTTAAATTAATCCCCCTGCCTTTCAGATAAATTTGGCATCTGGTTTAAACAAAAAAAGGATGTCCCAAACGAGACATCCTTTTCCAAATAAAAGTTAACAGGAAATTATCCTAATCTGCTTTGCAAATTCTCATCAATTGCAGCAAGGAATTCTTCTGTATATAAGTAATCTTTACCATGTTCTACTTTGTTACCATGGATACAAACAGCTAAATCTTTAGTCATTTTGCCGCTTTCTACAGTTTCGATACAAACCTGCTCTAAAGTATGGCAGAATTTGATCAATTCCTGGTTGTTGTCTAATACACCACGGAATTCCAAACCTCTGGTCCATGCAAAGATAGAAGCAATAGGGTTGGTAGAGGTTGGTTTGCCAGCCTGGTGATCACGGTAGTGACGAGTCACCGTACCATGAGCCGCTTCAGCTTCCATTGTTTTGCCATCTGGAGTAACCAGTACAGAAGTCATCAAGCCTAATGAACCGAAACCCTGGGCAACAGTGTCCGATTGAACATCACCATCATAGTTTTTACAAGCCCAAACAAAGTTACCATTCCACTTCAAGGCAGAAGCCACCATGTCATCGATCAAACGGTGCTCATAAGTAATGCCAGCCTCAGCAAATTTAGCTTTAAAGTCGTTTTCATAGATCTCTTCAAAGATATCTTTGAAACGGCCATCATATTTTTTAAGAATGGTGTTTTTTGTAGATAAATATAGAGGCCATTTTTTGCTTAAAGCCTGGTTAAAACAAGCATTAGCAAAACCACGGATACTCTCATCTGTATTGTACATGGCCAAAGCAACACCATCACCTTTAAAATTGTAAACATCAAAAGACTGAACCTCGCCACCATCTTCAGGAGTGAAAGTTAAAGTCAGTTTACCTTTTCCTTTGGTTACCAAATCTGTAGCACGGTACTGATCACCAAAAGCATGACGGCCAATGCAGATCGGAGCGGTCCAGTTTGGAACTAAACGCGGAACATTGCTCATTACAATTGGTTCACGGAAAACAGTACCATCAAGGATATTACGGATGGTTCCGTTAGGTGATTTCCACATTTGTTTCAAATTAAATTCTTTAACACGTTGCTCATCAGGAGTGATGGTTGCACATTTAATCCCTACACCATATTTTTTAATGGCTTCAGCGGCGTCTATAGTTACCTGATCATCAGTTTCATCACGATACTCAATACCCAGGTCATAATATTTAATATCAAGATCTAAATAAGGAAGGATCAGTTTGTCTTTGATGAATTTCCAAATGATGCGGGTCATCTCGTCACCATCTAACTCTACAACGGGCTGGGCTACTTTAATTTTTTGTACAGACATATTATGGATTCAATTTTAATTGATTATAAAAAAACAAAGATATAAATTTTGAGTTTATAGCCTCGGTTTCCGGCAAATTCCGAAAACAATTAAAGATTTAATAACGTTATTATGATATAAAATTAAGCGTCATGAGTACAAACAGCAACAACACCGGCGGAAATCAAAAGTCGAATGGCAGGTTACATGGTTTTGAATTGGGGGAGACTAAAGATTTAAAGAACCTCTCCTATGATGAAGAGAAGAACAGTTTTGAGTACGATGTAAAAGGGAATGATAAAGAATACGATCATCCTTTACCTTATGATACAGCGGCTGCAAATGGGGGAGATGAAAATTCAGATTACGATGAAGCCAATCCCTATATAGGGGATGAATACGCTAAACCTGTAGATAAAGCAGAACAAGGTTTAGTCGACCTGGGAATGCATGTGGATAATGGCAGTATTGTAGAGGTGGAACCGGAAGATGAATTCCTGGCCAGAACGCCAGAAGATGATCGCCCGGATCTGGATGAAGAGGGCTATCCAATCAATGATGCAGCCCCGAAAAAATAAAGCTAGATAATATCGAGATTAAAACGTTTACGCATTTCTTCCAGCTGAGGATTCTTTTGTGCCAGATATTGATATTTTTCAATACTGGTATAAAGCCTGTTTTTGAGTTGGACCTCTATTTTTTTGGTTTTGATTTGTATGCTGAAGTTTTTAAGCTGTGACCTTAGAAAATTTAGAAAATAGACCATTTCTTCATGGAGCAGGCCTTCCTGTATTTTGTTTTCTATTAATACAGTGATCTCATGATGCTCCAGTATCGGTTCGTTGCTTGTCAATAATGTAAATATATTGATCTTGCCTTCATCCTTAGCTTTATGGGCATAACTGTTCCATAAAGACATCAGCTGCTCAAAGGTGAAAGGATCTTTTTCATGACCATCTATATATTTTGGCTCCTTGTTTTCTGCTTCCGAGGCCAGGCTTTCCAGCGAGGTTAAAGATGGAATTAGCGTGCCACCTGTCTTATTGACCAAAGGCTGAGGCTTTAAAACAATTTTATCTGTTTGCGTTACTGGTCTGGCCGGCTGAGCGGGTGTACTGATTGGTACTTGCGGTACCGGGACAGGTTTTTCAAGTGCTTTTGGAACGCTGCCTGCAGATGGAACAGCGACAGGTAGTTCAGTTTTTACATCAGTTTTTTTTTTAATCTGATCGTCAGTTAAAGAATTGGATGCCGGTAATTGAGCCAATTGCAATACTGAGGGGATGTGACACATTTTGATCAGCGCCAATTCGACTTGTAGTCGTTGATTCTTGCTGTTCTTATAAGAGAGATCACATTGATTGGCCAGATTCAGTGCCGTTAGAATAAAAGAGACTGAGGTTTGCTGGCTTTGGCTGATGTATTTTTGTTTGATGTTCTCGCTGACTTCAAGAAGCTTAACCGTCTGTGGATCTTTGCCCACCAATAGGTTTCTGAGATGGCTGGCCAGCCCGTTGATGAAATTATTGCCATCAAAACCATTGTTTAAGATCTCATCAAACAACACTAAAGACTGACTTACATTCGCAGAGGTCAGGTATTCTGTAAGTTTAAAATAGTAATCGTAATCCAGGATGTTTAAATTATCGATAACAGATTTGTAGGTGAGGTTTTTATTGGTATAACTCACAATCTGATCGAACATAGATAAGGCATCCCTTAATCCACCATCTGCTTTCTGCGCAATAATATGAAGGCCATCTGCTTCTACTGCAATATTTTCACGCTGAGCGATTTTATTCAGGTGGCTGGCAATATCTTCTACCTGAATGCGATTGAAATCGAAGATCTGGCAGCGGGACAATATGGTAGGCAGGATCTTGTGCTTTTCTGTTGTTGCAAGAATGAATATGGCATAAGATGGCGGTTCTTCCAGCGTTTTTAAGAATGCGTTAAAGGCATTTGCAGAAAGCATGTGAACCTCATCTATAATATAGATTTTGTATTTTCCGGCCTGTGGCGGAATTCTTACCTGGTCAATCAGGCTTCTGATGTCATCAACCGAATTATTGGAAGCAGCATCGAGCTCATGAAAATTAAAGGAATGTCCGGTTTGGAAAGAAATACAGGATTCACAGGTACCGCAGGCCTCCTGCTCCGGAGTTAAATTGGTACAATTGATGGTTTTTGCCAGGATACGGGCACAGGTCGTTTTTCCTACGCCCCTTGGCCCACAGAATAAAAAGGCCTGGGCCAGCTGGTTATTTTTAATGGCGTTCTTTAAAGTTCCGGTGATGTGGTGCTGTCCTACAACGGTTTCAAACGTTGCCGGGCGATATTTACGGGCCGATACTATAAAATTCTCCATTCGCCAACGAAATTATAAAATTTTTACCGAGCAAAAGATTTTTGTGGAAAATAAACGCGATCCTGTGCAAAACGAAATTCTGATTAGGAAATTTTAAGAGAAAAAGTATTTTTGCCCAAAAAACAACTATGAAACGCTTTCTTATTGGCCTGCTTATGGCTATTCCTGTGCTTTCTTTTGCACAATCTAATTTTCAAAAAGGCTATATCGTCATCAATAACCAGGATACCATCAAAGGATTTATTGATTATAAAGAGAGAAGTGCAAATCCATCTTCTTTTAACTTCAAGACAAATTTAAATGGCAAAACAAAGGTCTATAGCCTTAAAGAATGCTCAGCCTATGGCATTGACGGAATGGAATCCAGTGAACGTTATTTAGTCAAAATCAGTCAGAGCAAAGTGAATTTCAGCGATCTTTCCAACGGCCTTGATACCAGTTCGAAAACAGAGACCGTATTCCTGAAGGTTCTTCAGTCCGGGAAAAATATAACCTTGTTTTCATATGAGGATAAGATTAAAAAGAGATTTTTTATCAAAGAAAGCGCTGCGCCTGTACCTTACGAACTGATTCAGAATCTCTTTCTGGTACCAAATCAGGAAAGCGTTTTTGTGACCGATAACAAATATGCAAGGCAGCTCAGGGAAGTTACAGAAAAATTCAAAGTTGATATTTCTGAAGACAAACTAAAGTCACTGCGGTATTCAGGACCTGAGTTGGTGAAGCTGTCTTTCCGGATCAATGGCGAAACGGAGGTTAAAAATAAGTATAAACTGGTTAGGCTCTATGCCGGGGCTGGTTTGAGCGTCAGCAAGGTTTCCTTTCAGGGAGAACACCCTCTGGCTTTAAAAACAGCAATTGGTAAAAGTTCAGTAATGCCCGCATTCCAGGCAGGGATTGATATGTTTCTCAATCCGGCTATTGGAAAATTTATTTTCAGAACAGATCTTTCCTTTTTTAGCAGTAAGAATAAGGTGTCAGTTCATGAGCCGGTTACTGAATATATTTCTGATCAAAGCCAGGCCTTTGACCAGTTGTCTTTCACTCTGACTCCGCAGTTCATTTACAATTTTTATAATGCAAGCGCTTTAAAGATCTTTCTGGGTGGGGGACTGGGGTGTAATTTCTCCAAATATTCCAATGTGATTACCTCCAGATACAATTCATTCAGGAAAGAGCAAGAAATACAAGAGGACACATTCAAGCCAGAGAAATTTAATTTTTCCTTTCCGGTCTCTACCGGGATAGTTTTGAATAAAAAGATAGAACTTTCTGTGATGTATAGTCTTCCTACGTCCATTACAACCTATACGATGTTCAGTGCCTCTATGCAGAGATGGAAGTTTGGGGTTAATTACCTGTTCGGGAAACACTAAATCTTTTGATACTCTTTGCATTAATAGAAAATAATTAATACATTTGCAGCCCCGTTCGTAGCGGGAATTAAATTAAAAAAACAAATAACAATGAATCAGTACGAAACTGTTATCGTTCTAACCCCGTTGTTATCAGAAGAAGTAGCTAAAGAAACCATCGCAAAATTTAGCAAAATCATTTCTGATAGCGGAGCCGAAATTGTTCAAGAGGACAATTGGGGTTTGAGAAAATTAGCATATCCGATTGAAAAGAAAGCAAGCGGATTTTTCCACCTTACAGAATACAAATCTTCAGGTGAATTAATTAACAAGTTAGAGTTGGAGCTTAAACGCGATGAGCGTGTTTTACGTTTCTTAACTGTAAGATTAGACCGTCACGCGGTTGCTTACAACGAGAAAAAACGTAGCGGAGCTTTTAACAAAAAACCTAAAACGGAGGCTGCAGTATAATGGCAAAGGATCAAATACAATATGTTACCGCTCCAAAAGTGGACGATAACAGAAAAAAATATTGCCGTTTCAGAAAAAATGGTATTAAATATATCGATTACAAAGACGCAAACTTTTTGTTAAAATTCATCAATGATCAAGGTAAAATTTTACCTCGCCGTTTAACCGGTACTTCATTGAAATTTCAACGTAAAGTAGCTCAGGCTGTAAAACGTGCTCGTCACATCGGTTTATTACCTTTTGTTGCTGACCAATTAAAATAGGAACTGAGAGATGGAAATTATTTTAAAACAAGATATCAAATCCCTAGGGGAGAAAGATGATATCGTTACAGTAAAGCCAGGTTATGGTCGTAACTACCTGATTCCTCAAGGATTTGGTCAGTTGGCTACACCTTCAGCTAAAAAAGTATTGGCTGAAAACCTGAAGCAAGCTGCTTTTAAACAAGATAAAATTAAGAAAGATGCTGAAGGCATTGCTGAGCGTTTAACTGAGGTTAAATTGACAATCGGTGCTAAAGCTGGTGAGACAGGTAAGATTTTTGGTGCTGTAAACACGATTATGATTGCTGATGCATTGAAACAACAAGGTTTTGATGTTGATCGTCGCCGTATCACTTTCGAAACTGAGCCTAAATTTGTTGGTGAATATGTTGCCAACTTAAACTTGCACAAAGAAGTGAAAGTTAAAGTTCCTTTCGAAGTTGTAGCTGAGTAATCTTAATACAACATAAAAAAAAGCTTCCTGATTTTCAGGAAGCTTTTTTTTATGTCTTATTTTTGAATTTATCTTCGTCTTTTGCTTCTGGCTTCATCGATCATTTGTCTGATCTTCTTGATGTCGCTCTTAGAAAAGCCGCTCACTTCTACCTTATTTCCGTTCAGGAAAAGCCTTAGCGTAGAAAAACCGATCATAGGCGTGTCTACTTCAATGGAAGTAATGTCTTCGTAGTTAAGATATTTTGAATCTCCGCTGAATAATCCCGGTGATTTAATCTCAATACTGTTTTCTTCTAAATAAATCTCAGTCGGAAAAACCTTGTTGCCTTCTGAAAGACGGGATGCTGTAAACTTCATATCAATTTGTTGTCAGTTAAGACCTGGTTAATAGGGGCCTGTGTAAGCGCAAATTTAGAGAATTATTTAAGAACTTTGAGCGCAGCAAAGAAGGATTTATAAAGCGAATTGATGTTTTTCTTACCTTTGGGCAATGGCACAAAAAAAACGTTCGGCGGCAAAGACTAAATCACCTCTTGTAAAAAAAATAACTTCAATACTGAGCCGGATCCTGATCTGGTTTTTAAGTGTGAGTATCTTATGGGTATTGGCTTACCGTTTTATCAATCCACCAATTACCTTGCTGATGATTGAACGTAATATTGAACGGAAAACCGCAGGAAAGACCTTTAAGACCGATAAAAAGTGGATGCGTTTTGATGATATTTCAGACAATATGAAAAGGGCAGCTGTATCTGCCGAAGACCAGCTTTTTCTGAAGCATATGGGTTTTGATATTAAAGCAATTGAAAAAGCCTACGAAAGCAATGAAAAAGGGAAAAAAGTAAAAGGAGGAAGTACCATTTCTCAACAAACCGCTAAAAATGTATTCCTTTGGCCCGGACGTTCCTGGATCCGTAAGGGATTTGAAGCCTATTTTACCTTGCTGATTGAGGTGCTGTGGAGCAAAGAACGGATATTGGAAGTTTACTTGAACGTAATAGAAATGGGTGATGGGATCTATGGTGCTGAGGCCGCTTCCCAGGCTTACTATGGTAAATCCTGCAGCTCGTTAAGCCGTGCCGAGGCCGCATTGATTGCCGCTTGTTTTCCAAATCCTTTACGCTGGACACCGGCACACCCAACCCGCTATATTCAGCACCGTCAATATCTGATCATGCGAAACATGCGAAGATTGGGGCCTCTTGACTTCTAATTCATTAATATAAATATTTACAATTTTTTGAACTAGTCCTGCACACTCTGGTGGTTGTATATGAAGATATACCTCTTCGGATTCATGGTGTCTTTTCGTATTTCTTTCTTTAAGGAGTAAGGGTAAAATGGAGGCAAGTTGTCCTATTGTAAATGCATTTATATTAAATTTCTTTTATGCCCTTGTTGTTAAGATTGTTGCGTGTATCCCCTTTTTTTAAGGCCTCTTCCTCTTGTCGTTGGAGCTTTTATCCAAGTCCTGTTATAGATTGCCGACTCGTCCTTCTGCTATTATTCTTTTTTTCTACCCTGAAGGTTACAGGGCAAATCATTACGGTGACAGGTACCATTAAAGATAAGGTAACCAAGCAAGCCATCCCTTCGGTAAGTGTAGTTCTCGCAGGCGTTCCTGGTGGCGTGGTCTCTGATCCTGATGGGCGTTTCAAAATCAGCACGGGGAAGGCAGTAAAAGTTATCAGGTTTTCTGCAATAGGATTTAAAACCCAGGAACATTCTCTGGGGCATTCTTTAACGGAAAATCTACTGATCGAACTTGAAGAAAATGCCCAGCAGCTGGAAGGGGTAAATATTCAGGCCAGTCAACGGCCCCGCTATAAAAACCGGGGCAATGAAGCTGTGGAGTTGATTCGGAAAGTGATTGCACATAAAGAACAGAATATTGGTCCTTCAAACCAGGAAATAAGTTTCAGGCAGTATGAAAAATTGAATCTGTCGATCAGTATACCAAATGAATTGAGATCAAAATCTTCCCTTTTAAGCAAATTTCCTTTTTTAGCGAAAACGGCAGATACTATTCTTCAGCCTGGAAAAACGCTGGTTCCTGTTTTTATGCAGGAAAAGTTAAGCCAGCATATCCGGAAGGAACAAGCGGATAAGGATAAAGTGAAGTTTTTAGACCGTAAGGAATCCAGGATTGATCAATATTTTGATGAAGATGGTATTGATCAATACCTGGAAAGGATTTATCAGCCTATAGATATTTATGAACACGATATCGGCCTTGGAGGGCAGAAATTTCTGAGCCCGGTGGCTCCACTGGCGCCTGAGTTTTATAAATATTTCATTATAGATAGCCTGAAGCGTGATGGAGTGCCTGTAGTACACCTGATGTTTAGCCCCAGAAATAAGCAGGACATCCTGTTTATGGGAGAACTTTATATTAGCCTGGATGGTCGTTATGCGGTTCAGCACGCCAGTCTGTCTATCAACAAGGAGATCAATCTCAATTGGGTTAAGGATCTTCAGATTAAGGTCAGTTATGCATCTGCCCTGGATGGTAAATACCATATCTCTAAAAGTGTAATGGCCATGGATCTCGGTCTATTTAAAGGGAAGTACAGTATTTTTGGAGAAAAGACTATTTTAAACGACGACTACCGGATTGGTTTGGCCGTGCAAGATTTGGAAGATTTCCCAGGTTCCGGAACAAGTGCTCAAAACCTTCCTTTTAGCCGGCCTGAAGAATTGTCTCCGCTGGAAAAAAATGCTTATAAGAATATCGACAGCTTAAAGCAATCTTCCAGGTTCAAGACCATGATGGGATTTACCGCCTTTGTCTTGTCGGGATATCAGAAGGTAGGCTTTATTGATATCGGCCCTGTTGGGTCATTTTATAGCTTTAACCATGTAGAGGGTCGGCGGTTCAGGATTAGTGGGCGGACAAATGATGACTTTAGTCAGAAAGTGGTACTGGAAGGGCATCTTGCTTATGGCCTTCGTGACGAGCAATGGAAATATGCTTTGGGTGCCACCTATTCTTTTAAACCTTCAGGCGTTTACCAATTTCCCGTAAGTACTTTTACACTTAGGCATAGCTATGAGACTCAAATTCCGGGGCAGGATCTGAATTTTATAGAGGATGACAACTTTTTGCTGTCGTTTAAAAGAGGTTTAAATGATAAATGGCTGTATAACCGAAAATGGTCTGCAGAATATTTTCAGGAAACTAAAGATCACTTCTCTCTGCGCGCCGGCTACAGGAACCAGGAACTTGATCCTGCGGGCGGATTGGTTTTCAGGACAGCGAATGAGGAAGACAGGATTGTCAAAAGTATCCAGCTTTCTGAATTTGTGACAGAGTTGCGATGGGCACCTCATGAGCAGTTTTACCAGGGCAAGCGTTTTCGCAGGCCTATAAGAAATGAGTTCCCCATATTTACATTACGAGCAGGCGCGGGTTTCAAAGGTCTCCTTGGCGGTGATTACAACTACCAGAACCTTTCTCTGAATATTTTTAAGAGGTTATATGTGGCTCCATTTGGACATTCCGACCTGATGCTGGAAGGGGGAGCTGTTTTTGGTAAGGTACCTTTTCCCTTGCTGGTGATTCACCGGGCGAATCAGACCTACGCCTATCAGCCGCAATCCTATAATCTGATGAATTTTATGGAGTTTATGAGCGATCGTTATGCCAGTTTGCATATTGATCATGCCTTTAACGGATTCTTTTTTAACAAAATCCCTCTGGTTAAAAAGCTGCAGCTTCGTGAAGTTGCCTCGTTCAAAATTTTGTATGGTGGTATTTCAGCCAAGAACCTGCCACAAAATGATCCTGATCTTTTTCGTTTTCAGCGCGATCGCGAAAACAGGCAAACTTCTTTTGCACTGGATCGGACACCTTATATGGAAGGCAGCATTGGTATTTCAAACATCTTTAAAATTCTTCGTGTTGACTATGTGCGGAGATTTACCTACCTGGATCACCCGGATGTACCCAAATGGGGAATTAGGGCCAGGATACATGTGGATTTCTGATTCGGTTTTCCTATCTTCAGAAGCAAATATGCTTTTTGAAGAAGATGACCGTAAGTTCTGGGAACAAATGCGACTGGGCGACAAGCAGGCGCTATTTGAATTGTACAACCTCATGTACTTTCATTTGATCCGTTATGGCTTGAAAATACATCCCGACCACGAACTGGTTAAAGATGCGGTCAATCAGATATTTTTGAACATATGGGAAAAACGCTCCCGTCTTCCACAGGTAGACCATGTTAGATCTTATTTGATGACCACGCTAAAAAGGTGTATCCTCGACCAGATCTTTTACCAGGATCGTACCAATAATGCCCTGAGTAAAATGATTGCGGAGGAAGAAGAACTGCCTTATGAGGAGATTCTGATTCGTGTGCAGCAGGATGATGATCTGAAAAAGAAACTAGGCCTGGCTATTCAGCAGCTCAGCCCAAGGCAGATGGAATTGGTCCGGCTGAAATTTTTCGAGGGATTGAGCTATGAGCAAATCGCAGAGCGGACTTCTCAAACTATAAAAACTTCTTATAATACCATTTATGATGCCATTAAAGTGCTTAGAAGGCTGCTGAAGTAAGTGCCATAAAAAAAACAAAAAATTCCTTAGGAAAAATATAGGATTTCTCCGTCTGTATAGTAAAGCCTCTTGCTATGCAAATTCCAGAAGATAATTTTAATGTAGAAGACCTTGTTTGTAGCGAATCTTTCCAGCGTTATTGCCTCGGGACGGACTTGAAAGATGAATTGTTCTGGAAAGAGTGGCTTATCCGTTTGCCACATAAGCTTCCTGAAGTAGCAGAAGCCAGACGTCTGGTTCATCTGTTGAATGCAGAGCAGGGCAATCGGGCAGCGCAACTGGAACAATTAAAGGAAGGTTTAACTCAAAATGGGATTTTTAAAGAGCATTTTATGACCGAAGGTGAATCGGAACCAGCTGCTTTAGTAACAACACGCATCAGAAGCGGTTCTTTTTATTGGTATTCTGGTATCGCTGCCGCCATCCTGATGGCCTTTATATTAGTTTATCTTTTCCGTCATCCCTTTGAAAATCAGATCAGCAATATTTATCAGGGAGGAGAACGCTTTTCTTCTGGAAAAGCATTACGGAAAACGATTGTACTTAAAGATGGCACTGTCATTACCCTGGCCAGGGAAAGTGCTATCAGTCTTTTGAAAGATTTTGATCAGGAAAACCGAGAACTTTGGTTAAATGGTGAAGCTTTCTTTGACGTTAAGCACGACTCCGCACACCCTTTTATTGTACATACTGCTTTTAACGACATCAAAGTCCTCGGGACTTCTTTTAATGTAAAAGCTTACCAGGGGTCAAAATCTATGGAAACTGCACTGATCCGCGGAAGTGTACGTATAGATTCCAGGCAACTTCCGGGCTATTTTGTGGTGCTAAAGCCTAATCAGAAGCTGCTGACCAGGTATTTGCCGGAGCAGCATTCGGAGGCAGCGGTTAAGAAGGCGTATAAAATATCAGAACTACAAACTAAAGGCTTGTCAAAGGAGCCGGAAGAGATCCAATGGATTAAGAAACGACTTGATATCGATAACCTTCCACTTTCTGTTATTGCCAGAAAACTTCAGGATTGGTATGGAATTCAAATCGTTATTGCAGATGAGGAGGTCGGAAACTACCATTACTCAGGTGTTTTTGAAAACGAAACTATTTTGAAAACACTGGAGGCCCTGCAACTATCTTATCCTTTCCATTTCAGAACAGAAAGCAACCGTATTGTGTTGACAAAATAACCCAAACTAACCACAACCAAACCAAACAACTATGAGAAAACACCTACTTTTAGAACAATTTGGTCAATATTCCTTAACCAGCAGGATATGGCTAAGTATCAAAATCACAGGCTGTATGCTGCTCTTCTTAGGCATGCAGGTTTCTGCTGCCGGATTTGCCCAGCAGAAAATCACTTTAAAAGCAAGCGGAACAAGTGTTAAAGTCTTGCTGAAAGCGATAGAAAAACAAACGGAGTATCGTTTTGTGTACAGTAACAATACCGAGGCCATCAATAACAAGACCTCATTGGACGTGAGAGAGGTTTCCCTGGAGGAGGCACTGGGTCAGATCCTTAAGGACACACGGCTTACCTATAGCCTAAAGGAGAGTAACCTTGTCGTCATTTATCCAACCTTGCCTCAGGAGAGAAAAGATGTAGTGATCACCGGGAAAGTCGTGGACGAAACCGGTCTTCCTCTGCCTGGGGTTTCGGTAAAGGTTTCAGGTTCCACTGTGGCCGTTGCCACAGATGTAAATGGTCAGTATTCGATACGGATAGCTGATGCGGCGGCCAGCCTTGAGTTTTCTTTTATAGGTTATACCCGGCAGGTCCAGCAAATTGGTGCAAGGAAGGTGATTGATGTTGTCCTTAAAACCGACAGTCAGAGTCTGCAGGAAGTAACGGTGACAGGATACACCAATTACAAGAAAGAACAATCGGCTTCTTCTTCTTCTCTGGTTACGGGAAAAGAAATGAGCCAGGTGCCGTTATCTACCTTTGATCAGATTTTACAGGGCAGGGTACCTGGATTACAGGTGTCTTCTGGTTCCGGACAACCGGGTACGAGTGCTACAGTGATTTTAAGGGGTGTAGGTACCATTAACGGAACCACCTCCCCACTGTATATTGTAGATGGCGTGCCTATAGAAGCCGATTATTTTCAAACCTTAAATCCTTCTGATTTTGAATCGGTGACGGTTTTGAAAGATGCGACCTCCAAAGCGCAGTATGGTTCTAAAGGCGCAAATGGGGTGATTGTCATCACCACTAAAAAGGGGAAATCTGGCAAAGTTCAGTTCAATTATAAATCCCAGTATGGAATTTCAAAGCTGACCTCACCAAAATTTGACATGATGAACACCACGCAACGCCTGCAGTTTGAAGAAGAGGTTGGCCGGGAAACCGGATCCGATATTGGGCCAGGCTGGACATTCTCTAAGAACAATCCGGATTATGCCACAAAGACAACGGCTGAAAAACAGCGCGCAGATTTTATCCTGGATAGCATTGGAAAGATCAATACCAATTGGAAAGATATCTTTTTTCGCACAGGTAAATTTATGGAACAGCAGGTAGATGCCAGTGGTGGAAATGAAAATGTACGTTTTTACAGTTCCCTGAATTATTATAAACAAGATGGAATAGCGGTGAGGTCAGGGCTTCAGCGCTACTCTTTGAGAAACAATGTGGATTTTAATGCAGGTAAGTTTTCTGGAAGTATCAATACCAGCCTGGGTTATTCTGAGTCTAGTTATATAGAACGGGAAGGTTCAAGCAGGGGTGTCAATCCTTTGGCGGCCCTTTTCTATGCTTTGCCTTATGAAAATCCATATGCTTCAGACGGAACTCTGGTACATTATGGCAATGAAGATCAGTACGAAATCTACGATCAGAGAGAGGGAAGCAATGCACTGGAAAGGATGTTGAATACCACAAGTAAGGACAACCAGTACAAAACCTTGCTGAGCGCTTCTTTAAACTATAAGATCACACCTGAACTGACAGCGAAGACCAGACTGGGGATAGATTTCAGAGAAACGACCACAGAGAATTCAGTTAATCCGGATTCTTATTCCGGATCGAACGAAAATGGGGAAAAGGGAAGTTTTGGTGAAGGCTTAAAACGTAATTTCTCCATGATCTCTACATCTGGATTAACTTACCAGAAAACGATAGACAAACACAATTTTGAACTGACAGCGCTCTATGAAATTACAAAACAACATTACCGTAATTTCGGCTACAAGGCTTATGGTATAGACCCCCGCTTACAGGGAACACCGGCAGGTGCCACTCCAGGGACGTCTGACAATAATTTTATTCCCGAATTTAGTGGAGGACGTACCAGAAATGCATTGATCTCCTATATTGCTTTGGGAAGATATACCTTTGATGACCGGTATACCTTAAATGCCAGTTACCGTTATGACGGTTCTTCTACTTTACCTGCCAAAAACAGATGGCATGGATTTTATTCGCTGGGTGCAGCCTGGAATATGAAGAAAGAAAACTTCCTGGCTTCAAATGAGTTGATCAATGACCTGCGGTTCAGGGTAAGTTACGGTACTACAGCCAGTCCTTTTCCCGGTAATTTCACGTATTTGTCTACCTATTCTACCACTACTTATGGAGGGAACAGCGGGATTTATCCTTATGCCTATGGAAATGCAAACTACGACTGGGAATATGCCAAGGATTTTAATGCCGGGTTTGATCTCGACATCTGGAACAACCGTATCCATTTAACCACAGATGTATACAGTAAGGTGACCAAAAACCTTTTCCTGGATCTTCCGGTATCCCTGACTTCGGGTGTTGATGTATTAAATCTGAATGCTGGTTCGATGCGTAACAGAGGGGTTGAAGTTGACTTTAAAGTAGATGTGATCCGCAACACAGACCTGAAATGGAATGTTGGTTTTAATTTTGCCTACAACCAAAACCGGGTAACTTCTTTGGGCGGGTCGGAGGGCTTTGAGCTGCACGACTCCGAATTTGTACAGGTAGGCCTGCCATTCGGTTCGCAATATGCACCCAAATGGGCAGGTGTGGATCCTCAGACGGGAGATCCTTTATATTATACCAAAGAGGGTGTTAAAACAACCGATTATAACGCGACCACCATGAGCGTGGCTCAGTTTGGCTCGCTTTATCCCCCGTTTACAGGAGGCTTTAATACCATGTTAAATTATAAAGGACTATCATTAACGGCCTTGTTCAGTTTTGCAAATCATGTGTACCGTTATAATAATGAAGATTATTACAATGAAAACCCAAGTTTTGCAACCAGTAACCAATCGGTTAGAATGTTGTACGACAGATGGGAAAAACCTGGTGATCAGGCTCTGCTGCCAAGGTTTGATGCCAAAAGGAGCTACTCTTCAAAAGATATTCAGGATGCTTCATACATCAGGCTCAGAAATGTAAACTTAAGTTATGCGTTTCCGAAGTCTTTGCTTTCCCGCACTAAATTTATCAGTGGGGTGAGCGTATTCGTTCAAGGTAGTAACTTACTGACCTGGACAAAATGGAAGGGTTTTGATCCGGAAGACAGTAATGGCGAGGCCATGTTTGATTATCCGAATTCCAGAACCTACACCCTTGGTTTAAATGTTAATTTCTAATCCTGCGATCATGTTAAACAACAATAAATTCTTTCTTTACACTGTAATCTTGATTGGTATTGTGGTGTCTTCCTGCAGTAAGGAACTGGATATCCAGCCCACTGATACCATTGATGATGCCAAAGCTTATCAGACTGTAGCTGATTTGAACAGTGGCTTGTTAGGTGCATATGCCTCACTTAGCGGAACAACCATAACCAATGTATCTCTAACTTCTGACGAATGTACCTTGCCTGGAGAAAACAGTACTGGCCGTGGTGTGGCCACTTACCGCTGGCAATACGATGGCAGCAGCGGAACGATCACTGCGGGATGGGCCTATGGATATGTGACCATAGACCGGGTTAACCGCGTTTTGAACTATGTGGATAAAGTGAGTTCTAAACCGGCAGATGCGGGGATCAAGAACCAATACAAAGGAGAACTTTTGGCTTTACGCGCCTATAGCCATTTTGAATTGCTTAGGAATTTTGCCTCTAAATATGAAGCTTCGGCAATGGGTGTTCCCTATATGGAAACTTCGGTGGTTTCTAAGCCTTCCAGACTGAGTTTTAGTGAAACGGTGGCCAAGATTAAGGCTGACTTGCTTGCTGCAAAATCACTGATTCCGTCTTCGTTTACCGACAATACAAGAATTACATTACAAGCTGTTTCCGCCATTCAGGCACGTGTAGCCATATATGAGAAAAACTGGGATGATGCTGTAAAATACAGTACAGAGGTTATTAATGCGACTCCGCTTGCCAGCAGCAATACATTTACTGGCATTTGGACGGATGCGAGCAATGACGAAGTGATCTGGAAACTTAAAAGGGTAGAAAGTGATTCGGAACGTCTGGGCGATTTTTATTATGACATCAAAAACATTGTATTATATGCGCCTGCTTTTGAACTGATCAATACCTATGACAAAGTTAATGATGTACGGTACAGAGCCTATATTAAATTTGACAATACCCGTGGGATTGGTAAATCTAATTACATGGTCAATAAATATCTTTCTGGAAGTTCCGGTCTGCCAAACCTAACAGATATTAAATTGTACAGAACAGGAGAGATGTACCTGATCCGGGCGGAAGCTTATGCACAGAAAAACAGTCTGGATCTTGGCGCGGCAGATTTAAATGCTTTACGTTCAGCTCGTATTGATGGTTATGCCTCCGTTAATTTTGCAGATAAAGCAACGTTGCTCAATACTATTCTGTTGGAAAGATATAAAGAACTGCCTTTTGAAGGGCATCGCTTTTTTGATTTGAGGCGTAACAATTTACCGATTACCAGAGAGCCTGCCGATGCGACCAATGCACTTGGTGCAGTTACTTTATCGCCTGGGACTAAAGAATACGTTTATCCAATCCCTAATGCAGAAATCAGAGCCAATTCCAATATGATCCAGAACCCATTGTATTAAACTAAAGAATATGAAATTGAAATTCAGTTATTGTTTTGTGGTACTCTTATTATGTACTTGCCTGACCACTTATGCGCAGCAAAAATATGTAATGGTGATCCACGGCGGCGCAGGGACGATCCTTAAAAAGAACATGACGCCTGAAAAAGAAGCTGCTTATACAGCTGCTTTGACCCTGGCGCTTCAAAAAGGCTATGAACTGATCAAAGCCGGTAAGACCAGTTTAGATGCGGTAGAAGCTGCAATTCATGTGTTGGAAGATTCTCCTTTGTTTAATGCAGGCAAAGGTGCAGTTTTTACACACGATGGCAGGAATGAAATGGATGCAGCGATCATGGATGGTAAAACGTTGATGGCTGGTGCAGTGGCAGGAGTGACCGTGATCCGTAATCCAATTAGTGCAGCAAGGGCAGTGATGGAGAAATCTGAACATGTGATGATGGTTGGTCCCGGAGCGGAAGCTTTTGCGAAACAGGCGGGATTGACGATTGTTGATCCTAAATATTTCTTTACTGAAGAGCGCTGGAAAGGATTGCAGGAAGCTATTAAAGAGGATTCTGTAAAAGCGGTGCTCGATCATGGAAGTAAAAAATCTATGAAACTGGGGACCATCAACAGAGATTATAAATTTGGAACAGTAGGCGCTGTGGCACTAGACCATATGGGGAATCTGGCCGCAGGTACCTCTACAGGAGGGATGACCAATAAGAAATATGGAAGGGTTGGTGATTCTCCCATCATTGGCGCAGGGACCTATGCCAATAACGAAACCGCAGGGATTTCCTGTACCGGTTGGGGAGAATTCTATATCCGTAATGTTGTAGCGCATGATATCTCAGCGATGATGGAGTATAAGAAAATGTCTGTATCAGACGCATCAAAGGCTGTGCTGGACAAAGTAGGGAAAATGGGAGGTGATGGTGGACTAATTGCTATGGACAGAAAGGGAAATGTAGCTATGCCATTCAATACCGAAGGAATGTACAGGGGAACAGTTACTGCAGAGGGTAAAATAGAAATTCAAATCTATAAATAAACAGACAGATGAATTATAGAATTTTCAGGCCACTTATTCTGGCTGTCCTATTGTTATTCATTGGAGCAAAAGGCTGGGCACAATCCGGTACTGCGGCTAAAGGCAACCTTTTTATTGTTGGTGGGGGGCTTCGTTCGGCAGAACTGGTTCAAACGCTGATTAAAACAGCCGGGTTAAAAGAGAAAGATTACATGATCGTACTTCCTATGTCGAGTGGGGAACCGGAAGCTTCTTTCAAATCTATTTCCAAACAGCTGTCGGCAGCTTCCGTTAATGCTATTGGCTGCCTGAATTTTGATGCATCTACAGTCAATAACCAGCAATGGCTGGATTCTTTAAAAGGAGCAAAGCTGATTTTTATTACTGGAGGCGACCAGAATCGTTTTATGAAGGTTGTTCTGCATACCCCGGTGTATAAAGCCATCCACCAGGCTTATCAAAACGGCGCTACCGTTGCGGGTACAAGTGCAGGGGCGGCTGTGATGAGTAAGTATATGATTACCGGTGAGCAATTGCTTGGCGATACCACTTATCATGCGACGTTTGATAAGTTATGGGATGGAAATGTAGAATTCGAAGAAGGTATGGGGCTGGTTGAAACAGTGATTATTGACCAGCACTTTATGAAACGGAGCCGCTACAATAGATTATTATCGGCCTTAAACGCTCATCCGGATTTCGACTGTATTGGTATAGATGAAGATACTGCCATCATCATCCATGGGAAAACAGTTAAAATTGCCGGCACCAGCCAGGTCTTAAGGATAGCAGACCCGGTTAACTTAAAGGCAGACAAAAATCACCTGATTAAAATGGATGGCCTCAAATTTTCCATTTATACACAAGGAGATCAGTTTAAACTCAAATAATCAAAATTGCTGGTTACAACAGATGTGCAAACAGCGTGTTGTGCCAGCTTTTTTCAAAAGGTACCTCCCATTTGGTCTCAAATTCTTCCAGGGTTTGAACCAGGTTATTGAATACAATGGTTTTGGGTCCGATCTTTTTGATATTGACCAGTGTTTCGAAATCTTCTTTATTGTTGACTGCTACTCTTCCGTCAATTTTGAAAGCCATATTGAACCGGTTGAACAGATCAACCTTATAGGTTTGCTCGATGTCTTTCAATACGCGTACAGAAGCATCAATAGAGCACCCGGTTACCCCGGCTGAGGCTTCATCTACAGTGATAACAATAAAAAAATTGTAAATAACCTCTGCTTTTGCTTTTAGCTGATGGCCATGTGCCTTCCATTGCTCAGTAAAGGCATTCAGTTGTTGTTGAATTGCGGCAACCTCTGTGCTGCTAAATTCACGGTCGCTTTGGTAAACCCAAACTTTAGATTGTGGAGAAAAACTCATACTACAAATTTAACATTTTATTTAAATTAGGATAAGTAAATGCCTGACGCAATGAAAAAGTTTACAATAAACTTAAAATCAGTGGTATTAGCTTGTTCAGGGCTGGTTTTGTGTGCCTTTTGTGCATCAAACCTGATCGATGAAGAGGCGCTGTATGTTCAGAAGAAATTAACAGATCATTATGACATCAGCCATCAGGGTGCAGATGTTAAGCAATATGAGCTCTATGTTACCAACAATGGGTTTTGCAGGTATAAGCGACATTTCAACAATGGAAAGATAGAATATTTTTCTTTCAACTTCAGTAAATTTAAAGACCTGGATTATTATGGCACTGTAAAAAACGGACGTTTATTTATGCGGACCAGCGGTGAAGATGTTATTGTACAAACCTATAATGACAAAAAAGGAGATATCGACAGTATGGCTTCCTTTCTCTCTATCCCGCTGAAGGATATGGAACCTGAAGATCTTGCAGAAGTGTCGGCGCGTTTTCACCGGATGAATGTCCAACTGGCTGCCCGATAGTAAAAACAGGGCTCTCTTCATATCTGGATGCTACCACAACCTGGGTGCCATGGGCATGAAGGTTGAATAGCTCCTGAACCAGCTCGGGGGCGTTATTGTCCCGGGAAAGGTGAGCCAGCAGTAAATGAGACATATGGGCAGGCTTATGTTCCAGGAAAAGTGCCAGTGCCTGTCTATTGGATAAGTGGCCCTGTCCGCCGCTAATGCGTCTTTTTAGATAGTAGGGATAACTTCCCTGATGAAGCATATCTTCGTCGTAGTTGGCCTCCAGAAAGGCTGCATGGCATTGCCTAAAGTGGTGTATCAACTGTTCACAAACAACACCGAGATCAGTGAATATCCCAACTCTGGTTTCGCCGCAAGCCACCATAAAACTATGTGGTTCTGCTGCATCATGAATTTTTGGAAAAGAGCTGATGCTCAGGTTGCCAATATGAATAGTTTGTGCTCCACTTAGCGGCCTGATCAGGTCATCTTTTAGTTTTAGTTTACAATTTAATAAGGTTCCTGCGGTAATATAAACCGGAAGCTGGTATTTTTTTGCCAGAACAGTCAGTCCTCTGATGTGATCGGAGTGTTCATGGGAGATGAAAATAGCCTTAATGCTATGCATGGATAATCCCAGCCGGTTCATTCTGATCTCTGTTTCCTTGCAGGAAATACCGGCATCGATTAAAACGGCCTCTTCATGATTTCCCACATAGTAGCAGTTTCCGTTACTTCCGGAATTCAGGGAAGTTATAAAGAGCGTATTACAATCCATTTGCTCTGGCTGTTATTTCTGCGATGTCCAGGACCTTTACATTTTCTGACTGGTCCTTCAATTTCACACCATCACTCAGCATCGTCATACAGAAAGGGCAGGATGCAGCGACGATTTGTGGATTGGTTTCCAATGCTTCCTCAATGCGTTCGATATTGATGTCCTTATTGCCTTTTTCGGGTTCTTTAAACATCTGGGCGCCACCTGCACCGCAACAAAGACCATTAGATTTACAGCGTTTCATTTC
The DNA here is from genome assembly GCF_003061025.1 of Pedobacter sp. HMWF019. Lineage (GTDB taxonomy): Bacteria > Bacteroidota > Bacteroidia > Sphingobacteriales > Sphingobacteriaceae > Pedobacter. The sequence continues at coordinate 21,649 of NZ_QAIL01000024.1, read as the reverse complement.
GACAAGCTGGGCATCCAAGACCTCCAGGGCCTTGCGGGGTGCTTCATATACATCATTTCCACGGCCCAGATAACAAGGGTCATGATAAGTGATCTTTTTGCCCTTGAAACTTTCGCCACCTTCAGCTTTCAGCTTTCCTTCGTCTATCAATTGCTGTATAAGCTGGGTATGATGGATTACTTCATAGCTGCCGCCCAATCCCGGATATTCATTTTTTATCGTGTTAAAGCAATGCGGGCAGCCGGTTACAATTTTTTTGATGTTGTAGCCGTTCAATACCTCAATATTGGTCATTGCTTGCATCTGGAACAGGAATTCATTGCCTGCGCGTTTAGCAGGGTCTCCTGTGCAACTTTCTTCCGTACCTAATACGGCATATTTTAAACCAACATGATGTAGGATCTTACAGATATCACGGGTAGTTTTCTGTGCGCGTTCATCATAGCTGCCGGCACAGCCTACCCAAAATAAAATCTCTGGTTCTTCGCCTTTGGCTATTAGTTCTGCCATTGTTGGCACTTCAAAGTTTAATTGCTCGCTCATCTTCAGCTCTTTTAGTTTTCTTTAGCCCAGTTCAAACGATCTGCAGGAGAATATTTCCAGGGCGCACCGTTATTTTCAATATTACCCATCATCGCATTTAAGCTTGCAGGAGACTGAGATTCTTCCATTACGGCATATCTTCTCAGTTCGGTGATAATGGCCAGTGGATCGATATTGATCGGGCAGGCATTGGTACAGGCATTACAACTGGTACAAGCCCAAATTTCTTCCCGGCTAATATAAGTATCTAATAAAGATTTACCATCATCAAATCCATTTCCAGACTTATCTATGTTTTTTCCAACTTCAGTTAACCTGTCGCGGGTATCCATCATGATCTTTCTTGGTGAAAGTAATTTGCCGGTAATGTTGGCCGGGCATACCGAAGTACAGCGGCCACATTCAGTGCAGGTATAAGCATTCATCAGATTAACCCAGCTCAGGTCATTTACATCCTTAGCGCCAAAACGTCCAGGTTCTGCTGGCTCCGGTGTAAAAGACGGATCCAGCATGGCTTTCACCTCATTGGTTACACTTTGCATATTGCTGAATTCGCCTTTTGGCTCCAGATTGGAGAAATAAGTATTTGGAAAGGCAAAAAGAATATGGAAATGTTTTGAATAGGGTAAATAATTCAGGAAGGCCAGAATACCAATGATATGGAACCACCAGCAGCCGCGTTCAATGGTCACCAGGGAAGAAGCACTATCCGGTAATAGATTTTGAAGGAACTGGCTCACGGGAAAAGCACCTGCGGTCACGTAATGTCCGTAGCCCAATGCTTGTAATTTCGCATCGGCAGCATTCATCGTCAAAAAAGCAGTCATCAACAGGATTTCTGTGATCAGGATATAATTTGCATCTGATTTAGGCCAGCTGGTCATCTCTACACCACTGAATCTTTTTAGCTTAAGTACATTTCTGCGGATTAAAAACAATGCACAGGATATCCAAACGCCTAAAGCGAGAAATTCAAATGCCCCAATAAGGACATTGTATAAGCCACCGAGGCCATGAAAGATTCTATGGGTACCGGCTACTCCATCGATCATGATTTCCAGCACTTCTATGTTTACAATAACAAAGCCTGCGTATACCAATAAGTGGAGAAAAGCAGGAATAGGACGGAAGAACATTTTCGTCTGACCAAAGGCCACCTTAAGCATGGTCATCAATCTTTTTTGCGGTTGATCTGAACGGTCCGCTGGCTTACCGAGGCGAATGTTGCGGACCACTTTTTTTGCATTATAGCTGAATAAGGCTACAGCAGCAATAAAGAGGGCTATAAACAGGATTTGTGCTATCATTCTTCAATATCTTTGGTCACGCTAAGTTAAGCTAATTCACGTAAAACAAGATTATTATGCATGCATAAAATGTGAAATTTAGAAGAGTTTTAAATAAAATTCGGCCTATAGTTGTTGTTGCCCAATTAAATAGTTAAAATCAGGAGGCTTAAAAATTCTTAAAATTTACAATTAACCGATGTATGAAATGACTGGATCTATTTGATCCAGACATACCGGTTGGTGGTGCACTTTGGACACCAATAGATTCTTACCGGCAGAAAACCCAGCACATGTTTTAAAAAAAAGGAGCGTGGCACCTGATAGTGGAAATCTGTTCCACACTTACGGCATTTATGATCCTGGTAACCCATATTGTTTTGTTAAGAGCTAGAAACGTTATTTAAATAGTTTATAATTTATATATAGCAAAATTAAAGCCAACAAGAGAAGTCCTTGCAGGTGCTTTAATTCCGTTAATGGTCATGAACGTCGGGGAAACAAAAAAAGCCCCAGATTTCTCTGGGGCTTTTGAAGTGGTGTGGGCCGGGATCGAACCGGCGACACAAGGATTTTCAGTCCTTTGCTCTACCGACTGAGCTACCGCACCATTTTGTTTTTGTGTAATTCCCTTCGGTTGGGAGTGCAAATGTAGTTTCTTTTTTTTTAACTCCAAATTTTATTTGAAAAAAAGTTGAAATAAATAGTTGAAGAAATGATTTTAATTGAGAATGAATATACATTACAAAGGGTTAAGTTTCTAAAGGTGAATTATTTAGATGAAAGTTTTTTGGAGAAAAAAAAATAATTTTTTTTTAAAAAAAATTATCTGCTTGCCTCTTTCAGGATCAATATTGCTTTTTCCATTTCTGCCGGGGTTAGGGAGGCGAAGCCAATTCTTAAAGAATTGTAGGAAATTTTATGCGTATTGTATAATTCGCCATCAGAAATCTGTAAACCTTTTATGGCAGCACGTAAAGCGACGTCTCTTAAAAGTAATGAATCTTTAAATTTTACCCAGATGGCCATGCCGCCATCAGGCTTCTGATACTCTACTAAATCTTTCAGATGCCGATCCAGCAAGTTACAGCAATGGTCCCTGCGCTCCAGATAAGTCTTATTTGTTTTTTTTAAATAGCGGCCAATATCACCGTTATTAATGAGTACGGCTAGTGCATCCCCTAGTAGCTGATCGCTTCTAAGGTCTATAAGGCGTCTTCTGTCTCCTGCTTCTTCGATAAAGCCGGAAGGAGCAATCATAAATCCGATCCGTACATTGGCAGATAAGGTTTTGGAAAAGGATCCGATATAGATGATCCTCCCTTCATGCTTGCTGCTTGCCAGTGGAAGATAGGGGGCTGAAGTGTAGTGAAAATCGTAGTCATAATCATCTTCCACAATGGCAAAATTATACCGGGCGGCGAGTTCCAGCAAATGCATACGACGTTCCGGGCTTAACGTAACTGTGGTGGGGTGGTGGTGGTGAGGAATTACGTATAGCATTCTGATCTTGTTTTTTGCACAAAGTTGTTCCACTGCCTGAATGTCCATGCCCTGGCCATCTACAGGAACACGTAAAATCTGTGCCCCAGCCTGTGCAAAAACAGCATTGGCCAGAAAATAACTTGGTTCTGCAACAATGACTTTATCTCCTGTTTTTAAAAGCAGGTTCGCAGCCAGATAGATGCTCATTTGTGCACCCTGGGTAATCATGATATTTGAACTGTCTACATGTAGCCCCCGGGTTTCTGCCAGATAGGGAACCAGGCTTTCTCTGAGAAACAGTGAACCTGTAGCCTGGCCCTGAACCATCTTATTAGAAGAGGCACTTTTTTGCCTGCTGCGGTATTCTCTGAAAAGCAGGTCTAGCGGTGCTAGTCTGGTGTCCGGGAGTCCTTCATTGATCACCAGATCGGGGGCAATGACAGGGGAAACCGGAAACTGAACTTTGTGGGGAGAGCTGTAAAAGGAAACTGCCATTTTTCCTTCATAGCCGGTTTTGGGTTCCTTGTTCCAGGACCTGGCTTTAAGTCCTGGTAAGTTTTGAGCCACCCTGGCGCCCTTTTTAGGTTCTACCTCTATCCAGCTTTGTGCATAAAGTTCGTCGTAGGCGGCAATAATGGTTTTTCTGTGAACATCCAGTAATTTAGCCAGTTCTCTGGTTCCGGGAAGCCTCGCTCCAGGCGTCAGAAGCCCTGAGCTGATCGCGTTTACAAGACCGTTTGATATTTGAAGATACAAGGCAATCGTTGAAGATCTGTCGAGTGAAACAAAGGTTGGAAAAGGTAGCATCTGGACTATTTGGTTTTTAAAAACTGGATGCTAATTTAGTCCATAACAGCGGTAAATTTGAATAAAATATTTAACATCATGTCAAAAAGAAAATCAGTACCTGAATCGGATCCGAAAGCTTATAAAGCGATGCTTGGACTAGAGAAATACCTCAACGAAAGTAGTTTAGATAAAATTCATGCAGAATTGATCAAGATCAGAGTATCTCAAATAAATGGTTGTGCATTTTGTTTAAACATGCATACCAAAGATGCCCGGAATCTTGGAGAAACAGAACAAAGAATCTATTTACTGGACGCCTGGAGAGAAGCTACTTTTTATTCAAAGCAGGAGCGTGCGATTCTGGCCTTGGCAGAAGAAATGACTGTGTTGTCTAAGCATGGGGTGTCTGATGCAGTTTATGACCATGCCCTGGAATTGCTCGGACAGCAATATCTTACAGAAGTGATTATGGCCATCATCACCATCAATTCCTGGAACCGTCTTGGAATTACGACCGGCCTTCATGCAGAATAGCAGGAAGGGTAATACTTAAAGAAGTGGGCGAAAAAATACCCACTTCTTTAATTTTTAAAACATTTCTTTTAAATGTTTATAGTTTGATTTTACGGTTGCAAGGACCTCATCCATTTTTCCGCCCAGGATCATCTTTCCCATGGTTACTGCATATCCTTTCATTTGTTCAAATTCTATTTTTGGTGGCATAGCCAATGCTTCCGGATCTGTAAATACATTGACCAGTACTGGCCCATCGTGCTGGAAAGCCTCTGTTAATGCAATTTTTACCTGATCTGGCTCAGTAACTGTAATTCCTTTGAACCCCATGGCTTGTGCCACTAATGCAAAATCAGGGTTTATCATATCCGTTTCATTATCTGGAAGGCCTGCAACTTCCATTTCCAGTTTCACCATACCCAAAGCCCGATTGTTAAAAACAACTAGTTTAACAGGTAGGTTGTATTGTTTTATGGTGGCAAGATCTCCCAAAAGCATAGATATTCCTCCATCTCCACATAGGGCAATCACTTGTCTGTCTGGATTGGATAAGGCGGCACCTATTGCCATTGGCATGGCATTGGCCATGGACCCGTGATTAAATGAACCCAAGAGCTTTCTCTGTCCGGTAGCATCAATATAGCGCGCACCCCAAACACAGCACATTCCAGTGTCAACCGTGAAGATTGCATCCCTGTTGGCTAGTTCATTGATCACAGAGGCTACAAATTCAGGATGAATAGCTTCTTTTTTGCCATTGTCATTTACATAGGTGAGCAGGTTCTCCTTAACCTTGTCATACAGATGAAGATGAGCTTTAAGGAAACTATCATCACTTTTGACCTGGAGTAAAGGGAAGAGCGCTTTCAGGGTATCTTCTATCTTACCGCATAAACCCATGTCCAGTTTCGCGCGGCGGCCAAGTTTTTCTGGTTTATCATCAATCTGTATGATCTTTTTGTCTGTAGGAATGAAGGGTGCATAAGGAAAGTCTGTGCCCAAAAGGAGTAATACATCGGCTTCGTGCATGCTGTGATAAGCTGCTGGAAGTCCCAGCAAGCCGGTCATGCCCACTTCGTAGGGGTTGTCATACTGAATCCCCATTTTTCCTCTGAAAGAATAACCAATGGGTGCTTTCAGAATGCGGGCCAGTTCGACTACGTCATCATGTGCCGCTTCTGCACCAATTCCGCAGAAGATGGTCACTTTAGATGCCGCGTTCAGGATTTCTGCCAGTTGGCTTAGTTCTCCGTCAGATGGACGGATCACCGGCGTATTCAGGTAATTTTGAGTGGAAGCAACACTTTCTTCTGCAGGAAGGGAAGCCACATCACCAGGAAGTCCAAATACTGCAACACCTTTTTTATGAATGGCGTGCTGTATGGCTGCCTGAAGCATTCTTGCAGCCTGCATAGGAGTATTGGCAATTTGGTTGTAATGACTACAGTCATCAAATAGCCGGATGGTATTTGTCTCCTGGAAATAGTCAGTGCCAAATTCATGGGTTGCACAAGTAGAAGCAATGGCAATAACTGGTACACCAGAACGATGCGCATCGTATAGTCCGTTAATCAGGTGCACATGTCCGGGACCGCTGCTTCCTGCACAACAGGCCAGGCCGTTGAGCTCGGCCTCTGCCGCTGCTGCGAAAGCTCCGGCCTCTTCATTCCGTACGTGTACCCACTTAATGCGGCCGTCTCTTCTGACAGCATCATTCAGTTCATTTAAACTATCACCGGTAACTGCATATATTCTTTTAATGCCATTGCCAGCCAGCATGTCTACAATTTGATCTGCAACCTTTTTACTCATGACTGTATTTTTAAGTGAATATGATTTGTTTTAAACTGTAACGGGATTAACTGGTGCTTTGTTTGCGCCTTGCCCTGTTTCTTTTAGGAACAGGCTAACCACAATGGCCAGTCCAATTCCGGCAATCCAGAATAAGCCGGCAGATTGAAAATGGCCTGTCTTGTCTGTAGCAGCTTCGAGGGTTTTTCCAAAGAACCTGCTGAACAAAGGGCTGAGCAATGTGGTTACTCCAAACGTGATGAAATTGATGGCACCCGTAGCACTGCCTTTTACGTGGTCAGGATTAGATTCTTTGATCACAGAATAAGGGATCATCGCCGCTCCGGAAGCTACACCTAAAGTAAAAGTACTCACAAATGCAGGCACAAGATCAGGAAGGAATAGCAATTGGATCAAACTCAGGATCATTAGCAAGGCACCCCCAATTAAAACGGGTTTACGCCGGCCGATTTTGTCGGTCAGGTAGCCTAAAAGCGGACAACCAAATACCCAGCCCATAGCAACCATTGCACTGGCCAGAGTTGCGGTATGGAAGTCCATGTTCCGGTCTTTTTGAAAAAATGCAACTCCCCATGTCATGGCAAAAATAGTTGTTGGCGCAAAAAGCAATCCAGATATAATGCCACAAAGCCAGGACTGTTTGTTGGAAAATACTACTTTGTAAGGGCTTAAAAATCCCGGCGCATGGAGATCTTTCGATGTCGTATGTTCCTGTCTGTTGTGCGGCGTAATAAGAAGTAATCCGACAGCAACAAGTATGGTGATCAGACCAGTGGCAGTCCAGAAATAGGTTTCATCCATTCCCCTCTCCATCAGTGGGCCTACCACAAACTGACCCGCAGAGCCACCCAGCATACCCAGGCATTGCGTAAAACCTATAGCCGTAGCCAGGGACCTTGGGGAAAAGCCTTTGGTTGCCAGATAGACACAGCCAGGAAAAGCAAAGGCGCAGCCTGCCCCTTGCAGTAACCGGCCGGTGACCCCGGTATAATAGTTGGAAATTACAAAAAGAAGGCAACCCAGGCCAAGAATCAAGGCCCCGGCAAATAATGAATATTTAGCACCAAATCTATCCAGAGCAATACCTGCAATCAGACTGCAGGTAGAGTAAGTGTAATAATAGGTGCCGACAATACTAACCAGTCCAACAGTGGAGACGCCAAAAGCCCCTGAAAGCTGTGGAATCATGACAGCTGGAGAAGAACGTACCACATAATCCAGAAAATAAAATAAGAGTCCGAAAACCCAGGCAATAACATAGTACTTTGTGGGAGAGGCTGTTTTTATAGTGTCCATTTTGGAAGGATTAACTAATCAAGTACTTGCTTATAAGCGTAGTGTCCTTTAATGAACTCATTTAAATATCTACCCTTGGATCCTGCAGCTTTCATCGCTTCATACACATGTCTGGGGACATCCTTGTATTCATAAACCCTTCCCGAAACATAAGTAATCCTTAAAATAGCGCTTTCGGGGATATAACTCATAGATGCAACAACAGAAGAGGGCATACCAAAAGATTCTACGTTAAAAAAGTGTATAAAACTGTGCCAAGCCTGCTGTTTTGAATTTTATTTTTGATTGGGCTTATTTATTTTAATTCCAAATAGTATTTTTGGGGAAACAAATAATTCCCATCAGCTAAATCTAATGAAGAAAAAGGATACCAACTGGGCAAAAACGCGCAAATTTCTAAATGATGTCCATTTATGGATTGGGCTCGCTATAGGGTTGATTGTGCTGGTCGTTTGTTTCTGCGGAACGATCTATGTATTTAACGATGAGATCCGGGAAGCTGCGACACCAGAATTGTATAGGGTTGAACAAAAGGCAGGTCAGCATGTCCTGTCTGCTGAACAGTTATTGGCTGCAGTGGAAACAGCAAGTAAAGGAAAGGTTGTTTCCCTAAGGGTACCTGCTGATGCCGGACGCTCCTGGCAGTTTGGTGTAAGAAAAAAAGAAGGGGATAAGAAAAAAGGGGAACATAAAAGAGCAGATAAGCCTGAGGGTAAAGAAAAGGGGAAAGCTAAACCTGTTGTCTATTATGTGAATCCCTATACCGCCCAGATACTGGGCAATTCAAAAGAAGTTAGATCAGTAACGGTTAATTTCATGACGACTATTTTCAGTTTGCACAGATGGTTGTTGCTGGATAAAATTGAGAAGCCAATTTTTGGGGAATTGGATAACCGTAAACTAGGGGGATACATTACTGGAGTTTCGGCTATTCTCTTTACCATAGGTGTGCTTTCGGGAATCGCACTTTGGGTACCCAGGAAAATCAAATCCTGGAAACAGGGTTTTAAGGTAAAAACCAGTGGAAGCTGGAAAAGAACCAACCACGACTTACACAATACCCTTGGATTTTATGCTTGTATTTTCCTTTTTTGTATGGGCTCTACAGGTCCGCAATGGGGCTTTGACTGGTACAGAACCGGGTTAAGGAAAATGCTTGGAACCTATGCCCAGGAAAAGGAAAAAGAAAAAAGAGGACCTCAATCGGTGGTTCCTGCTGGAGCGGCAGAAAAACCCCTGATCGCAGACTACCTTCATGCCGCATCTACGGTATTGGATTATCCTGGAGACTACCTGCTGAATCTCCCTGCAGATTCCAGTGCCGCATTGAATATCAGTAAAACAAAGATTGGCTTCTTTGCGCCTGCAGCAGCCGACCGTATTGTGATGGATCAATATACAGCAAAAGTGATAAAAACAGAACGCTTTGCTGATCTGCCTTTTAACCAGCGTGTTTCCGGGTCGATAAAAGCGATTCACACCGGGGAACTGTACGGAATGTTTACGAAGATTATTTATTTCTTTGCCTGCCTGATTGCGACCAGTTTGCCTGTTACAGGCACACTGATCTGGGTGAACAAGATGAAGAAGTCAAAATCTAAAAAAGCAGTGCCTGTACGTAAACATTTTGAGCCTGCAGTTATCTAAGGTGAAGCAAGCTTTGCATAGAGATTTGACGGCCGGAGCGTTTGGTTTTGTAGACCACGAATAGTCCGGTTGCACAAAGACCAATTAAGCCCGCGAGACAAACTGCCAGTCTTGGTCCAAAGGCTTGTGCTGTCCATCCAATGATCAAACTTCCAATCGGGATCATCCCTTGATAGGCCATAATATAATAGCTGATGGCCCGTGCCCTCATAGCTGGGATGGTATGTGTTTGTATATACGTGTTGATTGCTGAAGTCTGTGCCATCATTCCAAGGCCGCTAAAGGTCATAAAAACCAAGGCCAGCGATAAAATTCCTGAATAGGCCAAAAGAATCAGGCTGAGGCCAAATACGGTACTGGCAATCACCATGATCCGCATTAAAGGTTTCGCAGATCTTAAATTTGCCAGGTACATGGCGCTGATCACGGAGCCCAGCCCTGCTGCACTTTCGAACCAGCTGAATGTGCCTGCATTTCCATGAAACAGATCTTTAGCGAAGATCGGCATGAGGGTATTGAAGGGGATGACGAACAAGCTGCTTACCCCAATCATCAAGATCATGCTGCTCAGTTGACGGTCACCCGATACATATTTAAAACCTTCTTCCAGCTCTACCCAGATGCTTTTTTGTGGCCTCTCGGTCACACTAAGGTTCAGTTTCATCATAAACATACATGCCAGTACTGGGATGTAGCTCAGGAAGTTGCCAATAAAACAAATGTCTTCACCGAAAGTACTGAGGATAACCCCGGCAAAAGCAGGCCCTACAATACGGGCCATATTGGACATGGTCGAATTAAGTGCTATGGCATTTGGAAGATCTTCTTTTTGATCTACCATTTCAACCATTAAAGATTGCCTGCAGGTTACATCAAAGGCATTGATAATTCCTTGTACCAAACTTAGAAAGATAATACATGGGATATTATAAAACTTAAAGAAAATGATTGCAGCCAGTGCACCAGCCTGGAGCATGGAGATCACCTGGGTAATCACCAGGATTTTATAACGGTTGTGTCTGTCTATTAAACTCCCTGCATAAGGGGAAAGGATAAGAGAGGGGATAAGACTGGCAAAAGCCACCAGACCAAGTAAAAGAGCGGATCCCGTTAAGCGGTATACCAGCCAGCTTACCGCTGTTTTTTGCATCCATGTTCCTATTAATGAAATGCTTTGGCCATAAAAAAAGAGTTTGAAATTACGGTACTTTAAAGATCTAAATATATTCATGTTTCACAGGTGTCTTAAAGACATTACAAATTTCGGCATAAACAATCGAGTTGTAAAATTGATTGTTTTAATGATTTTGATTAATTTTAACGATTAATTATGGAGATCAGACAACTGAATTATTTTGTAAAAGCGGCAGAATACCTTCATTTTACGGAAGCTGCGGCAGCTTGTTTTGTAACCCAGTCTACTTTATCACAGCAGATCAAACAGCTGGAAGAGGAGTTGGGAATGTTGCTCTTTGACCGGATTGGAAAACATGTCCGGCTTACGGAAGCAGGGGGTGTTTTTCTGTTGCATGCCAAAAAGATACTACAGGATGTAAAGCGATCAAAGCAAGCCATCAATGAACTCAATAACCTGGAGGCGGGTGATCTGAAGATCGGAGTAACCTACGCTTTCAGTTCTATGGTCCTGCCAGCACTTTCTCCCTTCTCTTCCAAGTATCCGGGAATTAAGATTTTTATTGAGTACGGTACACCCGAGTTACTGGAGTTAAAACTCAAAGCTGCAGAATTGGATATTATTTTAACCTTTCATGAAGAATCTGATAATGAAGGGCTCGAAATGCAGCCCCTTTTTTCATCCAGGATCATGATGGTGGTCTCCAGGAAAAATCCCCTGGCCTCGCTTAAAAAAATCTCTGTAAATGAACTGGCAACATTGGAACTGATCCTTCCCGGCAAGGGCTTCAGCTCCCGGGATTATGTGAATGAATTGTTTAATAAGAAAAACATTGAGCCTAAAATCAGGATAGAGATGAATGAGGTTAACTCCCTGCTCACCCTGGTTGAAAGTACTTCCTGGGTCACGATATTAAACGAAAAAGCGATTTTAACCTGGGACAGCCTGATCGCTATTCCTATTGCCGGTAAAGAACGGTATAAACAAGCCTTTATCTTATGGCAAAAAGGGGTATACAAGAAAAAAGCAGCTACGCTGTTCCTGGAAGAACTGGGTAAAATCTTGTGGTGAAATTAATCTTTGGTATTATAACAGTAACGGCATCTTGGCTCGTAGCTTTCCTTTTCTCCAAGTAATACCCTGGCCTCGCTGGCTACTTTCCGGTAAGAGTACATAGCCGGGCTACCACAGCATACACATACTGCGTGTACCTTGGTCACTATTTCAGCAATGGCCATTAAGGCTGGCATCGGTCCGAAAGGCTTACCCGAAAAGTCCATATCCAGACCAGCAACAATTACACGGATGCCTTTGGCGGCTAATTTATTACAGACTTCAGGAAGATCTTCATCAAAGAACTGTGCTTCGTCAATCCCAACCACCTGGGTATCGGCATTCAGGAAAAGAATAGCTGAAGAGTTGTCAACAGGGGTAGACTGTACGGAATTCAGGTCATGGGAAACCACGGCGGTTTCATCATAACGGATATCGGTTTTAGGTTTAAAGATCTCTACCTTTAATTTTGCAATTTCTGCCCTTTTAAGCCTTCTGATGAGCTCTTCTGTCTTTCCGGAAAACATAGAGCCGCAAATTACTTCAATGCTCCCACGGTATGCTCCCCTGCTGTAATTTTGTTCGCTGAATAACATCTTGTCTGTTGAATCTTTAGAGCCGGCTAATATCGAAATTTTGTAGTACTTTTGAATGTCAAGTTACCAACATAAAACAGCCATTTTACCGTTATTAATCTATGATGAACCAAGAGGATCTTTTTAAAAAAATCGGACTGATACTTTCAGAACTTCAGGAGCAATACCAGTTTTTAGCTCAAAACCCTCAAAATCTCAACGAATTAGAGTTGGAGTTATTTCTGGCTAATGCTAATTTCTTAACTGACCATGTACAGATTGTGAGAAAGGCAAATCATGCTGCAGCAGCTAAAATACAGCCGGAACCTGAGGTACAACATGAGGAAGTTATCGCAGAGCAGCCAGTAGTTGTTCCTGCAAAAGCAGAGGAAGCCGAAGAAATTCCTGTTGCCCTTCGGAAAGAGGAAGAAGATTCGATTGAAGTTCCTTATCTGCAGGAGGAAGTGCCTGTAGCAGTAACTCCTCCAACGGCTGTGTTGAACGAAGAGATATTTAAATTAGATAAAGACCCTGCTACTTTTGAATTTATTTTAAGCGAGCATCCGATATCTGATAAGTTCGAATTCGAAGAGAGGGAGGTTGGTGATATTTTTGACAGACCTTTAAGTGAAGAAGAGCAGCGCATCATTGCTCAGAAGCAAAAACTCAGAGAGAAGAAAGAAGAAGAAGCTGCTGCTCCCGAAGAAGAGGATGAAGTGGGGCCGGAACCTTTTCTTGTAGATAATGAAGACAAAATTGTTGAGGAAATTCCGGTTCAGAACATCGTGGAGACTCCAATACCTCCAGTGAAGGAAAGTATACAACAGCAAGACTTATTTAAAGAAGATATAGCGGAGCGGAACCAACAGCCGGTGCAAAACACCATTCCTGATGCGCCGGTGAAACCTACATTGAACGAACTACTGGGTGGCGGTATGAAATCAGAGCCTGCCAAGGCAGAAGTTGCAGATCTGAAGCAAGCCATTAGTCTGAACGATAAATTGCTTTATATTAAGGATCTTTTTAACGGATATAACCTGGCTTATGCTGAAGTTATTGATCTGGTCAATAAGATGCCCGACTTTAAAACAGCAGATGCCTTTCTGCAGAATAACTATGCGGTAAAGAACGACTGGAAGTCGAAACAGGCTACCGTAGATCGTTTTTATGAGTTACTGAACAGACGTTTCCCTGCTAAATAAAGCCCATCCGGTTAGAATCCAGTTTCAGAAAAATAAAAATCAATACCGTAAAACTCCACAGGGAAGAACCTCCATAACTAATGAGGGGTAGGGGGATTCCTATAACCGGCATTAAGCCTATAGCCATGCCGATGTTTATAAATACGTGGAAAAAGATAATACAGGCCATACTGTACCCATATACCCTGGAAAACACAGATCGCTGTCGTTCGGCAATATTGACCACCCTGACCAGCAAGAAGACATACAAACCAATCACGACAAAACATCCGGCAAAACCCCATTCCTCGCCAATAGTGGAGAAAATAAAGTCAGTGCTCTGTTCCGGTACATAACCATACTTGGTCTGTGTACCCAGTAAAAACCCTCTGCCCAGTACCTGACCCGAACCTATAGCAATTTTACTCTGGTTCACATTATAACCTGCACCTTTAGGGTCTGTTTTAAGTCCGAGGATCAATTCTATACGTGTGCGCTGATGAGGCTGCAGCACCTTTTCAAACAAGATCTTAGCTACAAACAGATAGCCTATAGCAGAAATCGTGATCACCGTAATCATGATCATCCTTTGCATTTTCTTTCTGTTGAAATACACAAAAAGCCCTCCCAATATCAGGATGGAAGAGATCAGGATAACGGGCTGAAGATAAAGATTCAGGATAAATAAAACCACGGCACCCCAGAAAATAACGAGTAAATAGCCTGGCAAACCTTCTCTGTACAAAGGGAACATAAAAGAAAGGAAAACCAATGTTGATCCTGCATCTGGCTGGAGCATGATCAATGCCATTGGCAAGAGAATAATGGCAGCTGCAATAAGTATGGATTTTAAATTGGTCAGCTTAGGATTAAAAGAGCTGATGTATCTGGCCAGCAAGAGTGCTGTACCAAATTTAGCAAACTCAGATGGTTGTAAACGGAAGGAGCCCAGTGGAATCCAGGCCTGGTTCCCTCCAACGTTCCGTCCAACCACCAGTACCACCAGAAGCAGGAACATGGTGATTCCATAGATCACCGGGGCAAATATGCTGAAGAATTTGGCATCCATCAATAAAATAGAGAAGCCCAGAATCAGACCAGATCCAATAAAGATGAGCTGTTTCCCATAGTTACTGTTGAAATTGAACACATCACTTATTTCAGGATTGTATTTAGAAGCGTAAATATTTACAAAACCCACAGCACAGAGTGCAATATAAATCAGGATGGTTACCCAATCTACATTAAAAAAGAATCTGTTGCTTTGCTGCGGATTGATCATGGTGTAGCTGCTGTATTTTTAGTGTTAAGGGCCGTATTACTTTGGGGTGCAGTGGCCGGAACTGATGGCTGTTTTCCGGCAGAGTCGGCATTTTTTGGAAGAACCTTGATCTTTGGCTTTGGCAGTTCTGGTAGGGCACTTATTTTTTTCATCGCCTCTGCTTTTTCTGCTCTTCCGGCAGAAATGGTACCTGTCAGATATTTTTCTGTTAAGTAACTGGCAATCGGGGCCGCATAAGTACCACCGTAACCTGCATTTTCTACAATAACAGCAATGGCAATTTTTGGATTATCCCTCGGGGCGAAACCAATAAATACCGAGTGGTTCTTTCCATGCGGGTTCTGTACTGTTCCGGTCTTTCCGCACATCATGATATTAGGGATCCTTGAGGCGTTGGCTGTTCCCCAAGGTGCATTTACCGCATCCTGCATACCATCAATAACGGGTTCAAAATGGGCAGCATCCACATCTACATAGTTCTTCTGAACATAATCCTTTTTAATGACCTTTCTGTCGCCAATGGATTTGATCAGATGGGGTTTGATATAATAGCCCTTGTTGGCAATAATAGCCATAATATTTGCCATCTGTAAAGGTGTTGCACTCATTTCACCCTGTCCAATGGCCAGGGAGATCACTGTGGTGTATTGCCAGTACTTGCCAAACCTTTTTGTATATTGATCTGAAGTAAACAAGGTCCCTTTACGTTCAAAAGGCATATCTATGTCCAGTTTCTGCCCTAAACCGAATTTCCTCACCTTGGCTTGCCATTCGTCATAGGCCTGTTTCTGATTTTTAAAACGGCTTTGCGTCATCAGTTTCTGAAATACATGGCAGGCATACACGTTACAGGAACGGGCCAAACCCCTTCTTAAACTGATGTTGCCATCTACATGTTCACATTTTACAGGATGGTTACCAGCCCAGTAAACTCCCGGGCAATTAAAAGTCATATCCGGGGTAATTACGCCTTCCTGCAGGGCAATCAAGTCATCCAAAGGCTTAAAGGAAGAGCCTGGTGAGTAATAGCCTGAAATTGGTCTGACCAGGAATGGACGGTTGGGCTGTCCAAAAATATCCATATAGTTGTTGCCTTGCTGCCGACCCACCATGCGGTTTGGGTCATACCCGGGGCTACTCACAAAAGCAAGAACTTCACCGGTAGAAGGCTCTATGGCCACAATACTTCCAACCTTATTGGTCATCAGTTGCTCACCCAGTTTCTGGATATCAATATCCAGGGATGAAACGACCTTTTCTCCGGATTTGGCCAGGGTATCGAATTTGCCTTCAAGATAACTGCCCTGGGGCACGTTCCTGGCATCATACAACATATTGATCACCCCGCGTTCTCCACGCAGTGCATCGTTGTATTGCTTTTCAACGCCAGCTTTTCCAATATAATCACCTGGGCGGTAATAGCCATCGTTGTCGTCTATGTCCTTTTGGGTTACCTCTTTTACATAGCCAAAAAATTGTCCGGCAACGCTATCGGGATAATGTCTCACCGTTCTTCCCTGAACAAAAAAGCCAGGAAAGCGGGAAAGTTTTTCCTGCAGAGCTGCATAAGTTTGAACAGACAATTGCTTTTCGAAGGTTGAAGGCTGGTAGCGGGATTGCACGGTCGCTTTATGAAAACGTTTTCTAAAGCCCGGCATATCAATGCCAATCAGATTACAGAATTCCAGTGTATCAAATTCTTTAACCTGGTTAGGGATTACGAGTAAATCATATACCGGTTCATTTTGTACCAATACTTTACCTTTCCGGTCAAAGATCACTCCGCGGGCAGGGAAGGTATAGATTTTCTTGAGTACATTGTTATTGGATAAAAGGAAATACTTATCGCTAAGCACTTGCATATAAAACAGTTTGCCGATCAGGACAAGGGCAAGGACAATGAAAATCCCCTGTAATACGTATTTACGGCTAAACAGGTTATCCATTAGCGTTGCCTCCTGTTATAGAATAAGAATTCGATGAGTATGATCAGCAGCCAGGTAAAAGCCCCGCTCATTAAACAGCGCAGCAGGGTATAAGAAAGCTCCGCAGGTTTGAAAGATTCCAGTACAAAAAGGACCAGGTGATGAGAAAATATACACAGTAAGGCATACAGGGAGAACCACTTAAATCCCATATTGCCTAAACTAGGCTCGGGTTCATCGAAGCCATCTCTGTTAACACTGATTGAGATGAATGTAATTCGTACAAAGGTTAGTGCTACGCATGCTGCTGCATGAACGCCTAGCGTATCGTAAAAAGCATCCAGAGTCAGCCCGGTACCAAGAGCAATCAGATATAAGATCAGATTCGGGACGCCAAAGGGAAGCAGGAGTAGGAATAAAACGTAAACGAAAGGTGTAGCCAGGTTGTAAAAGCTCAAATTTCTTAACAGAAGAATCTGGATGAAAAGGAGGATAAACCACCTCAGTATGTTGATCAGGACTAATCTGCTATTCATTTGGTAATTTTGATTCTAAAGCTTTTTGCTCTTCGGCAAATTTATCTTTTATAACGTAAACATACTGTAAGGTACTAAAATCGTTAAAAAGATTGATTTCAATTGTTAAAAAATTATCTCCTGTGGCAATGCCGGCATTGCTTACCCGGCCAACAGGAATGCCAGGAGGAAAAGAACCGAAACCTGAAGTTACAATCGTATCACCCAGATTTATCTTAAAATGGTTAGGAATATCCTTGATATAGGCTTTCTGATAATTGAAGTTTTTCTCTCCCCAAACCAGGGAACCCAGCGCATTGTTCTTTTTAGTTGTAACACTGATCTTGGTGTCTTTGTGAAGTAAAGATTGTATGGTAGCCAGGTGATCAGACACATCGCGGATAAAGCCAACAACACCCTTTTGAGGTGAAATAACGGCCATGTCCTTTTTAATGCCATCCAGGCTTCCTTTATTAATGGTGATGACGTTATTTCTAAGCGTTATCGAATTCTTAATGACCCTTGCTGCAAGATAAGTATACTGCTGGTGTGTAGTAGTATCTTTAACCGTGGTGTTTTTGGCACTGTCTATATTCTTCATCTTCAGGAGCTGGCTATATAGCTTGGCGTTTTCATTTGCTAAACTATCGTTTACCTGCCCCAGGTTCATATATCTTTTGAATACGTTCAGTTTCTCATAGGCCTGTCCAACCACTTCATTTGTAGAATTCAGGGTTACACTTCGCTGGTAAGCATTGTTCTTAACAGTAAGAACAATGCCTATGGTAAAAAAGATGATAAATAAGAAAAATGCGTTATATCTGTTTATAAAGATCCAAAGGTTACGCATATTTTTCTACGATGTGATTACATCAATCTTTATTGCATTAAAAATTTAAATCCACCGATGTTTTTAAGTGCGATACCGGTTCCACGCACTACTGCTCTTAGCGGATCTTCAGCAACGTGAACAGGCAGTTTAGTTTTTGCTGCAACACGTTTATCCAGCCCGCGCAATAATGCACCACCACCAGTCAGGTAAATACCTGTCTGGTAAATATCGGCCGAAAGTTCCGGAGGCGTAATCTCCAGGGCTTTAAGGATCGCCTCTTCAATTTTAGAAATAGATTTGTCTAAACAGTGTGCAATTTCTGTATAAGAAACGGTAATCTGTTTAGGTACACCTGTCATCAGGTCCCTTCCCTGTACTGCAAAATCTGCAGGTGGGTCCTGTAATTCAGGTAAAGCTGCACCAACTTCTATTTTGATCTTTTCTGCAGTACGGTCACCAATCATAATGTTGTGCTGACGGCGAATGTAATTCACAATATCAGAGTCAAAATTATCTCCGGCAACACGGATGGACTGATCGCAAACGATACCCGAAAGTGCAATTACTGCGATCTCAGTTGTTCCACCACCAATATCAATGATCATGTTACCCATAGGCTCCTCTACATCGATTCCAATACCTACCGCAGCGGCCATAGGCTCATGGATCAGGTATACTTCTTTAGCTCCGGCAATTTCAGCAGAGTCACGTACGGCACGTTTCTCTACTTCAGTAATACCTGAAGGAATACAGATCACCATTCTTAACGAAGGGAACATCCAGCCTTTACCACCGTTCAACATTCTGATCATACCTTTGATCATGGCTTCTGCGGCATTAAAATCAGCAATAACACCATCTTTTAAAGGTCTAACCGTACGGATGTTATCGTGGGTTTTACCTTCCATCTGCATGGCTTGCCTTCCTATAGCTATAATTTTGTTTGTTTGTCTGTCAAATGCAACGATAGAAGGTTCATCAACAACCACTTTATCGTTATGTATAATCAGGGTATTAGCGGTGCCCAAATCGATAGCAACCTCTTGTGTAAACCAGTTAAATAAACCCATTTATAGGTGATAATTATAATTTAAAAAAAATCTGTGTATTATACTAATGTAAAACTACGTCTTTTTATTGTATTTGGGGATAAAAAAATTAGTGTTTAAAATGTCTTACACCCGTAGTAACCATTGCAATACCTTTCTCATTGGCTTTATTAACGGAGTCTGCATCTTTAATCGATCCACCTGGCTGTAAAACGGCTGTAATCCCTGCATCTGCAGCAATTTCAACACAGTCAGGGAATGGGAAGAATGCATCTGAGGCCATTACTGCACCTTGTAAACTGAAACCGAAAGCTTCTGCTTTAACAATAGCTTGCTTAAGGGCGTCTACTCTTGAGGTTTGTCCTACACCACTGGCAATCAGGCAATCGTTCTTTACAAAAACAATGGTGTTAGACTTGGTGTGTTTTACAATTTTATTGGCGAAGAACAGGTCTTTTAATTCCTGTGCTGTTGCTGTTTTCTCTGTTACAGCAGTCATTTGTTCAGGACCTTCGATCACCAGATCTTTATCTTGCTCAATGACACCGTTTAAAAGTGTTTTAAATTGTTTATTAGAAAGTTCTACGTCATTTCTTTGCAGGATAACGCGGTTCTTTTTCGCTTTAAATAATTCTACAGCTTCAGGCTGATAAGAAGGGGCAATCAGTACTTCGAAGAACAACTTGTTGATTTCTGTAGCGGTAGCCAAATCAATTTCGCGGTTGGCAATCAGTACTCCTCCAAAGGCAGAAACAGGGTCGCAAGCCAGGGCATCTATCCAGGCATTTAAAATGGTTGGTCTTGAAGCGAGGCCGCAAGCATTGGTGTGTTTCAGGATCGCTACAGTGGGCTCCTGGAATTCATCAATTAAAGCTACAGCTGCGTCTACGTCTACCAGGTTGTTGTAAGAAAGTTCTTTACCATTCAGTTTGGTGAACATTTCATCCAGATTGCCATAGAATACGCCTTGCTGATGCGGATTTTCTCCATAACGCAGGGTTTGCGCAGTATTGATACTTTGTTTAAATACATTCAGGGGTTCTTCGTTATTAAAATAATTGAAGATGGCTGTATCGTAATGCGAAGAGGTATGGAAAGCTTTCTTAGCATAAGCTTTACGCTGCGCTAAAGTGGTTTCTCCGTTTTGCTCTTCCAATTGTGTTTGAAGGGTTGCGTAATCGTCCTTAGAGGCTAAGATCACAACATCATTAAAGTTTTTGGCTGCAGCCCTGATGAGTGAAATACCGCCAATATCAATTTTTTCAATGATGTCTGTTTCAGAACCACCGCCTTTTACTGTTTCTTCAAAGGGATAAAGATCTACAATAACCAGATCGATCTCAGGAATCTCATATTGTTCAATCTGTGCTTTATCGTCATTCAGGTTTCTCCTGTTCAGGATACCACCAAAAACTTTCGGGTGCAGGGTTTTTACACGACCGCCCAGAATAGAAGGATAACCTGTAAGGTCTTCTACTGCGGTAACAGGCAGGTTTAGGTCTTTTATAAACTGTTCTGTGCCTCCGGTGGAGAATAATTGAACACCTTGTTGCGCAAGCAGGCGAACTAAAGGTTCTAAACCGTCTTTGTAATAAACTGAAATTAAAGCGTTTTTGATCTTTATTGAATGGCTCATCAGAGAAAAATTTTGAGCCGCAAAATTAGGATTTTTAAGCGATAATTTTTTAAGAGAATTTAATAAAAATAATTACTTTCTGATCTTTTTTAAAATAGACTCCACAACACGGGGATAATGAAGGTGTTCTAGCTGCTGACCTTTGAATTTAATCATCTCCAGATTGTCATCTTTATCAATGCGGTATTTAGCTTGATAAATGTATTCACCTTCGTCATAATGTTCATTCACATAATGAATCGTAATCCCACCTTCTGGTTCTTTGGCTTCCATTACTGCCAGGTGAACATGATCTCCATACATGCCTTTTCCTCCAAATTTTGGCAGAATGGCGGGGTGGATGTTCACAATTCTCCCCGGATATTCGTGAATCAGGCTTTTAGGAATGAGCCATAGGAATCCTGCAAGAACGATGAGGTCTATGTCCAGGTTTTTAAGCAGTTCAACTATATGATCTGTTTTGTAGAATTCATTCTTGTCAAAAATATGACTTGGAATTTCAAAATTGTCGGCGCGTTGTAATACGTAGGCATCTGGATTATTAGTGAGTACAAGGGCAATTTCCACTTCTGGACTGTTTTTGAAGTGTTCCATCAATTTTTGAGCATTAGAGCCCGAGCCTGAGGCGAATATTGCAACGCGTTTTTTCATAGGTGTGTATTTGTTCTGGTGTTCAAGCTGGCTGAGCAGGTTTTCATCACTGTGTATGTGTTTTCTGAACCAAAAATAGCATTTTAACTGTTTAGATTAAAATTAAGAGCTATCAAAAGGGACATGAGGGGGGATTGTGTCGGAAAATTTTATACGACTGTTTCAAGGCTAAGGATATCAGGCGGCTGAAAAAGCTGCAGATCTCTGAGGCCTTTCCGCAGCGTACGGAAATTTTCCGTAGCAAATTGCAGAGGGAGAGAGGCCAGGCATGGAGCAGAGGAGGGGTTGAAATGTTTTTCAGGCCTGTTAAGTTGTTGCCTGAATTCTAAGCTTAGGTTGTATTTGAATAGATCACAGTTCATTTATTTATATCTTCAGGCCAAAGTTTATTTCAAATAAAAAATATATGCTGATTTTTCTATCTTAATACGCTGAATATATTGA
>NZ_QAIL01000233.1 GCF_003061025.1 Pedobacter sp. HMWF019 | reverse complement strand
GCACAAAAGTCCGTTTTTGTAGAACAGCAAAGCGGAGCAGTTGCAAAGAATTTCTTTGCTAACGTTTTCTTATGGATGTTTGTTGCTTTAGGTGTATCAACTCTTGCTGCCGTGTTTATGGCGAATACACCTTCGGCCCTTGATTATATTATAAGAAGAGATGAATTTGGCAACCGGGCTGGCATGACCATCTTAGGTTATATTGCAACCTTTGCACCACTTGGATTGGTCTTTTTAATTGGAGGTGCATTTAATCGTCTTTCTTACAGTACCCTGGTAGGCATATTTATTCTCTTTTCTCTTTTATTAGGAATCAGTTTGAGTACCATATTATTGATCTATCAAATGGGCTCTGTAATAGCCTGCTTCGCCGCAGCCGCAGGTATCTTTGGTATTATGGCGGTACTTGGATATACCACAGATACTGATTTAAGTAAATTTGGGCCAATTTTAATGGTTGGTGTTGTTGGTCTTATCATAGCAAGCGTCATCAATTGGTTTATAAAAAGCCCTGGTTTTGATTATATCATGAGCTTCTTTGGAGTAGCTATATTTACTGCTCTCACTGCTTATGATGTTCAAAAACTAAAAAGAATTGGCGCAGGGATTGAAGCAAATGGCGACCAGGTTGCTGCAACAGATGCTAAGAAATTGGCCATCATGGGGGCATTATCCCTTTACCTTGACTTTGTCAACATCTTCCTTTTCCTATTGAGAATCTTCGGAAGCAGAAAATAATCTTGTTTCATTATAGCAAAGCGGCCTGCAGATCGAATCGATCTGCAGGCCGCTTTTTTTATCCCAAATCTAATCCTGCAAGCAAAAGTGCTACAACTTCAGAATGGTCCTTTAAGCAACAGGCCAACACCAACCAAAATTTAATTCCGAAGCCCATGCAGAATACTCTTTGTTTTGCAATTTTATTGGCTTTAAGTGTCTATTTTTTGGAATTGATTTTTCTTTGTTGCATTTTTGCAATGCTTATAGAGAAAGACGGAGGGATTAGACCCTGCGAAGTCTTAGCAACCTGTGCTTACAAGGTGCTACATTCTACTGGACCGTGTGCTAAACGTTCCCGAAAGATAAGTTAAAAGTCGACCCCTAACCGGAATTTCGAATAAGCCCTTTTAGTATTGTATTTCCATGTACAGGCCATGAACTGCCTTTTATGGAGAGTATTCTACTATAGAAGAAAGACCAAGAATGAGTATCAGAGAAGAACTAGAAAAGAGAATATTAATCATAGATGGTGCCATGGGTACCATGATACAGCGCCATATACTTACCGAAGAGGATTTCAGGGGAGAGCGTTTTAAAAACCACCCTTGCGATGTTAAGGGAAACAACGACTTATTAAACCTGACCCGCCCGGATATTATCAAATCCATACATCTGGACTATCTGAAAGCCGGTGCAGACATCATTGAAACCAATACCTTCAGTACCCAGCGCATTTCCTTGGCTGATTACCAAATGGAAGAACTGGATTATGAAATGAGTTTTGAGGGAGCCAGAATTGCAAAGGAAGCTGTAAATGAATTTATGTCTGCACATACGGACAGAAAATGCTTTGTAGCTGGTGCTGTTGGTCCTACCAACCGGACTTTATCTATCTCTCCTGATGTAAATGATCCTGGTTTCAGGGCGCTTACCTTTGATGAACTGGTCGACGCTTATGATGCACAGGTGCGTGGTCTGGTAGACGGTGGTTCTGACCTGCTGCTGATCGAAACCATTTTTGATACCCTGAATGCCAAAGCTGCCATCTTCTCTATAAAAAAATATGAGGAAGTGATCGGGCGTAAAATAGAAATTATGATTTCCGGCACCATTACAGATGCTTCCGGAAGAACATTATCTGGCCAAACGGTAGAAGCATTTTTAAATTCTGTTATACATTCCAATCCACTGAGCATTGGATTTAACTGTGCTCTTGGTGCACAGGAAATGCGTCCACATATTGAAGAACTTTCTTCGAAAGCACCCTGTTATGTATCAGCTTACCCCAATGCAGGCTTGCCGAATGAATTCGGTGCTTATGATGAAATGCCACATGAAACGGCACATTATGTAGAAGATTTTATAGAACATGGGTTTGTGAACATCGTAGGTGGCTGCTGCGGTACAACACCGGAACACATTTCCTGTATCGCCGAAAAGGCAAAAAATATACAGCCAAGGAAAATTCCGGTAAGAGAGTCTTACCTGCGTCTAAGCGGATTGGAGCCTGTAACCATTACCCCTGAAAGCATTTTTGTGAACATTGGGGAAAGAACCAATATTACCGGATCACCTAAATTCTCCAAGCTGATTTTAAGTGGAGATTACGAAGCTGCTCTAACTGTGGCCCGCCAACAGGTAGAAGGTGGTGCGCAGATTATTGACGTAAATATGGATGAAGGGATGCTGGACTCTGAAGCAGCCATGACCAAATTCCTAAACCTGATCGCTTCTGAACCAGACATCTCAAAATTGCCGATTATGGTTGACTCCTCCAAATGGACAGTGATTGAAGCGGGGTTAAAATGTCTTCAGGGGAAGGGTATTGTCAACTCTATTTCCCTAAAGGAAGGGGAAGAAAAATTTAGAGAAAGCGCTCTGAAGATCATGACTTACGGCGCTGCCGTGGTGGTAATGGCTTTTGATGAGCAGGGCCAGGCCGATAATTTTGAAAGAAGAAAAGAGATCTGCAAAAGGTCTTATGACATATTAGTGAACGAAATTGGTTTTCCGGCCGAGGACATCATTTTTGACCCCAATATCTTAACTGTAGCAACAGGATTGGAAGAACACAACAATTATGCTGTAGATTTCATCAACGCGACACGCTGGATCAAAGAAAATTTGCCTTATGCTAAAGTAAGCGGCGGGGTATCTAATATTTCCTTCTCCTTCAGAGGAAACAACACCGTTAGGGAAGCCATGCACTCTGCCTTTCTTTACCACGCGATCCGCGCAGGTTTAGATATGGGGATTGTAAACGCGGGTATGTTGGAAGTTTATCAGGAGATTCCTCCGGAACTGCTGGAACGAGTAGAAGACGTGTTGTTGAACCGTAGAGAAGATGCTACAGAACGCCTGGTAGAATTTGCAGATACGATAAAATCCAAAGGTAAGGAGATTGTTCGTGACGAAGAATGGCGTAAAACCTCTGTTGAGGAAAGGCTATCTCATGCACTGGTTAAAGGGATTATTGAATACCTGGATGCTGACGTTGAAGAAGCCAGACAAATATATGCCCGTCCGATCCAGGTGATCGAAGGGCCTTTAATGGATGGGATGAATATCGTTGGCGATCTTTTTGGTGCCGGAAAAATGTTTTTACCACAAGTGGTTAAATCAGCACGAGTGATGAAGAAAGCTGTAGCTTATTTATTACCTTTCATCGAGCAGGAGAAATTGGATAATCCGGGCGGTGATCAAAGTTCTTCGGCGGGAAAGATATTGATGGCTACAGTTAAAGGAGATGTACACGATATCGGGAAGAACATAGTTGGTGTTGTACTGGCCTGCAATAATTTTGAAATCGTAGACATGGGTGTCATGGTTCCCGCACAGGAGATAATTAAAAAGGCAAGAGAAATCAACGCGGATATTATTGGCTTGAGCGGTCTGATTACCCCCTCACTGGATGAGATGGTGCATTTTGCTAAAGAAATGGAGCGGGAAGGTTTTACCATTCCGTTGATTATTGGAGGCGCAACTACTTCCAGAATCCACGCAGCCGTAAAGGTAGCTCCAAATTACTCCGGACCTGCTATACATGTTTTGGATGCTTCCAGAAGTGTAACAGTATGCAGTACCTTAATGAATAAGGACACCCGGGATGAGTATATTCAGGGCATCCGGGAAGAATATGACAAAGCACGCGAAGCACATTTGAACAAACGTTCTGATAAGCGTTTTAAAACAATAGAAGAAGCCAGAGAAGACAATTTCAAGATCGACACTGCTATGGTTGCCCCTGCCCCTTCTTTTACAGGAACCCGCGTATTTGAAGATTATCCTTTGGAAGAACTGGTTCCCTATATTGACTGGACACCTTTTTTCCAGACCTGGGAACTACGGGGTAGCTATCCAAGAATCCTGGAAGATAAACAGGTAGGCGATGAGGCCAGGAAATTATTTCATGATGCAAAAGTACTGCTAAAAAAAATAGTCGATGAAAAGCTGCTTAAAGCCAAAGCAGTTATAGGTTTCTGGCCGGCAAATGCCGTTGGAGATGATATTGTACTGAATGTAGAAGGCAAGGAAGTAGTGATCCATACTTTACGCCAGCAGGCAGAAAAAGTAGCTGGCCAGCCGTACTATGCCCTATCTGATTTTGTGGCACAGAAAGAGACCGGGGTTCCGGATTATTTTGGAGGATTTGCTTTAACCACTGGTATAGGTTGTGATGAAATGGTGGCTGAATTTGAGGCCAATTATGACGATTAC
Source organism: Pedobacter sp. HMWF019 (assembly GCF_003061025.1). Classification (GTDB taxonomy): domain Bacteria; phylum Bacteroidota; class Bacteroidia; order Sphingobacteriales; family Sphingobacteriaceae; genus Pedobacter. The sequence goes on along the minus strand of NZ_QAIL01000233.1, from coordinate 11,246 downwards.
AACAGCATTATGGCCAAAGCACTGGCGGATAGGCTTGCAGAAGCTTTTGCAGAGAAAATGCATGAACTGGTGCGCAAGGAATATTGGGGATATGCCAGTGAAGAGAATCTGAGCAACGAAGAACTTATTAAAGAGGAATACGCGGGGATACGCCCCGCACCGGGATATCCCGCCTGTCCGGAACATACAGAAAAAGGCACTTTATTCGAATTGCTCGATGCAGAGGCAAAGATTGGGTTACATTTAACCGAGAGTTATGCCATGCACCCTACCGCAGCAGTAAGCGGTTTTTATTTTGCACACCCTCAGTCCCGTTATTTTGGCCTGGGCAAGATCACAAAAGATCAAATAGAAGATTATGCCCTTAGAAAAAATATGCCTGTAGAGGAAGTAGAGAGATGGCTGAGCCCGAATTTGGCATATTAAGAACACCAGACCTGAGAAATTAGACAAATAACTGAACCAACCATACGGAAACATCACCATGAAAATTATAGACCACATTAATAACGCGAAAGGTAAAACCCTATTTTCTTTTGAGCTTTTACCACCTGTTAAAGGACAAAGCATCCAAGGTATTTTTGATGCAATAGATCCCTTAATGGAGTTTAATCCGCCTTTTATTGATGTGACTTACCTTCGTGAAGATTATATATACAAACAGCATCCCAGTGGCTTACTAGAAAAGGTGGCTTACCGCAAACGTCCAAGTACCGTGGCCACCTGCGCAGCGATCATGAACAAATACCGGGTAGATGCCGTGCCGCACTTAATTTGTGGAGGTTTTACAAAGGATGAAACAGAAAATGCGCTGATTGACCTGCAGTTTCTGGGGATTGACAACGTGCTTGTTCTGCGTGGTGATGCAAGAAAAAGCGACAGCTCTTTTATTCCAACTCCTGAAGGCCATGCCTTTGCCTCCGATCTGGTACAGCATGTAGCAGATATGAACAATGGAAAATATCTGCATGAAGATATGGATGATCCAGAGAAAACGAATTTCTGCATTGGTGTTGCAGGTTACCCCGAGAAACATTTTGAGGCACCGAATCTGGATACAGATTTCAAATACCTGAAACTAAAAGTAGATCTGGGTGCAGAATTTATTGTGACCCAAATGTTTTTTGACAATGACAAATACAGGCTATTTGTAGAAAAATGTCGGGAAAACGGCATAAATGTTCCTATAATTCCTGGTCTGAAACCAATCACCAGCAGTAAACAACTGATCAGTCTTCCGAAAACCTTTCACCTGGATATTCCGATGGCACTGAGCGAAGCAATCACTTCCTGTAAATCGGAAAGTGATGTTAAAGAGGTGGGTATCGAATGGATGATCGAACAATGTAAGGGCCTTAAAGAACTGGGTGCTCCTGTACTCCATTTTTATACTATGGGAAAGAGCGGGCCGACCCGCAGAATTGCACAGGCTATCTTTTAACCGACCCTCATTATAAGTTCCTTTATGGAACGTTATTTGCTCCTGTTAAAGTAAATAATAACTAGGTTATGAAAAAATTATCTGTTATCGCTCTTTGTTTAACAAGCATTTTATTTGCCTGCAGCAGCATGAAACACGGATCTAAATCTTCAGGTCTGGCCAAATTGGATGGCACCTGGGAGCTCAATTACATTACTGGTCCAAGGATTGCATTCAACGGGCTTTATCCGAATAGAAAACCTACCCTGGTGGTCAACACTGCAGAAAAAAAGATCAGCGGAAACAGCAGCTGCAATAATTACAATGGTGTGTTGGTAGCAGACGACCATAAGATCAGTTTTAAAGGACCAATCGCCTCTACCAAAATGGCTTGCCTGGATGGCAACGGAGAAGGTGTTTACTTCAAAACATTAGAGCAGGTAACCTCTTATGATATAGTGAACGACACCACACTCAACCTGATTTCAGGAGATATTGCTGTGATGCGGTTCACTAAAAAATAATACTTTTACCTGCTTTCTAAAGAGCCAGCAGATAGGCTTTAAAGTCCTCAAAATCGGCATCCATTGCGGTTGCGTGTTTAGCACGGCCCATGATTTCTTTAACCTGTTGAGGCACTTCTATTTTGGTAGATATCTCTAAAGGAAAAACATCTGGAAATTTACATGGATGGGCTGTAGACAGGAATACGCCCGCAAATTGGTCTTTTGCATGGGTTTCCGTATACTCTTCCAGGGCCAGCCAGGCAATAGCTGTATGCGGACAAGCAATATATTCATACTTATTATAGATGTCGCTGATGGCCTGAAGGGTTTGCTCATCGCTGTATGTGTATCCTTTAACCTTATTCAGAATTTCCGCCCGGTCATTGTTGAACAGATCCATAATCCGAACCCAGTTGCTTGGTGCGCCTACATCCATAGCATTGGCATAGGTCTGTACAGAAGGCCTGGTTTCGTAAACGCCACTTTCCAGAAAACGAGGAACGGTGTCATTCGCATTTGTTGCGGCTATAAACTGTTTAACCGGTAAGCCCATTTTATAGGCCAGCAATCCTGCTGCAATATTGCCAAAGTTTCCGCTGGGTACCGAGAAAACAACATTCGTTTTTCCTTGTCTGGCTAATTGTGCATAGGCATGGAAATAGTAAAAAGTTTGAGGGATCAGCCTGGAGATGTTAATGGAATTGGCAGAGGTCAATCGCATCTTTTCATTCAGCTGATCGTCCGCAAAAGCCTGTTTCACCAGCTTCTGACAATCGTCAAATGTGCCATCTACCTCTATAGCATGAATGTTTTGTCCATTTGTACAAAGCTGCAATTCTTGAATATCGCTCACTTTCCCTTTCGGATACAATATCGTTACCCGGGTATTGGGAACTCCGAGAAAACCTAACGCCACTGCACCACCTGTATCTCCGGAGGTGGCCACAAGCACATCCAGTACTTCTTCTCCATCTTGCAGGAAATAAGCCATTACGCGGCTCATGAAGCGTGCACCAAAGTCTTTGAAAGCAAGGGAAGGACCATGAAACAACTCCAGAACATAGGTGTTTTTATCGAGACGATTCGCCGGGGCATCAAAATTAATGGCATCGTTTACAATACGTTTGAGGTCTTCAGAAGGAATCGCATCTTTCAATAGAGCAGAAGCGACTGTAAATGCAATCTCAGGTAAAGTATAATTACCCAGGTTTTCTATAAAATCCGGAGCCAGCTGAGGGATATTTCCCGGCATATATAAGCCTTTATCCTGGGGCATACTGTTGAAAACGGCTTCGGGGAATTCTACACTTAAATGGTGGTTGTTGGTGCTGTATAATTTCATAATTGGTTGTTAAAGGTTGAAGATTTTTAATCAAGGACCACCGGGCCCATTTTATTTACAGGAGAAACAAAACTCAGACTGTTAATGTTTAAGCCCTTTAGCTGGTTCTGTAAAGAAAGGGTTATCGTTCTGGCCGTCTCTTCATTTTTAGTTAATGCGAAAACAGAGGGGCCTGACCCTGAGATTCCAAAACCTACCGCGCCCTGATCCAGGGCTAGTGCACGCATCTTGTAGAAATCGGGTATAAGAATTGATCTTGTTGGTTCCACAAGCACATCCACCATACTCCTTCCAATCAGATCATAATCCTTCATGAAGAGACCACTTACCAGACCTGCTACATTGCCCCATTGGGTTACCGCATTTTTGAGCAGGATCTTGGAACGGATCATCTGTCTTGCATCTTTAGTGGGCACATCTACTTCTGGATAAACAATGGCCGCGAACATATCTTCTGGAAAAGGAAGGCTGATCACATCCAGTGGCTCATAACTTCTGATGAGTACGAAACCACCCATCAACGCAGGAGCAACATTATCAGCATGTCCGTATCCGCAGGCCAGCTCCTCCCCTTTCATTGCAAAAGGAATGAGTTCTTTATTTGTCAATGGATTATCCATCAAGGTATTGATCGCGAACAAACCGGCTACTGTGCTGGCAGAACTAGAGCCCAGACCACTTCCGATAGGCATTTTTTTGTGAAGCTCAATCTCAACACCAACATCTGTGCGTCCAATATGCTGCAGATAATGCTGTACGCTGGCACTTACCGTATTCCTGTCCGGGTTCAGAGGCAATCTCCCTTCATCTCCTGTGATCTTGATGAGTTGTACACCAGGTTTACTGGTCATTCTCATGATAACCTCATCGCCTGGGGCATTAACTGCGAAACCAAGCACATCAAACCCGCAAACTACATTGGCTACTGTAGCCGGAGCAAAAACTTTTACTGAATTCCTCATTTCTTACCTACGTTTATGATATCTGCAAATACACCTGCTGCGGTTACTTCTGCTCCCGCCCCGGGCCCTTTAACAACTAACGGTCTGCTTTTATACCTATCTGTCGTAAAGGAAATAATATTATCGCTGCCAGACAGCATAAAGAAAGGATGTGTGTCGTCCACCATCTGGAGCGTAATGTTCACTTTTCCATCTTCGAGTTTACCAATATAACGCAGTACACGCCCGGTAGATTGAGCTTCGTTCTTTAACTGCTCGAAATACGCTGTATTGTTTTCCAGTTCTTTGTAAAAATCCTCTACCGAAGCCGCAGCCAGACAGGCTGTTGGCAGCATACTTTCAATAACTACTTCTTTCTCTTCCATGGCATAACCTGCATCCCTGGCCAGAATGAGCATTTTACGCATAAAGTCTTTTCCATTCAGGTCATCACGGGGATCTGGTTCAGTATAACCCAGATCTTGTGCTTCTTTAACTACTTTATGGAAAGGAACATCACCTTTAAAATTATTAAAAATATAAGAAATGGTTCCGGAGAGGATGGCTTCAATGCAGGCAACTTTATCCCCACTCATCATCAGATCTTTTAAGGTACGGATGATCGGCAGTCCTGCCCCTACATTAGTTTCATAGTAAAAGTCTACACCATATTTTCTTGCTGCCTTTTTAAATGCAGCATATTGTTCGTAATCTGCAGAATTACCAATCTTATTGCAAGTCACCACAGAAATGCTGCTTTCCAGGATTTCCTGATAGAAATTGACAGGATTAGCGCTGGCTGTATTGTCTACAAAGACACAATTAGGCAAGTTCATACCCTTCATTTTCTGCACAAATATCTTCAGATCAGCCGGTTCAGACTGCTCTTCCAGGGTTTGTTCCCAGTTACAAAGGTTTACACCTTCTTCACTTAGATACATTTGACGGGAATTACTGATGCCCATCACTTTAACCTGCAGGTCATTGTTCTTTGCAAGAAAAGGCATCTGGTTTTGCAATTGGATAAACAGGGTTTTTCCTATATTTCCAGTACCCAGACAAAAGATATTTAATGTCTTCTTCAGGTCCGAATAAAAAGAATCATGTACTGCGTTGACTGCTTTGGAGAGATCCGCTTTGGAAAGGATAACGGATATATTATATTCTGAAGAACCCTGAGCAATAGCCCTCACATTTACCCCATTACGTCCAAGGGCATTAAAGAGTCTAGCCGACATGCCTGGCGTGTGTTTCATATTTTCCCCTACAATTGCCAGAACAGAAAGCCCGTTCTCAACTTCGGGATATTCTAGTTTTTTAGCCTGTAATTCCAGCTCAAATTCTTTACTGATCAGATTCAGAGCTCTAATCGCATCTGCCGGCTTTACTGCAAAAGTAATGCTGTGTTCGGAGGAGGACTGAGTGATAAGAACTACATTGATCTGCTCCCGTGACAATAGGGAGAACAAACGACCGCTAAAGCCTGCTTTCCCAACCATCCCACTGCCAGACAGGTTCAATACACTGATCTCATCGATCGAAGAAATACCTTTGATAGGCAATTCACAGGTTTGTACATTGTGACGGATATAGGTTCCTGGGAAGCCAACATCAAATGTATTTTTGATCACAATTGGAATTTTCTTTAGAAAAGCTGGAATCATTGTTGGCGGATAGATCACTTTTGCTCCGAAATAACTCAATTCCATGGCTTCAGTATAACTTAACTCTGATAGGGAAAAAGCCTTTTCTACGATCCTGGGATCGGCAGTAAGCATACCATTAACATCAGTCCAAATCTGAATCTCTCTTACATTTAAGGCAGAGCCCCAAATGGCAGCCGTGAAATCACTTCCTCCTCTGCCCAGGGTAGTGACGCGTCCTTCTTCATTACTGGAAATAAATCCGGTAACAAACAACAGCTGATCCGAATTGGACTGATAATAGTCATTAATCAACAATTCGGTTAATGCAGTATTGACCTTAGCTTGCCCAAAATTACTATCGGTTTTAATGAGTTCTGAGCCGTCCACTGCAACCGCATTCCCAAATTTTTGCCTGGCAATATGTGCCACCATAAAAACAGAACAACGCTCTCCATAGCTCAAAATAAGGTCTTTAGTTTGTGCGCTTAATTCCCGAAGGTTAAAAACCGATTGAAGGATATCCTCCAATTCATTAAAATAGATCTTTAATTTGGTAAACACAGGGTTTTGTGCCGAGGCAGGCAACAAGGCCCTGATCACCTCAAAATGTTTCTCTTCAATTGCTTTTAGCTGTGAAGCATAGTCTTCTGCGACCTGGGCTTTCTCTGCCATTTCCAATAAGAGGTTGGTTACGCCGCTCATTGCCGAAAGGACAACGATCACATCTTCTTTCTGCCGGGCCTGTTCTACGATGCCCAGCAAAGCTTTGATGCTATCTGCTGATCCAACTGAAGTGCCTCCGAATTTTAAAATATTCATGGTTTTAGGTTAAAAAAAAAGCGCCTTCCTGTTTAGAGGAAGGCGCTTTTCGTGGTTTCTATGTATTTTAATTTTACACCATTAGCTTTCCTTCCTCCGAGATTCCCCGGTGGTGGTAATAATGGTAATAATTGATAATTGGCTGTTAAACATTATTGTACTTTTTACACTTACTGTGCTGTGGCGTAAAGTAAAGTTATATTTTTCTAAATACCAAATGATTGGCCAAAAAAATATTTTCTACCTTTGCCTCCTTATATGCAAGGACTCGTAATTAAATCAACAGGGAGCTGGTACCTGATACATGCAGAAGATGGCCGGAACTATGACTGCAGAATTAAAGGTAAATTCCGGATTCAAGGGATTCAAACCACCAATCCTGTTGCTGTTGGCGATCAGGTAGAATTTGAACTGGAACCAAATGCAGAAACCGGAATAATCCATAAACTGCTGGACCGCAAAAACTACATTATACGAAAATCTATTAATTTATCTAAACAGGCGCAGATCATTGCGGCTAATCTGGATCAGGCTTTTCTGATTGTAACGCTTGCTTCTCCAAGGACATCTCTGGGATTTATTGACCGATTTCTAGCTACTGCCGAAGCTTACAGCATTCCTACGACCCTGATCTTTAATAAACTGGATCTTTTTAGTAAAGAAGGCCTGGAGATCCTGGAAGCTTATAAAAACATTTATGAACATATTGGTTATCCTTGCTACGAGGTTTCTGCGCTGGAAGGAACCAATATCAATCAGGTGGAGCAATTGTTAAAAGACAAGACCACTTTATTTTCGGGTCACTCCGGAGTGGGAAAGTCCAGCTTGATCAATGTTTTGTTACCAGGAAGAGATATCAAAACCGGTGAAGTTTCGGAATGGAGCGACAAAGGACAACATACAACCACCTTTGCAGAAATGCATACACTACCTTTCGGTGGCTATCTCATTGACACCCCTGGAATTAGGGAATTGGGCATCTTTGACATCAGACCAGAAGAACTGGGTCATTATTTCAGGGAAATGCGCGATCTGATGAATGAATGCAAGTTTAACAACTGCAGGCATATCAATGAACCGGGCTGTGCAGTTATCCGTGCTGTGGAAAACGAGGAGATTGCGCTGAGTAGATATGAGAGTTATTTAAGTATTTACCATGGAAATGAAACCAGGGCATGAGGGCAGTGATCCAAAGAGTTTCAGAGGCCAGCTGCAGAGTTAACGCAGAGGTTACCGGCACCATTGAAGGCGGTTTACTGGTGTTGCTGGGCATAGAGGATAGTGATACACCTGAAGACCTGGACTGGCTAGCTCAAAAAATTGCCGGGATAAGAATATTTAGCGATGAAGACGGGCTGATGAACAGATCTCTATCTGATACCGGCGGCAATATATTGCTGATCAGCCAGTTTACCTTGTTTGCTTCAACAAAAAAAGGCAATAGGCCTGGTTTTACCCGCGCGGCAAGACCAGATAAGGCAATTCCCCTTTATGATGCTATGATTTCAAAGCTTAACGCACTATTAAATAAAAAAATTCAGACCGGCATTTTTGGTGCAGATATGAAAATCAACTTATTGAATGATGGTCCTGTAACGCTGATCATTGATACGAAGAACAAAGAATAATGACGATAGAAGAAGCACAGAACATGGTTGATCAATGGATCACCACTACAGGAATACGCTATTTTAATGAACTGACCAATACCGCTATTCTCATGGAAGAAGTTGGTGAAGTGGCTCGTATTATGTCCAGAAAATATGGAGAACAGTCTTTTAAGAAGAGCGATGAGGCCGTAGATCTAGGCGATGAAATGGCTGATGTACTTTTTGTACTGATCTGTCTGGCCAACCAGACTGGAATAGACCTGACTGCTGCACTGGAAAAAAATCTAGTCAAAAAGAGTATCCGGGATACAGACCGCCATCAGAATAACGAAAAATTAAAATGATCTAGAGTCTGAATTGCAGGGTGGTCCGGATAGCGAAATTGGAAGGTTCCAGCCCTGCATCATTTAAATGTTGTTTATGGGTAAGACGATGGAGAAAATCAACTCTTAAGATTTTAAAAATGTTCTCAACGCCATAACCAGCTTCCACATAAGGCACACCTTCAAGGCTCCGATTCAGTTTACCTCTGCCCCTGATAAAGGCCTCATTGTTCTGATCACTCAGACTTCCTTCCAACACATTCAGTACCGCCACCGTGCGTACATTTAACTTTTTAAGTAGAGGGATGCTGTTGGTGATCAATCCGTCCATGTGTTGTGTATAATTCAAAGAAACGTATCTATCGCTTGTAAATTCCAGGAAACGCATAGTATTGAAATTGAAACGGTGATTTTCCAGTAAAGGATAAGGCAGCGCATCGGGAATGTATCCTGCGGTAAGGGAATATTCACCCCGTCCAAAAATACCCAGCAATGGTCTTTGATAAATGTTAAGCGCAAATTTATTATAATTGAAATCTCCTCCGGCAGCTTTCATACCATGAGTATAACGAAAAGTAAAAATGGGGCTGCCATTGCCATTTCCAATCATGATTCTTTTATTGATTTTGGAGGATTCCAGTAAACGCCGCCCGGGTGTCCACTGTAATTCGCCAACGGCTTCTGAAACTTCGTAATTGTTGTAAGTGATCTTATCCTGAATGTCTCGGTACATAAAGTTAAACAAAGGATCAAAGGTCCGGTGTGTTAAGCTGAGCTTGCCTCTTACATTGGCGAAAAGATCTGTTTGCACGTATGTGTTCCATATATTTTGTGTAAATGGTCCTCTTTTACTCACTTTACCATTCCTTATGGAAGCGCTGAAAACATTATTCTGCACCAGAACGAAGTTTTCGAATTGGTAGCCTGTCTGGCCTATATCATGCTGATAAGAAATACCGGCTTGCACCCAAGGCTTTCGGGAGAAAATATAGTCAACAGCACCATTGTATTTAAACCTTTCATCTCTGAAACCGTAACTCAAAAAACCACTGAAGATTAGTTTTTCACTAAATCGGGTATTAGTCGTAGCGCCTATTCTTAATACAGATCCCTCCAGATCATTGTAACTATATGTATATGGATAAGGACCAAAACTGATTTTTCCAACTTTGTAATAACCATTGATCAACATTCCTGCGATGTCGGCATAGGTTTTAACCAGGGGCAGATTTTTAACTGTATCTATCATTTTATAGACGGCTTTGTCAGCTGCAGTAAGTGAATCTGCGCGGTTTTTAACCCAATATTTTTCATCTATTTTATTGACATCCTTATCCATTACCATAGGCTCTTTAAATAAAGAAGCGGGATATTCTTTATTCACCTCGATATCCTTATTAGACAAATAGAACTTGGCAATAAAGCCAGATAGTTTTTTAGATGTTGTACCCACGTTAATCACGATACGCGTTTGTTTTGGTATCCAGGCCATTGTACCAGAAGGCTGTACCATAGCTTGCTGTATTCTGATTTTATTTAAAAAATTCAGATTGGCATCTTTAGAGACTGTACAATCTATTCTATATAAGGCATAACTGTCTTTAGTGATCCACATCACCCCATCAAAGGCCAGATCATGGGATCTTTTCGGTTTAAATTCAATTTTATAGTATTCTTTTCCTTCTATTTTATCATGAGCGTCGGTAAGCTCATAATTATAATAGGTTTTCCAGCTATTGCTGGTCGGCGAAATGAATTCTTTATTGGCCAGTTTAAGAAAGTTACTATAAAAATTATACTGTAAAAAAGTGGAACCCGCCAGCTGTGAGATGAGCGTCTCATCTTCTATCCCAACACCACTCACTTTTGTACGCAGAACATGTTCTGTTTTCTGTTCCGGACTGGTCATATAGTGGTAATCCGAAATAGTCTCAGACATAAATATAGGCAGGCTTGGGGACCCCTCTTCCCCCGCAATCTTTTGCAGATCATCCATCAAAGGCAAAACCTGTCTGATGACCTTGTTCTTCTTCATCTTCTCCCCAATATTGACCACAGAAATCTCTATTCTGTTGTAGCTTTGGTAACCATAGCTTTTTAGGTAGCGCTGGTCATTCTGAGGCTTGTTTTTCACCAGGTTTTCCATAATCTCCCAGGCCGGGTTAACATAAGATTTTGGAGTTATGGTTACCGTGTTTAATAGACGTCCGCTCTCCGAAAGCTGAAAATCCAATACAGGGTGATTGCCCTGAGGCAACAATTTTCTTGTTGTACTGTAACTCACGTATGCCGTGTAAACAGAATCTGTGGCTAAATTCTGAGGGATAATCAGGCGGTACAGCCCATCGAAGTCGGAGGCGGCCGCCTTCTTCTTTCCATCTTTGAGTTTTACATAAATCGTTGCATAAGGAATCGCCTCTCCGGTTTGTGCATCGGTAACCTTTCCAGTCAGCGTTTTAACCTCCTGAGCTTTTGAGGTAGTCTCCATGCAAAGCATCAACAACAGTACAAGGCAGGCAGAACCTATATATATATTTGTGAACCTGTATAAAATCGCTCTGGTCGCCTTCATTAAAGAGAAAATTAGATAGTTAAGCCGGTAGCGTTATCAGTTTTGCCCCCGGGATGAGGTGTAGCGA
>NZ_QAIL01000232.1 GCF_003061025.1 Pedobacter sp. HMWF019 | reverse complement strand
GGATATAGGTACATTGTTATACATCAATTTTAATGTTATCTATTAATTTTTAATTTAAAAATATGAAAGCGAATATTGGTATTAAAGAAGAAAATCTTGCAGCTGTTGCGCATTCCCTTGGTAAAATTCTTGCAGATGAATTTGTACTCTACACTAAAACGCGAAAAGCGCATTGGAATGTAGTAGGGCCAGATTTCCATAGTAAACATCTCTTTTTTGAAGCTCAATACGGAGAGCTGGAGCAAATTGTGGATGATGTGGCTGAAAGAATCAGAACTTTAGGACATTTTCCACCAGCATCTTTAAAAGAGTATTTAGCTTTAACACACCTTACTGAGGAGTCAAAAGGTAAAAATGACAGCGCAAGTTTTATCAAGGAATTATTGGAAGATCACGAGAGCATTTTAATTCATTTACGTGAAAATATAGATGGTTACAGTGAGGCGTTTCATGATGAGGGCACGAGTGATTATATTACTGGGTTGCTTCAAACCCACGAAAAAATGGCCTGGATGCTTAGATCACATTTAGGTTAGAAATATAAAAAAAGCCCCATATTGCACTGCCCCCAAAAAGTTAGATACTTATTGGGGGCATTTTTATGTTTAAAAGAAAAAAGTACAATTATGAATTTCGGCTTCAGTGCGTAGAAGCTGTATTGGAGGGCAAAGGATCATTAAAATCAATAGCCTTAGAAAAGGGTATTGAGCATTCGAACCTTCGATTATGGTTAGGCTTTTATGAGGCCTGCGGCAAGCAAGGATTGGAACCAAGATCGATGCAGCAATATACTTCAAGTTTTAAACTATCGGTTTTAAAAGCTATAGACAAGGAATTATTATCTTTACGAGCGGTCTGTGTTCGGTTTAATATATCAAGTGACTCAGCAATTATAGCCTGGCAGCGTGCTTATGAATCTGAAGGAGAATCAGGCCTGATCAGCAAACCAAAAGGCCGTCCTATAACGATGAAACTACCAATAAAACGCAAAGCAAAAAAAACAGCCCAACCGGCCTTAGCTCAAACCAAGAAAAAACAAAAGCCATAATGGAGCTAAGGTATAATTTTTGGTTCAGTCTATAATGGTGCCCTTTCTAGTCTTTAATAAAAGCAAACTGGGCATTTTTATATACAGGCTTTTGCAACTGAACTTTGAGCTCTCTGAAAATATGAAGTGGACCTTCTGTTGCAAAAAGATTCACCAACCAGCTTGGTAGAGCACCTCCCGGATCTACATGCAGGGTATACTCTACACGGATGTGATGATCTGATTCTGGTATAATTATCCATTTTCCTGTAGAGTTATTTATTCTGACCACGCCTTTTTTTATAGGTACATGCCCACTTACCGCAGGGCCGTCAATGGTTATTACTTTAGTATGTTGATTTTGACTAACGGTCAGATGTGCTACAAAATCCCTGTTTTCCACTGGCCAGGGTACACTTACTTCAGAATAATAATAAAGCTCAGAAGGAGACACACGTTTAACCAATTTACAGGATTTAGTATGATAGATCCAATCAGGAGCGGATTCTACATCAAGTAGTAATGCAACGATCTCAGAGGCTCTTGCATCAAATTCACATTCTACTTTAATTGCTTTAATCTTTGAGTTGGCAATATTCCCTGTATAAATCTTAATGTTTTCTTTTTCTTTATTGAGTTTCCAGTCTTTTTGAGCAAAGACAGGTTGAAAGCTCCAAAATAAGAGAACGGAAAGAAATAGGTTTTTATACATGATTTTTAAAATCTGAGCTTTGAAAGCCTACAAATTTATTCATATTACCAGAAATATCTGTTGACTAAAAGTCATTATTGGTCAGATCTTCAGATTTTGATTGAATTAATACATGACACAGCAATAGTAGCTGTGCCATGTAAACATTACTAACCAAAGTAACTTTACCAACCCTGACCTGAGTGAGCGAAGGATGAAGTCAAAACTATTAGAAATAGTTTACTTGGACGGGGTAAAATCCTAAACATTTAGGGAGGTATTTCATCATTTGATATAATCTGTTGGCGTTTTTCCGAATTGTCTCTTGAATTCTTTGCTAAAGTATTTGCGGTCTGAAAAGCCAACCATGTAACCAATTTCATATACCGTATATCTTTTTTGAAGCAGTAGCTGTGCTGCTTTTTTGAGACGTATAGATTTTGAAAAATCATTCACAGACAAGCCGGTGATGGCTTTGAGTTTTTTATAGAGTACCGGTAGACTCATGCCAATTTTCTCTGCCAGAAATTCTATTCCGAAATTTTCATCTTCCATATGGTTTTCAATAATAAGAACAAGTTTGGAAATAAATTGTTCATCTACGTTGCTTATATTCAGATTATTAGGTTCTGGAATAAAGCCTTTACTATATTTCAACCGGATATTTTCTCTGGCCTGTAGTAAGTTGCGTACATGCAATTGTAAGATCTTTGTACTAAATGGCTTGGTCAAATAGATGTCTGCCCCCAAAGTCAGGCCGCTGATCTGATCAGTTTGCTCACCTTTGGCCGTTAGCAGGATAACCGGAATGTGGTTAGTCCTTTCATCGTTTTTCAAATGTTCACAAAGGGTAAAACCGTCCATTTCGGGCATCATGACATCACTGATAATCAGGTCTGGAATTTCTTCAATCGCTGTATTCCAGCCTTCCAGTCCATTACCGGAGAACAGGATATGATAACTTTGATTAAGAGATCCGCCAATCAGTTGCTGCAATTCCGGGTTATCTTCCACAATCAGTACCTTGAACCTTTTATTGTCCCGTAGCTGGAGAATAAAATCTGAATGACCATCAGATTGATTTTCTTCTGGAACAGAGAGACTAAAGTTAGTTTCTCCTGGTGGATTTGTCAGGTAATTTTTTGGAAAATGTGCATAGCCATTCAATAAAGTGATATTAAAACACGTATTTCCTGGTTGATCTGATGTAGCTGGTTTACTGGTCACTTCAATTGTACCGTTGTGTAGCTCAGTAATGGTTTTTGCCAGTGCCAAACCGATTCCATAACCTGTATTCTGTATGCTATGGTCATCCACCTGGAAATAGTTGACAAACAACTGCTCCAGATACTGAGGTGCAATGCCGCTTCCTGTATCGATAATGCTGACCTGTACCTGATCTTTTTTTTGCTGGAGACTAATCGTTATTTTTCCTCCTTCAAGTGTAAATTTAAAGGCATTAGAGAGCAAATTGAAAAATACCTTTTCCATTTGTACTTTGTCAAAATACATAATAACAGGCCCGTTGTCATGTTCAAATGAGAATTCTATATTCTTTTTTGAGGAAAGAATATAGAATGAGCCGCAGATCTCAGTTAAAAATTCAATTAGATCATACGGAGCTACCTTAAGTTTTAAATGTTTGGTTTCCGCTTTTCTGAAATCCATAAGCTCGCTAACCAGTTTTAATAAGCGGTTGGCATTCGACTTGATACTCATCAGAGGTTTCATTATTCTTTGGTCGTGGGATTCATTTTCAATCAATTTTTCTACCGGGGCCATGATGAGTGTAAGATGCGTACGTATCTCATGCGATACATTGGTAAAAAAGTTCAGTTTAATCTGATGCAATTCTTCATCTTTTAGTAATAACCCTCTAAGGTAGAAGAACCTGGTAATGAAAAATACAATGATTCCTAATAATATAGTATATAAACAATACGCCCACCAAGTTTTCCATAACGGGGGTAAGATTTCAATCTGCATGCCCACTGGTTTGCTCCAGACTCCATCATTATTAGCACCTTTAACCAAAAGTGTATAGACTCCGGAGGGTAAATTTGTGTAAGTAGCAGAGGGCGTATGACTCTCTATCCAATCATTGTTAATGCCTTCCAGTTTATAGGCATACTTGTTTTTGCCAGACTTAATGTAATTGAGTAGAGAGAATTCTATGGTAAAAACATTTTGGTCATAATGGAATGTCAGCTTTTTTGTAAATCCCAGATCCTGATTTAACAAGTGATCTTTTGAGTTGATGACAACGGGAACATTAAAAAGTTTCAAGCCGGTAAAAATTACAGGTGTAACATAGTTGTTTTTTCCTATTTCGTCTGGATGGAAATAAGTCAAGCCATTAAACCCACCAAAGTACATAATGCCATTGGTAGCCTTGAAAAAGGAATTGTAGTTGAATTCATCACCCGCCAGGCCGTCACTTGTGGTATAGGTCTGGAAAGTGTTTTGACTGGGATTGAATTTAGAAAGTCCGTTGGAAGTACTGATCCATAGTTGGTGATGATCATCTTCTAAAATTCCAACAACATTGTTATTCGGGAGACCATCTTTTGTCGTAAAGGTTTCTGTTAGCGACTTCTTTTGTACATCATATTTACAAAGACCGCCATAGTAGAGGCCAATCCATATATTTCCTTTAGAATCTTCCTGGATGCAGTTGATATAGTTGGCATTATTGTTTACACTGTTACTTCCCTGCATAAGTTTAAAATACCGAAGAAGAGAGGGCTTTTGCGTATAAAGGTATAAGCCAGTTGTGGTGGCTATCCAGAGATTGTATTTGCTGTCTTCAAAAAGGACTTTAACATTTTTATTTTCGAGGCTTCTTAATTCTGGAATCAGCGCGGCGGAATGAAGTGATGATCCGGTCTTTTTATAGACCTTCAGACCAGTTTGACTACCAACCCATAAATCCCGGTTATGGTCTTCAAGAATAGCAACAATCTCAGCTCTTGTTGTTCTGGTGTTGGGTTCCTGTGTTATAAAATGCTTAAAATTGTTATGAGCAGGATTGAAAAGATTGAGGTCTGCGCCATGTGTACCTATCCAAAGGTTATCACTTTTGTCCCGATACAATACCTTTACCAAATTTGATCCTAAACTTGTGGTGTCCATGTAATTATAGTTATAGGCAGAAAATTTTCTGGTTGCACTGGTAAAGTAATTCAAGCCGCCACCTTCAGTTCCAATCCATAAATTGTTATTTTTGTCACCGATAATTGAGCTGATGACATTATGATTTAAACCTGGAGATTTTTCATCATATTGCCAGGTTTTAAAACGAGTTGCATATGCATATTTAACATTTATCCCTCCATAATAGGTTCCTATCCATATCGAACCGTTGCGATCTTCGTAAATGCTGTAAATAGAATTCTGGTTTAAACTTTGAGCATTCGCTTTTCTGTGCTGGTAGGATGTGAAGGTCTTGCTTCTGGGGTTAAGGATGCTTAAGCCCTCTTGAGTGCCAATCCAAAGTTCTCCGGATTTCGTTTTTATAATTTTTCGTATGGCATTGTGTATCGGACCTGTATTGAGGCCATCTGCATGGCGGAATGTTTTAAAGCCCGGAGAAGATTTGTTGATTAGATTTAAACCACCTGTTTCAGTTCCAAACCAAAGATTTTTGTCATTGTCTTCTGCAATGGCTGTTACTGCATTGTCACTGATACTATTGGGGCCGGACTTTATATAGACTGTTGCCTCCCGCTGGTGTTTTCTAAAACAAAGTAACCCTTTATTGGTCCCTATCCAAAAAGAACCTTCATGGTCTTCAAATATACTTAAGATTTCATTGTTTAGAAGGGGGTGACGCAGGCCGAGGGAAGCTGCAGGACTAAATATCGTCAGCTTCTTGTTGGTGAGCAAATACAATCCTTTATAAGTTCCTATCCAAAGTCTTCTCTCTTTGTCTTCATAGATCGTTGTAATGGCGTTCGTGCCTGTGTTTTTCTTTGTGTCAGGAATATAGATCCTTTTAAAGGAGTTGGTGATCGGGTTAAACTTATTTAACCCGTTGGAGGTTCCAACCCATAAAGTATGCTGGGCGTCACTACAGATAGAAAGTATGTAATCATCAGACAATGTATTGGAATCCGTGGCTATGCTTTTGTATAATAAGAACCTGTGCCCGTCATATCTGTTTAATCCAAATCTGGAACCATACCACATAAATCCCCGGTAATCCTGAGTTATTGCAAATATGGAGTTTTGTGAGAGGCCGTTTTTAGTCATCAGTTGATTGAACCGAAGTTCCTGACTCCTGCAATAGTTATGCAGGAATAGGAACAGACTCAGAAAAACAATTCTTTTCATTTGGTTTGTCTGTGAAATATTTGGTTACCTGCCCAGGTAAAGTCGGGTAAGTGACCATAAAAATACGATTTGTAAGGCGTTTTGAGGAGTTAAGCATGATTTTCATCCCATTTAGTTATGATTTTCATCCCTTTTTTTTTCTGCTTCCCTTCAACTTTACGCTTAATCAAAGAAATAGATTTTGTTACCCAAAACAAAATGAAACCCAAATCAAAACGTGTATGATAAAAACCTACTTAAATCTAATCTAGCCTTCCTCTAAGGCTGTAACCAACAACCAAACCAATTAACCAATACTAACCAAACAGGTATAATCCTGAAAACGTGTTTTTTATGAAAAGAATACTATTGATCATTTGCGCCGCAATTTTCCTTTTGCCTGGAATTGCCGGTGCCCAGAACAAACTCATTAGTGGCAAGATTAACGATAAAGATGGGCCACTGCCAGGTGCGGGCATTACGGAAAAAGGCATGCCTTCTAACGCAACAATAACTGATGCAAAAGGAAATTTTAAGATTAGATTGAAGGGCAGCAGCCAGGTTCTCATTATCAAGAATATTGGTTATGAGCCTCAGGAAGTTGATGTGTCCGGAAAGGAGCAGATTTCTGTTACTTTAAATACAGACTCAAAGGGCCTTGATGAAGTTGTAGTAGTAGGATACGGAACCCAAAAGAAAGTGAACCTAACCGGTTCTGTATCTACAATTGATTCTAAATCTATAGAAAACAGGCCAACAACCAACTTGTCGTCTTCTTTAGGTGGGTTAAGCTCTGGCGTTTTTGTACGTCAAAGTTCGGGTAAGCCAGGTGGTGATCAGGCAACCATCCGGATCCGTGGTACAGGTACATTGAACAATAATAATGCACTGATTATTGTCGATGGGATAGTGGGCAGTATGGATGCTGTTAATCCAAATGATGTTGAGAGTATATCCATTCTTAAAGATGCCGCTGCAGCATCAATCTACGGTTCCCTTGCCGCAAATGGTGTCATTTTGATCACAACTAAAAAAGGTACTAAAGGTAAAGTGAATGTAACTTACAGCGGACTGGCTTCCATCGCAAAGCCAGCGAATCTGCCAACCTTTGTTTCGGACTACATCACTCATATGCAATTGGTCAATGAAGGATATCGTAATTTAGGCCAGAATCCAATCTATACGGATGCAACAATAGCCCAATGGGCGGCCGCCAATGCAGATCCAAATGGGTTAACTGCCCAGGGAATCCCGAACAATATCGCCTATCCGAATACAGACTGGGGTAAGGTGATTTTTGAAAACAATATTGTTCAGCAACACAATCTGGCCTTAAATGGCGGAACGGAAAACACGCAGTATTTATTGTCAGCTCTTTACCTGAACAATCCTGGTACAATGGCCAACACAGGCTCTGATAAGTATAATCTAAGGATTAATCTGCAATCTAAAGTTGCGAAATTCTTAACTGTTGGTACACAAACTTTTGGCTCATACCAAACTTTTGGACTGGCGAGTACAGATAATGCGTTTAACTTTTTGCGTCAGACTACTCCTGGGGTTTATCCAGTATATAATGGTAAATATGGCTTTCCTGCGGCGGCAGAAGAGTCATCAACTGCAAATAATATCAGCTCTTATCTATATAGTACAGGCGGGGCCGATTCTGAAACCAGGATTAACACGACTGTTTTCGCAAGATTTGATATCCTGAAAGGTTTGAACTTTGAAACACGGTTTAATTATCAAACGCGTTTTGAAGAGTTCAACACGCATTCTATCACCAATGAGCGTTGGAATTTTGCCACTAATACTTTAAAATCAGCAGCAACAACACCAGATCAGTTGAGCACAAATTATGGCTTCAATAAAAACTATTCTTATTCAATTGATAATATATTGAATTACCGGACCACAATAGCCAGGGATCATGATTTAAGTGTACTTGCAGGTTATAATCAGTATCGCTACGACTACTACAATTTTGGGGCTGCCAAAAAAGGATTAATTGATGAGAGCATCACCACTTTAAATTCGGCAACCACCTTAACTTCTGCTTCTGGGGATGAATATGATTATGCATTGCGTTCTTACTTCGGTCGTTTAAACTATGCCTATAAAAGTCGTTATTTATTGGAAGGTGTATTTAGATATGACGGATCATCAAAATTCTCACCTGATAATCGTTGGGGATTCTTTCCTGCATTTTCTGCCGGATGGAGAATTTCTGAAGAACCTTTTATGCTTGGCTTGAAAGACAAGATTGATAATCTGAAACTAAGGTTTTCCTGGGGTAAAACAGGTAATAATGTAATGAATACAGATGCATCTAAAGGAAATTATGATTATCAAGCTTTATACGGTACCACCAATTATTCCTATAATGGCATTCAAACTACTGGTTTAATATCAACCAAATTTGCCAATAGAAATTTGAAATGGGAAGCCACAACAACAACAAATATCGGTTTGGATGGTAATCTTTTTAAAGGTGCTATGAATTTTGAGATTGATTTGTACAAGAAATCCACTGATGGGATACTGTATACACCAACCATTCCCCTAACTGTTGGTACAGCGACAGCCGCAACCCAAAATATTGCTGCAGCGTCTAACAAAGGCGTAGAAGTTACAGTAGGATACCATGGACAGGTTGGAGAGTTAAAATATAATGTATCCGGTAATTTTTCCTATAACTTTAATCGTGTCAATACTTATAATGGAACATTCCTAGCTGGTTATACTACAGATGCAACAGGAAATCAGGTTTATACTTCAAATATAGGAAAGGTCTCCAGCGGCACTACAACCCGTATCCTAGAGGGACATGAGATGAATGAATATTACCTGCAAACGACTTACAAGGGTAATGGAAGCTATTTTACAGATGGAAAGGTAAATCTTAACGGAGGGCCAAAAGATGGAATGATTCGTACGCCCGAAGACATGAATTGGCTAAATGCTATGATTGCTGCCGGATATAGTTTTCAACCTGGCGGAGGTGTTGGTAAAACGAAAATCTATTATGGCGATTTAATTTATGCAGACAATAACGGAGATGGAATATATGGTAATTCATTTGATGCCAAATTCCTTAATAAATCTTCAACACCGCGATATAATTATGGGTTCAGCATGAACATGTCATATAAAAATATTGACCTATCTATGTTGTGGTCAGGAAGTGCAGGCATGTGGTACTATTGGAATGCAACTGGTTACAACAACTCTATCGTATCTTTGGGCAATGCCGTAAGCACATTAATTGCAAACGATCATTACTATTATAATGATGCGAACCCAGCCGATCCGGCAAACCGCATTTCAGCAAAATACCCTCGACTGAAAAATACAACTGATGTTCAGAATGCAGGGGTTGCCAGCGATTTTTATTTATATAATGCTTCTTATCTTAAGCTGAAGAATTTACAGATCGGTTATACTTTGCCGGAAAGAATTTCGAAAAGAGCGGCAATGAGTAAATTAAGATTGTATGTTTCCGGAGAGAATTTGTTTACCATAACCAAATATCCGGGGCTAGATCCAGAGATAGGGTCAGGGGTTGGTTATCCTACGATGAGGCAGTATTCTTTAGGACTAAATGTTACTTTTTAATTTATTAAGGAAAAAAAATGAAAAAGATTTTAACCATTATAGTTGCAATCTGTACACTTACCGGTTGTAAAAAAGATTTATTAGAAACAAAGCCATACTCACAGATTGCTTCAGAGACGATGTGGACTACGGATAATTTAACCGACCAGGGAATTACAGGAGTTTATGCACTTCTTCGCTATGGAATGGCATCAGGTGGAGCTTCGGGTCTTGAACTCTATCAAATGGATGCATTGGGATTTACGGGGCAAACCTCTGGAGCTGAAGCTGTAATGACAGGGACTGTTACACCAGGTAATGGCTATTTTAGTTCGCATTGGCAGAACTTATACGAGGGAATTCAAAGGGCAAATGATGCGATTAAAAACATCCCTTTGAAATCTCCTTCTGTGGCTGCAAAAAAAGCACGATATGTCGCCGAAGCTAAATTTTTAAGGGCTTATTTCTATTTAAGGTTAAATCAGCTATATAAAGGAGTGCCGATCTACACAGAACCCTTCACAGCTGATCAGGCTACAAAGGCAAGAAATACTGAAGCAGAAGTTTGGGCGCAGGTCATCAGCGATCTAAATGATGTGATTTCCGAAGTAAATCTTCCCGATCGTTATTTGGCTGGAAATGCATCGTATGGTCACATCACTAAAGGAGCAGCTTACGCTTTGCGTGGTAAAGCATATATGTATACACAGAAATGGGATCTGGCATCGGCTGATTTTCAGAAAGTTAAAGATGTTGGTTATTCCCTTTTTCCTAACTATTCTGCTTTATTTAAGACAGCAAATGAGCAATCAGCTGAAATGATCTTTTCTATACAGAATATAGGGGTGTCAGGATTTGGCTCTACAACACAATTCTATTGCGGTACACGTTCTTCATTTGGTTCTTGCTGGAATACTTATCATGTCTCACCAAATCTGGTTGATTTGTATGAAAATGCAGATGGCTCTAAATTCAACTGGGATACGGTATTACCGGGTTATTCTTCATTAAGTGTTGCAGAACGCGAGGTTTATTTTCTAAGAAACAACTTGACAGATGCCGAAATTGCCGCTGCCACCAAAAGAGGAGCTAAAATGAGTCTTTATTTACCAACCGGAAATGAAGCTCGTATTCTTGCAGCCTATGCCAACAGGGATCCACGCCTGGCAGCAAATGTGATTACGCCTTATTCTACCTATTTAGGGGTATTCAGCGGCGCAAATGCTGTTGTGACTTCCAGATGGCCATATCGTTCTGAGGCTGCGACCAATGGTGATTTACGCACTGATACTCAGAGCTTATTTTATTATCTTTATAGAAAATATGTTTACGAAGGAACCAGTGAAACACCAGCCAGAGATTATGGTCCGACAGATTTTGCGTTGATCAGGTATGCTGATGTGTTATTAATGTGGGCAGAGGCGCTTAATGAACAGGGAGCAATTTCGGATGCAATTGGAAAAGTAAATGAGGTTAGAACAAGGGCAGGGGCGTTGCCACTTCAGAATGTAAATGCTGCATTACCAACATATGTTACTGGTCAGGCAGATTTGAGAGAACGCATACGTAATGAGAGACGTGTAGAATTTCCGAATGAAGGCATTAATTTTTTTGATGAAATGCGTTGGAAAAGCTGGAAGGATAAAGTGTTTTACGCAGGTAATGGAGTGAAGCAAGTTTGGGGTAATGTGGTATACGCTTACTCTTTTAAAGGAGATTATTTATACAACTGGGCAATTCCATCTGTAGAAATAGAAAGAAACCCTAATTTGAAACAAAATCCTGGTTGGATAAATTAAATGAATACGATGAAAAAAAGCTTACTGATATGTTTAATGTGCTTCATGACAATTGTTTCAAAAGCAGCAACCTATTATGTGGACAGTGAAAAGGGCAACGATGAACTCAGCGGACAATCAGACACACAAGCCTGGAAATCGTTGCAAAAGGTGAATTCTGTGAAATTCATGCCGGGAGACCGTGTTTTGTTCAAGCGGGGGGGCATCTGGCATGGACAGCTTGCCCCAAAAGGTAATGGAACGGCAGAAAAACTACTGACTTTCAGTGTATACGGAAAAGGCGCTCTGCCGGTTATTGCCGCTGATGGCAAATTTCAGGATGCCGTATTGCTGAAAAATATCAGTAATCTTTTATTTGAATTTTTTGATGTCTCGAATACAGACACTTCTGTTCAAGAACAGCATACGGGCCCCGTTGGGGTCCGTATCCTTTCGGAAGATACGGGTACGATTTCTAATATCCGGCTGTCCGGGTTATATGTTCATGACATCAACGGGGATAACAAGAAAGGAAGCAAAGAGGGAAATGGTATCTTCTGGGATTGCAGAGGCCCTAAGCCAAGTAACATTGAAAATCTGATTATAGAAAATTGTAAATTACTTCGCGTGGACCGCAACGGCATTAGAGGCAATGGTACATTTGCTTTTAGAAACAATTGGTTCCCGAATAAGAACCTGGTGATCAGAGGCTGTACACTTGAAGATATCGGAGGTGATGGTATTGTGATCAAAGCTTTTGATGGTGCATTGGTGGAGCGAAATAAACTCTTTTACATCAGAACACGGGCAAAGGACAATGCCGTGGGAATATGGCCACATAGTAGTGATCATACGATCATCCAGTACAATGAAGTTGCTTTTACTAAAAATGTTAATTGGGCCAATGACGGGCAGTCTTTTGATATCGACGGGAACTGTAACAATACGATCATCCAGAATAATTATAGTCATGATAATGAAGGAGGGTTTATGTTGGTCATTTCAGATGCGATCGATGAGAAAAGCCGGATGACTACGAATAGCATTATACGGAATAACCTAAGTGTAAATGATGGAAATAACCGTAGGCGCTTGTTCAATTTCGCCTTGGTTACCGATCATACACATGTGTCTGGAAATATATTTTATAACCAGAGTACCGAACCATTTAAAATGGAACTGATAGATATTGAGCATGGAATCCCAAAGGATATCGTTTTTGAAGATAATCTTTTCCTGTATCGGGTAGGAGTTATCGGAATGTTTACTAAATCAACAGAACAATATCACGCTGTCACCTGGAAAAACAACGTGTTTAAAGGCAATATAAAAGGAAAAAGCAATCTGTTACAGGTTACAGAGGCCAAATCTAATTCAGTATCCAATAAGAATTTTAATGAATATCCATGGATGTTCTTAAAATCATTAAATCTAAAAAACTAAGACCTTTCTAATATAAAAGAATGCGATATAAGAACATTATTACCGCTACAATCCTGCTACTATTTCATTTCAATTCCAGCATGGCCAGATCCCTTTCAAAAAAGGAAGAGGCCAGGCAAATGATTCCATTAAATACCGGCTGGCAATTCTATTTTGCCTATAACTTTGAACAGGGCGTTAAAAAAGAGCAGGTTAGTTTGCCGCATACCTGGAATGCGAAAGAAGTATTGCAAGGCATTGCAGATTATAAAAGGACATCGGCTATTTACGAAAATGCACTTCATGTGTCCCAGGAATGGGCAAATAAACGGCTATTTCTTCATTTTGAAGGTGTAAATAATGTCGCAAATGTCTTTGTTAACCATAAAATGATCGCGGAGCATCGGGGTGGATATACAGCTTTTAGTGTAGAGATCACAAATGATGTGAAACCTGGAGACAACTTGATTACCGTTCAAGTCAGTAATGCTTACAGACTTGATGTGATACCTTTACATGGAGATTTTAACAGCTATGGAGGAATACATCGGCCAGTTTCTCTGCTGGTCACAGAGCGTAATTGTATCAGCCCCCTGGATTATGGTTCTCCCGGTATATATATCAGACAAAAGAAAGTAACAGAACAGCTGGCCGAAGTAGAAATTTTAACCAAACTGTCTTTGACCAACCGAAAGGATCTAAGACTGAGGACAACAGTTTATAATCAGGAAAAACAGCCGGTAAAAACAGCAACTTCCGAAATTACAGCTTTAGAGGGCCAGGATTTTAAACAATCTTTAACTATCGATAAACCACATTTATGGAATGCTAAAGCAAATCCTTATTTGTACCAGGTTAAAGTAGAATTGTTACATGATGGAAATGTTATTGATCAGGTGGTGCAGCCAATGGGACTGCGCTATTTTAGCGTTGACCCCGATAAAGGCTTCTTTTTGAATGGCAGGTATCTGGATTTATATGGTGTTGGAAGGCACGAGGACCTATCCGGAAAAGGATCTGCCTTAAGTGACACGGACCAGGAACGTGATATGGAACTGATTAAAGAATTAGGTGCCACGGCTGTTAGGCTTACGCATTATCCGCATAGCCAACATTTTTATGATCTCTGCGACCGTAATGGAATTGTATTGTGGTCTGAAATTCCATTTGTTGGGCCGGGCGGTTATACAGGTACAGGTTACGTGAAAAGCACTGAGCTGGAAAATAACATTAAGCAAACACTGATTGAACTCATCCGTCAAAATTATAACCATCCTTCCATCTGTTTCTGGGGATTGTTTAATGAGCTTAATTTTAACTATGACGATCCTGAGCCTTTTATTAAATCTTTAAATGAACTGGCGAAAAAGGAAGATCCTGATCGTTTGACCACACTGGCTTCTAATCTGGAGACCAATTATTTTACCGGTTTAACGGATCTGATGGCCTGGAACAAATATTTTGGATGGTACGGTGGGAAATTTGAAGAAATCGGAACTTGGGCAGATCAAGTTCATAAAGAACTACCAGCAAAACCGATCGCAGTTAGTGAATATGGAGCAGGGGCAAGCCCTTTTAAGCATACAGAAAAACGGACTCCACCGGAGGCAAAAGGGAAATTCCATCCTGAAGAATGGCAAACAGCCTTCCATGAAAAATATTGGTCCGAATTGAAAGACAGGCCCTTTATATGGGGAAAGTTCATATGGGTATTGGCTGATTTTGGCTCTTCTATTCGCACAGAGGGCGATGAAAATGGGATTAATGATAAAGGCCTGGTTAGTTATGACAGAAAGACCAAAAAAGATGCCTTCTATTTTTATAAAGTGAATTGGAACCCTGAGCCAATGCTGTATATCGCTGAACGTAGAAATAAGATGCGCCACCAGGCTTTAACCTCAGTAAAGGTATTTACAAATGTTGCAAATGTAAAGCTTTGGCTTAATGGTCAACTGCTGGGAACCGGTGTTAAAAATGATCTGAATACTATTGTATGGCCGGAGGTCAGGCTTAAAAAGGGCCAGAACAGCATCACTGTAAAAGCGATATCGGAAGGAACAGAAATCAACGACAATTGTATCTGGAATTTGAAATAATAGCGTATGAATTTAACTGCTTTAACTAAAATTATACTGTTTATCGCTTGCTTTGTATTTGCCAGACCCGTTCTATCTCAGCAAAGAAATCAGAATTTGATCAAAACAGGTTTTAACCTCGCACAGCAACAATATCATCATATGCTTGAAAATTCACCAGATTTGAGTATGTATCCCCGCACCACTGCTAAAGACGGATCTTTAAGATACGTAAATATCTGGGATTGGACAGGTGGGTTCTGGCCGGGTGATTTGTGGTATGTATATGAATATACAAAAGATACGGTGTGGAAAAAACAGTCGATCAAATGGACGGAATCCCTGGAGAAGAATAAATTCAATACCAGTAACCATGATCTTGGTTTTATGATGTACTGCAGTTATGGAAATGCATACCGATTAACTGGGAATGAAAACTACAAAGATGTACTGATACAGTCTGCAAAATCTCTTTGTAAAAGATATAATCCGAAAATTGGCAGTATAGAATCCTGGAATTCCCGATTGTCCTGGGACGGGAAGACTATGTGGCATTATCCGGTGATTATAGATAACATGATGAACCTGGAGCTCTTGTTCTTTGCATCCAGAGTTACCGGCGACCGGACTTACAGGAATATTGCAATTAAGCATGCAGAGAATACAATGAGAGATCATATCAGACCAGATTACAGTACTTATCATGTGGTCAATTACGATACGCTGAGTGGTAAGGTCCTGAATCGTCAAACCTGTCAGGGCTATTCCGATAATTCTACCTGGGCAAGAGGGCAGGCCTGGGCTATTTATGGCTTTACTATGGTTTATCGGGAAACAAAAGATCCAAAGTTTTTAAAAACGGCAATACATCTGGCTGATTTCTATCTGAAGAATAAAAATTTTCCTGAAGACAAAATTCCTTATTGGGATTTTAATGTTAATGAAAATGGTTTTCACCCGGATTGGAAATATGATCCTTCTGCATATAAAGTTGTTCCCAGAGATGCCTCCGCTGCAGCAATTGTGAGTTCTGCATTGCTTGAACTCAGCAAATATGCCGGAAAAAAAGGTGAAGGATATAAACTGAATGCGGTTCAGATGCTGAATTCTTTAAGTTCTTCCGTTTATATGGCAAAACCTGGAACGAACAATGACTTTTTGATCAAACACTGTACCGGAAGCTTTCCGCATGGAGAAGAGATCGATGTTCCTCTGGTTTATGCCGATTATTATTATCTTGAAGCCTTACTAAGGTTAAAAGACAATTGATCATGAATAGACTTGCCATAAATGTTGATCCTTCCTTAAAGGAATAATTGAAAGAATTTGCATCTGTGAAGGTTATTTATTTAACTTGTGTAAAATAAATAACCAAATATGTCAGGACAGTTAAAACCGCCAGTTCATGGTGCCGATCATACCAGGGGTTCAAAAAAAGCGCAACTGGAGATTGTAGAGTTTGGAGACTTTCAATGCCCTTACTGTGGAGCTGAAGAACCTATAGTTGAAGAAATTATGGACCAATTTGGGGAAGCGATTTCTTTTACTTTTAGAAACTTTCCGCTTAGAGATGCGCATGAATATGCTTTTGATGCTGCATTGGCCGCAGAAGCAGCAGCTAAACAGGGCAAGTATTGGGAAATGCATGACCTAATGTATGCAAACCAAAATTTACTGAATCAGCCTAATTTAATCCGGTTTGCAGAACAGGTTGGTTTAGACATAGATATCTTCCAATCCGATATCAGACAACCAGAATTGGCTCAGAAAGTAGAAGATGATTTCGAAAGTGGAGCACGTAGTGGCGTAAACGGTACACCAAGTTTTTTTGTAAATGGGGCTCGTTTTGATGGGGGAGCAGCAGATCTGTATGGTCTGATTAAGGAAAGTATTTCCTAAGTATCCTAACCTATTCCATCCATCCATATAATTAAACAATGAAATTAAAAACGCTATTCCCATTGCTGTTGCTTGCTAGCAATTTCCAGTCCTTTTCACAGGATATCAATACACCTTATGTGCAAAAAATTGATGGTACAAAGCTATCGTTCAATATGCAGCCTGTACCTGCCGGTACCTTTGTGATGGGCAGTAAAAAAGGAAATCCAGATGAACAACCTGTGCATAAAGTGAAATTGCAGGCCTTCTGGATGTCTGCATTTGAACTCACCTGGGACTTATATGAACCCTTTCTTTATAAAGATTATGAAGTTTCTCATAGTACGGCTCCGGTGCCACCGGATGTGGATGCCGTAACCAGACCCACTAAACCCTATCTGGATATGACTTTTGGCATGGGGAAAGAAAAGCATCCTGCACTGGCTATGACACAATACAATGCTATACAGTATTGCAAGTGGTTATATGCAAGAACAGGTGTTTTTTATCGCTTACCAACAGAAGCAGAATGGGAATATGCCTGCCGGGCCGGAAGCTTAACAGAATACGCCTTTGGCGATGACGATAAAGCACTTGGCGATTACGCCTGGTTTAAGGAAAATAGTGGTGGAAAAACTCATCCCGTTGGCACGAAGAAGCCCAATAAATGGGGGATTTATGACTTGTATGGAAATGTAGGAGAGTGGACTTTTGATCAGTATCTTCCAGACTTTTACAAAGATATGAAAGAGAATCCGGTAGAAAATCCCGTAGCTGTTCCCTCTAAGTTATATGCACATGTTATCCGTGGCGGCTCTTACGACGATACGGCAGAACGTTTACGATCTGCAGCAAGAACAGCCTCAGATCCTGCCTGGAAGCAGCTGGATCCTCAAATTCCTAAAAGCAATTGGTGGTTTCCCGAGGCACCCTTTATAGGAATGAGATTGGTCAGGCCAGTTGTACCCCCCTCAAAGGCAGAAATAGATGCTTATTATGATCGCCCCGTAATTGCAGATTATTGAATTTAATACACTAAACCCACATATAAAACCAAAACGACTATGAACAATGAAGAACTTGGCGATAAACGCCGCGAATTTATTAAAGCCTCGGCACTGCTGGCCGGAGGCGTTTTATTGAACCAATTTGCTTTTGCAGGTGGGCATTCATCTGTGGATGATACCATAAAAATTGCTTTAATTGGTTGTGGCGATCGTGGTACGGGCGCTGCATTTCAAGCTTTAAGCACAACAGCGAACCTCAAACTTGTGGCTATGGCCGATGCCTTTCAGGACAGGATAGACAACAGTTATAAAGTGCTTTTTGAAAAATTTAAAGACAAGGTAGATGTGCCGGTGGAAAGACGTTTTGTCGGTTTTGATGCCTATCAGAAAGCAATTGCTTTAGCCGATGTTGTTTTGTTGGTTACTCCCCCAGGATTCCGACCAGGCCATTTTGAAGAAGCGGTTAAACAAGGAAAACATGTGTTCATGGAAAAGCCCGTAGCTGTTGATGCCCCAGGAATACGAAGGGTATTGGCTGCAGCTGAGGTTGCGAAACAAAAAAAACTAAATGTTGTGGTAGGTTTGCAACGCAGATATCAGGCCAATTACAGAGAAACCATGAAGCGCATACAAGATGGTGCAATAGGTGATATTTACAGCGGACAGGTATACTGGAACAGTGGCGGGGTATGGGTGAAAAAACGCCAGCCTCAGCAAAGTGAAATGGAGTATCAGATGCGTAACTGGTACTATTTTAACTGGTTGTGTGGAGATCATATTGTAGAACAACACGTGCACAATATTGATATTGCCAACTGGATAAAAGGCTCTTACCCGGTTCTTGTTCAAGGAACTGGAAGCAGGGCATGGAGAACTGGAAAAGACTATGGTGAAATATATGATAACCATGCCGTAGAACTGACCTATGCTGATGGTGCCGTGATCTATAGTCAATGCCGCCATTTCGAGGGGACTGAAAACCGGGTCGACGAATCTTTTCAAGGTACCAAAGGTCGCACTTACTTATCTGCTGGTAACCACGGTATATTATGGGACCACACAGGTAAGGAAATCTTTAGTCATCCGACAAAAGGAAATAAAAACCCCTATCAGACAGAACATGATGAGCTATTTGCTGCAATTTCAAAAGGCGAATACAAGTTTAATGATGCGGAACGCGCGGCAAAAAGCTGTTTCACAGCAATTATAGGAAGGTACGCTACCTATTCAGGTCAAAGCATTAAATGGGACGAAGCTTTAAAAGCAGACAACAGCTTGTTTCCTGAACAACTAAGCTGGACAGCGAATCCAAGAGTTCTGCCGGATGCAAATGGCCTGTACCCGGTTGCCACGCCTGGAAAAACTAAAGTAATCTAAAGGTATACCGTGGTTTATCTTCATAAAATAATCCTGTTATTTCTACCCTTGCTGCTCTCTTTTCTATTTACAAAAAAAGAGCAGCAACTTTATAGTTTACATGGGTATGCACAGGGTACCGATTATTCTATTAAATATTTTGCAGACTCTGCTCTAATTGCAAAAGAGGGGGTAGATAGTATTTTAATAAAGATAGACTCGTCAATGTCCCTGTATAAACCCTATTCACTGATCAGCAAGTTTAACTCTTCAGAAAATGGAGTAAGCCTGGATCCTCATTTTTTGGCGGTGATTAGAAAATCCTTCGAGATTTTTAAAGATACCCAAGGTAAATTTGATGTAACAGTAGCTCCCTTGGTCCAGGCATGGGGTTTTGGTCCAAAACCAATAAGTATTTTCCCCGACTCTTCAGAGATTACAGCATTGCTGAAAAATGTTGGAATGGGTTACCTGGACCTTAAAGGCAACAGACTTTTAAAAAGCAGGCCAGGCGTGCATTTGGATTTGAATGGGATAGCACAAGGATACAGCGTGGATGTAGTTGCTGATTACCTTGAAAACAAGGGAATACATTGTTATATGGTAGAAATAGGTGGAGAGATCAGATTGAAAGGACGTAAACCAGATGGTACTGCTATGAAGATCGGTATCGAAGGGCCCGCACCGGATGGTGTATCTGAACCTCAAATCAGGCATGTAATTAGTTTTTCTGAAGGCGCTGTAACTACCTCGGGTAATTATAGGAAATTTATTAAATCAGGCAATAAAAAGGTCTCTCATCTGGTCAATCCCAAAACAGGTTATCCATTGAATACTGAACTCATCAGTGTTACTATTTTTGCAAAAGATGCACTGACGGCAGATGGTTATGATAATGCGATTATGGCTATGGGACTTAAGGAAGCCCTTGCATTTGTTTCTGCGAGAAAGAATATGGAAGCTTATATCATTTATCAACGTAAAGACGGGGCAATAGCAGATACTTTGACGAAAGGTTTTAAAAAATTGATCATAAATTAATTCAACAGATAGGTTTAATATGAACAGAACGGAGTTTTTAAAAAATAGTGCAATTGCAACAGGTACACTTTTAACCGGCTCTGCTGTAAATGCAGTTGCAAATCCAATAGATTTGTCCAGATATCCTCACGCATCGGGTAAAACTTTTAATCTTGATTATGCGCCTCACGAGGGCATGTTTGCGCAAAATGCTGGAAATAAGTTTTTAGATCAGATCAGGTATTTATACGATATGGGATTCAGATCGATAGAAGATAATGGTTTTCTAGGACGCTCAGAAGCAGAACAATCTCAAATTGGAGACCTGTTGGCGAAGCTGGGCATGCGAATGGGGGTATTTGTCTTAGATGGAGGTGATAATTGGAAGATCTCGTTAACTACGGGTAAAAAAGAGTTCAAAAGTCATTTTGAAGAAACCTGCCGGCGTGCTGTGGAAGCCGCAAAACGATGTAATGCCAAATGGCTTACTGTTGTACCTGGATTTTATGAACGTAAACTACCCTATGGAATTCAAATGTCAAATGTGGTAGATGCCATGAGGGCAGGCGCAGAAATCTTTGAACCACATGGTTTGATTATGGTACTGGAAACATTAAGCGATACCCCAGAACTGTTTCTGCAGCATACGCATGAGACTTATAGTGTCTGTAAAGCGGTCAACAGCCCCTCTTGTAAAATCCTTTTTGATATTTACCATATGCAACGGAATGAAGGAGATTTAATTGTTAATCTGGACCGCTGCTGGGAGGAGATCGCCTATATACAAATAGGAGATAATCCTGGAAGAAAAGAACCAGGTACCGGCGAAATTAATTACAAAAATATATTTAAGCATCTTTATCAAAAGGAATATAAAGGTATCATGGGAATGGAACATGGATTGTCCTTAAAAGGAAAAGAGGGGGAGATGCGTTTAATTCAGGCATACAGAGAAGCAGATAATTTTTTGTGAAACCTGGAATACATCTGATGCTGATTTCGTTGTAACAGTAAGAATTTAAATAAAATTCGCAGATCAGCTAAAAAATATTTAGATTAGAGTTAACCTAAAAAG
>NZ_QAIL01000231.1 GCF_003061025.1 Pedobacter sp. HMWF019 | reverse complement strand
CAGCCTGTTGGAACAACAGGCTGTTTTTTTTATTTATTATATGTTAAAGGCTATTTAGAACCACCGCCAAGTGCCTCATATAAATTCACAACGGCCTGTAGTTTTTGTAATTTATCATTTACACCGCTGAGTTGTGCTGCCAGTAGGCTTTGTTCCGAAGTTAATACATCCGTATAATTTGTAGCAGAACTGTAACGCAACAATTCTTTGGTATAATCAACCGCTTTGGTCAATGAGGCAATTTGTTTAGCCCTGGTTTCCTCTTTCTCGTTAGCTGTCTGATAAGCATATAAGGCATTAGATACTTCGGCTCCGCTGGTTAGCAAAGTCTTTTGGAAAGCATAAAAGGCCTGTTGTTGTTGAGCCTGAGCTGTTTTTAATCTGGCTTTATTTTGTCCGTTGTTAAATATCGGTTGGGTAAGGCCGCCAACTAGACTATAAAAAATCGAATTGTCAAAGAAATTTTTCAGTTTAAGAGAGGACAATCCACCATTAGCAGTTAACGTTAGCGCTGGGTAAAAGTAGGTCTTTGCATTATTGGTGTTTTCAAATGCTGCTCTGAAAGCGAATTCCGCCTCTTGAACATCGGGGCGGTTTTGAAGCAATTGTGAAGATACACCTGTACGCAAATCAGCATAAGCAGTTTGCTGATCCATCGAGGTACGCGTAATTTCTCCAGGTCCTTTTCCCAGTAGGATACTCAACGCATTTTCAGCTTCTCTTATACTGCGTTTTAAATCTGGAATGGTGACCTGCGCCGCATATAAGTTGGCTTCACTCTGTACCACTGCAGCTCCATTTACGATGGCACCTTCTTTTAAAGATTTCATCGTTTCTACGTCCGTCTGTCTGATCTTTACCGTTTGCTCGGTAATGGCCAGTTGCTGGTCTAAAGAAAGAAGGGTATAATAAGCATTGGCAATACTGGCAATCAAGCTGGTTTGAACTGCTCTTTTTGCGGCATCTGTTTGCAATAAAGAAGCATAAGCAGATCTTTTAGCACTACTCAATTTTCCCCAGATGTCTGCCTGCCAGCTGGTGCTGAGCTGGCCTGTATATGTCTGTGTTTCTGTTGCTATATTTACACCTGTAGGCAAGTTAACAGCCGCCTTAGACTGTTTGTTGTCAGTGGCAGATAAACTTGCATTCAAACTTGGAAGGAAGGCCGCTTTGCTCGCATTTAGCGTTGCCTGAGCAGCCTTGATTTTTTCGATGGCCTGTTTTAAATCCAGATTTTCGTTAATGCCCTGTTGAATCAGTCCCTGTAGGGTCTGATCGGTAAAAAGCACTTTCCACGATAGATTAGCTATGGTGGTGGTATCAGAATCTGTAACGCTGCGGTAGAGGTCCTTTGAATTGATTGCAGGACGTTCGTATTTTTTTGTTACACATGCGGATAGGGTAAGTGCAAAAAATCCGGCAATGAAATAAAATTTATTATATCTAGTGTTCATGTTTCTAAAATTAATGTTCACGCATATCAGTTACCGGAAATCCAAGATCTTGTTGTTCCTCTATAATATCATCATCGAAAGGCGATTTACTGCTTACCCTTTCCTGTAAACTCTGGAAAATAATAAAGAGTGCAGGAATAACGAAAACACCAAATAACGTACCAATAAGCATTCCTCCAACTGCACCTGTACCAATAGATTTATTACCCGCAGCACCTACACCGGTAGAAAGCATAAGTGGGAGTAAACCAAGAATAAAAGCAAAAGAGGTCATTAGAATCGGGCGTAAACGAGCAGTTGCACCTTCAATTGCAGAATTTACTATACTCATTCCTTTTCTGCGGCGGTCTACAGCAAACTCTACAATCAAAATGGCGTTTTTTGCCAGCAGTCCCACCAGCATGATCAGTGTAATTTGTGTATAGATATTATTGTCAATACCAAAGATTTTATCGAAGATAAATACACCAGCCAGACCAATAGGAAGAGAAATTAAAACGGCTAAAGGCAGGATATAACTTTCATATTGTGCGCAAAGCAGGAAGTATACAAAAATCACGCAGAGCAAGAAGATAAATACGGTTTGGTTACCGCCAGCTACCTCTTCACGTGATAAACCTGAGAATTCGTAACCATATCCGGCTGGCAAATGAATAGCAGCTTCTTCCTGTACAGCTTTTAAAGCATCACCAGAACTGAATCCAGGATTCGGGTTTCCAGTCACTGAGATGGAAGTGAACAAGTTGAAACGGGAAATAGCCTGAGGACCGTATACTTTAGTTAGCGTGATAAACTCAGAAATAGGCGCCATTTTTCCATTGGCGTTTCTTACATAAATTCCATTTAAGCTTTGCTGGTTTGCCCGGTATTGAGCATCAGCCTGATACATAACCCGGTATTGCTTTCCAAACTTATTGAAGTTGGAAGCATAAACACCGCCATAATACCCTTGTAATACACCCAGTACATCACTTACACTGAGTCCGGCTTGTTTTGCAACAGCAACATTGACATCTACCTGGTATTGCGGAAAATTCGGGTTAAAAGAGGTTGCAGCGTACTGTATTTCTTTTCTTTTGTTCAATGCAGCAAGGAACTCATTCCCAATTGCATTAAATTTATTAATATCGCCACCTGTTTTATCCTGCAGCTGAAATTCAAAACCACCACTGGTACCAAAGCCCTGGATCGTAGGTGGGGCAAAGAAAATGATCTTAGCACCTTTGATACCGGCCGTTTTAGCAAAAAGCTCAGCAATAATTGCCTTTACATCCCGTTGCCGTTCGTTCCACGGCTTTAACCTGGAAATAACCATCCCGTAAGAACTACCAGTACCACTGATCAAACTCCGTCCAATAACCTTTAAAGAGTTTTTAACTTCTGGTACAGTATGTACAACGCTGTCAATTTTTGAGATCACTACATTGGTCTGCTCCTGGGAAGTGGCAGCCGGCAGAGATATATCAGAATAGATCGTTCCAAGATCCTCATTAGGTACAAATCCTTTTGGAGTTGTCCTCATGGTCCAGATCAGCACTACAGTGAACAAGGCAATACCTCCAACGGCCATCCATTTGTTTTTGGCCAGGAAGCTGACGGACTTTTTATATCGTCCAGTCATCCGATCAAAGGAAGTATTAAAGGCAATATAGAATTTCTGAAGGAAGTTCTTTTTCTTCTCATGCTCCTCTTCGTGCGGTTTTAAGAATAGCGCACATAAAGCAGGGCTCAAAGTCAAAGCATTGATCGCAGAGAGAATAATCGCAATGGCCAGTGTTAATCCAAATTGTTTGTAAAACACACCAGATGATCCCTGGATAAAACTTACCGGGATAAATACCGCAGCCATAACCAGTGTGATGGAAATGATCGCACCGGTAATATCATCCATGGCATCTATGGTTGCTTTTTTTGCAGATTTGTAACCATGGTCCAGCTTGGCGTGGACGGCTTCTACCACCACAATAGCATCATCCACCACAATACCGATGGCCAGTACCAACGCAAACAGGGTTAGCAAGTTGATGGTAAAACCAAATAGGCTAAGGAAAAAGAAAGTTCCGATAATGGCTACGGGAACACTGATCGCCGGAATCAAAGTTGAGCGGAAATCCTGAAGGAAAATAAATACCACCAGGAATACCAAAATAAAGGCTTCAATCAGGGTATGTAATACCTTTTCAATAGAAGCATCCAGGAAATCATTCACATTCACCAGCGGCGCGTAATGAACCCCTTTAGGGAAGGATGCAGCAGCATCATCAAGTACCTTTAAAGAGCCTTCAATAACATCCTTAGCATTGGATCCTGCGGTCTGGTTAATGGCAATACCTAATGCAGGCTTACCATCAAAGCTTACAGAACTTGCATAACTTTGGGCACCGAGTTCAATCCTGGCCACATCTTTAAGGCGTAATACCTGTCCATTGGTACCTGTTCTTATAATGATGTCACTGAATTGCTGTTCGTTTTTTAAACGGCCTGAATATTTTAAGGTATACTGGAAAGACTGATTTCCCTGCTCACCAAACTGGCCGGGTGCAGCTTCAATATTCTGTTCCGCTAAAGCCACGTTCACATCATTTGGAACCAGGCCATAACTGGCCATTACATCAGGCTTAAGCCAGATCCGCATGGTGTAATCCATTAAACCAAAGGCATTCGCATCACCAACACCATTGATCCTTTTGATTTGAGGAATCAGGTTGATGTTTGCGTAGTTCTGTAAAAATTTCTGATCGTAAGAAGGATTATCGCTGTACAGACCAAAGATCAGTACGTTACTGGCTTGTTTCTTAGCCGTAATTACACCTGCTTTTGTTACTTCCGCAGGTAATAAACTGGTTGCCCTGGACACCCTGTTCTGTACGTTTACCGCGGCAAGATCAGGATTTGTACCCAGTTTGAAGTTTACGGTAATGGTGGCTGTACCGTCGTTGCTGGAAGTAGAAGTCATATAGGTCATGTCTTCCACACCATTAATTTGTTCCTCCAGTGGTACAACTACGCTGTTCATCACAACGTCGGCATTCGCTCCCTGATAGGATGCCGACACCTGAACAGTTGGGGGAGCAATTTCGGGATATTGAGAAACCGGGATGGTAATTAGTCCCAGTATACCCAGGATGACAATGATGATCGAGATCACCGTTGACAATACGGGTTTTTCTATAAATTTCTTAAACATATTTTCTTTTTCAACCGGTTTCTAAACCGGATCACATCAGCAGATTAATTATTTTTTGAGGTCGGCAAATACAACATCGGCACTTTGTTCTTCCGGCTTAATTTTTACACCATCTTTAAGAGACTGAAATCCTTCAAGTACCACTTTGTCTCCTGTTTTTAGTCCTTTGGTCACTACATAGAAATTGTTTACGGTATTTTCCATAATTTCAATTTCAGTGTTTTTGACTTCGCCACTGCTGTTTAGGACATAGACGAATTTCTTGCCTTGCAGGTCGGTTGTTGATTTTTGGGGAATCAGAATGGCGTTATCCACATGCTGAGGGATACTTACCGAAGCACTTGCACCGCTTTTCAGCAATCTGACAGGATTGGAAAAGGTAGCTCTTAAGCTTGCTGAACCTGTACTGGTATTGATTTGACTGTTGATGGATTCTATCTTTCCGTTTTCTGCATAAGTAGTACCGTCGGCCAGTACCAAGGATACTGCCGGAATATTCTTCATCTGTTCTTCCAGTGTTTTACCTTTATAATTTCTGGAGAAATCCAGCAACTGTTTCTCATTCATCGAGAAGTAGGCGAAAATTTTGGAAATGTTAGCTACCGTTGTCAATGGATCGGTGCTGGTACTGCTCACTAAACTTCCGGTTTTATAAGGGATGCTTCCAATTACACCATCAACCGGACTGGTAATACTGGTGTAACCCAGGTTTACGTTTGCATTTACCAGTTCCGCTTTTGCCTGGGCAAGTGCGGCTTTTTTGGTTTGAAGCGTAAGCTGGGCGGCATCCAATTCATACTTACTGATGATATCTTTGTCTACCAGGGGTTTTGTTTTGGTTACCTGAAGTTGAGCAGTGTTAACATCGGCCTCAGCGCTACTGATGGCCGCTTTTGCTGTTCTTACCGCTTGTTCGTACTGAGGTGCATTAATGGTGAACAACAGCTGTCCTTTTTTCACTGCAGCACCCTCATCTACGTAGATTTTTTCAATAAAACCATCCACTTTTGGCCGGATATCAATGTTTTGTATACCCTCAAGCGTGGCAGGGTATTGAGTTTGGAGCGTGGCAGATTGCGTGTTTACTGTGAAAACCGGATAAGCCTGAACCTGATCAGTTTTGGCGGCATCCTTTTTCTGACCAGTGTTTCCACAAGAACTGATCATCAGTAAAGCGGGTAGTAGTAGGCAGATAGAGTGGACTGTTAACTTCATGTTAATATTAATTTTTTATGTCTTTGTAAGTCAATGGCGACGAAAATATTAATACTAAAATACAGATTAAA
Source organism: Pedobacter sp. HMWF019 (assembly GCF_003061025.1). Taxonomy (GTDB): domain Bacteria; phylum Bacteroidota; class Bacteroidia; order Sphingobacteriales; family Sphingobacteriaceae; genus Pedobacter. Next base: position 144 of record NZ_QAIL01000231.1, on the reverse strand, counting down.
CATTAAATTGTAATGTTTAAGTCTCAGAACCTTTTGTAACTAAAGCTTTGCAGAAAACTACGAAATAACAGGCAAATAGGGCTTGACTTTATCCAAAGCAAAGTCAAGTTGCTCTTGTTGGGTGATGTCTGTATTGTCTAAAAT
>NZ_QAIL01000230.1 GCF_003061025.1 Pedobacter sp. HMWF019 | reverse complement strand
TCTTTGGATATATCAAAATTAAAGCACTCTGTTATGAATATTACGCATCTCGGTTACCCATTTACATGTCGAATTAAAGTAAACACTGCTGCCGTTCTTGGCTTGGTTAGCCCTGGCTTTGGTGTTGTCGGTTAATACCCGCGGGTGCCAGTGTTTCTGGTACCCGCTTGTTTCTTCCTGAATATTCTTTGTGGCGCGCGACACGGATTGAATATATAATTCAACATTTTTTAACAACTAAATTATTTAAACATGAAAAAATCGTTTAAAGCGGCTTTAATGGTCGTGCTGTGTGCTGGCGGATTGACCGCAGCTTTTGCTTTTACTAAAGCAGCGTCTGTTCAAAAGGCGGGTTTAATTGCTTACACGTACAATTTGGGTACGTCTACTGGTGCGAGGAATGCTTCTAACTGGACGCTGGCTACGGGTTCTACGCCGAGTTGCGGGGCTGCGGGTTCTGTGCCTTGTAAGGTTGTGTTTGATGCTTCGGTGTATCCTACGTTGCAGGATTACATTAATGATCAGGGATTTATTAGTGATGCTGAAGTGGCTTATGGGCCTGGCGTGGTGAGTAAGCAATAACCTTTTATGAAAAATATGTTTTCTGATCGCGCTGAGCCTTACAGGCTCTGAGGCTTGATCATGAAAACATATTTTTCCTGGGTGCAAACCTGGATAGTGTTTAATTGTATGCATGCTGATGTGTTGCCTGTTCTTCAGGAAATTTTATTGACCTTGGTGGAGATTAAACTGGCTATCCGTGAGTTTGGTACGCCTGTTGTTCAGCAGGAGGAATGGTTGACTGCGCAGCAAGCTATGGAGTTTCTGTATATGGAGAAGCGGACATTTTACCGCAGAAGGAGCGAGGAACAGGGGAAGTGGGTGATGAAAAGGGTAGGGAAGAAGTGGGTTTATTTGAAGTCTTCGCTTTGTGAAAAATAGGATTTCTGATGTCGCTGAATCTTTTAGATTCTGAGGCTCCATCATGAAATCCTATTTTTCTTGGGCGCAGACTGGAGGGGGTGCGGACCGGGAGGGTGGAGAGTTGGGTTAAGTTAAAAACAAAAGGTATGCATGTTGAAGAGATTGCTGAATTAACCAATCTTTCTATAGCTGAAATCTAAGCATTAGTATAAAGTTAAGTTCAATATAATATTTGAATAAGCCGGAGGAGAGATTCTTCCGGCTTTTTTTTGTGCGGACTGGAGGCGGACAGACTGGGGAGGGTGGAGAGTTGGGGTTATGCTGTACTTTTAGTTGTACTTCATCAATACGCCTTTGATTTTCTTGGTTTTACTGTTGCTGGTGGTGGTGGTTGAATTGTGTTCATTTTGTCTTCTGCCTTTTTTAACGGTTCCTGTTGTTTGCGCTCTGTGGATTTCAACAGGATAAAATGGGTAGCTATGTGTGTCAAACGGTGACAAAAGAGTGTCAAACAGTGTCAAAGTGTTTTGAGGTCTAGGTAGTTAAATACTAGTGAGTTATGTTTGTTCCTGTAATTAGAAAAGCGGTACCGGTGCACAGGTACTGCGGGTCCTGCAGGCTAAGCAATTACATAATTAACAAGTGTATTTAACGATTTAAAATTTCAAGAAAATGGGAACATTTATAAAAGGAGTCCACGGCGGATTCTCGGGTAAAATAGGGCATGTGATTGGTGCGGCATGGCGCGGGGTTGACTATATGAAGAGTTTACCGCGTAAGTCTAACAAGCCTGCAACGCAGGCTCAATTGACACAGCGTTTAATTTTTAAAATGGTAGTTGGTTTTTTCAGGCCAATCAATAACCTGATTAAAATCGGTTATCAGAGCTACAGGGGTACTCAGACACCAATCAATGCAGTGGTGGCTTACCACATTGAGAAAGCGGTTACCGGGGTTTATCCAAACCTGGGCATCGATTTTCCAAAGGTAAAGTTTAGCAAGGGGCATTTGCTGAGACCTTCTGTTGTTGGTGTGGAATCTGTGGCTACGGCTAAGGTGAAGTTTGATTGGCTGAATAATACGCCTCCTGTTGGTACAAGTACTGCTGCAACGGATCTGGCGACGCTGTTGGTGTATAACCCAGTTAAGGAACTGTTTTTGTCGGTAGAGGATATTGCCGCACGCAGTGCTTTAAGTTTTACGCTGCCGGTACCTGCCGACTGGATTGGTGATGATGTGCATTGCTGGATGAGCTTTGTTAGTGTGAGCCGAAAAGAGGTAAGTGATAGTGCGTATGTAGGAACCACTGCAGTGTTGTAGTAGGATAAAGGCGCTGGCGTGGCGTAGGTCCGTCAGCGCCTTAATTAATTGGGTTTATAGAAATAAACCATGGTATTTAACTTTAGAATTTCAGGAAAATGGGAAGATATAAAGATGGAATAAATGGTCCTTTCTCTGGGAAAGTTGGCCAGGTTATCGGATCGAGTTGCAGGGGGATTACTTATTTGCGCAGTATGCCAAATAAATCTAAAAAACGGGCAACGCAGGCACAAAAGAACCAGCGTTTAAAGCTGGCTATAGTAAGTGGTTGGTTACGGCCAGTTTTGCATTTGATCAATATTGGTTATAGGGCTCAAATTAGTGAAAAGACGGCAATGAACAGTGCGGTATCCCATCATATGAAGCAGGTTTTAACTGGTATTGGGCCTAATTATGGCCTGGACTTTTCTAAAGCCATTTTTAGCAGGGGCGAGCTATTGGTGTCTTTTGTTAAAGAGGTTGTTGTGCTGGTTGATCAGGTATTGCATGTAAAATGGGAGAATGGACCTGAGTCTGCTTTTTGTGCAGAGACTGATCTGGTCACTTTTATCCTTTACAATTCGGAAAAGGAGGAATTTGTAACCTATGAAAATGCTGTTCTGCGTTTTGCAAAAGAGGTGGATTTAAAAATGCCGAAGAATTTTGCAGGAGATGCTGTGCATGCCTGGATGCATTTGACGGATGCGCTGGGTGATAAGGTGAGTACTTCGGTTTATTTAGGGCTTGTCCCCCTTTTATAGTTTCAATCGTTATTAGGCAAATAACAATTATTGGCTAATTAATTTGAAACACGAAAACAAATGAAAAACAAACGATTCTATTACTGGCTGTTGACTGGGCTAATGTCTTTTTACATGCTGTTTGCTGCCTGGTTTGCTGAAACGCATCAGGCTGATTTTACCGGACGTATGGGCTTTCCGGCTTATTTTCGGATAGAGTTGACTATTGCGAAGATAATTGGTGCAGTGGTATTGCTGTTTCCTCAAACTCCTCAGAGAATAAGGGAATGGGTATATGTTGGCTTTTGTATTTGTATGGTCTCTGCATTTATTGCGAAATGCAATAGTGGTTATGATTTTATGGAGGTTGCACAGCCTGCGTTCTCGCTGGTCTTTTTCCTGGGGGCTATATTTCTGTTGAACAAAGTGAACGAGCAGGCGGATGGCACCGTAGGTTAGGTTGTAAAAAAAAAAGCCTGCAGCTCTAAAATCTGCAGGCTTTTTCAATAGGTTTACTTCAAAAGACGGTTTGGTAAAAGTTTTAGATGTTTTTGACAAAACGTATTAAGTATTGATGATAGAAAATTTTACTAGTTTTGATTTCAAAATGTCCAGTTTTGATTTCGAAGGAATATCACAGGTTATAAGTAATCTGTCGCCCTTCGATTCATCAATACCTAGTCTTTCAAATATTAAAAGTTTATGCCTACACATTTTTACCATTCTTAAATATTTGTACAGTAAACATTTAATCCTTACGTTCTCTGCTCTCATTTTTAATTGAATTGTTTTAGCCAAACTTTTATGTTGCAAAACTATTTTTTCAGAATATAGGCGACAATAGCTAAATAGCGCTATTTTAATACAAATAGACCCTATTAAATAGTTTTATATTACTTTAATGAATGGATCGAGTCAACACACTAGATGGAGTAAAAAAAGTGGTTGGATGGGCGTTGAGTACAACAATTAAGGCTATAGATACAGTCTTTACTTGTATCATTAGCAGGTATTGAATTTTCAAATCATCTAAAATATACCTTAAAATGGGTATTAGGATCGTCTTATATAACTGCAAAAACTTATTTACTATAAGACAAGAAGCTATTCCTATTGTTTTTGTCTCAAAATAAAACAATGATGCGAATTTTAATAGCTTGTTTTAGCTATTGTATTGATATAAAATGAATTATAGTTTTGCCTCCTATTAAGAAGATTCTTTTTGCAAAAAAATCCAATGATTATTTTAAAACAAATTACAAATTACAATCGTTAACAAATGAAAAAATTAAATATCCTGACATTCCTTGCCGTTGCTTTATTCTTGACGGCATGCGGAGAAATTGAAACAATAAAAGAACAACAGGCTGCTGAAAAAACAGGAAAAATATCAGCTGCAAACTTAGAAACCTCTAAAATAGGGTGGAAAGCATTTCATAAAGGTGGTGTTTTTCCACGCTGGGGTACACTTACCCTTAGATCAGGTGAATTATCAGTTAAGAATGGAGAACTTACAGCAGGTGACTTTACAATGAATATGCAGTCAATTCAAGTAGATCCGGGATCAGTAACAGAAGAAGGTGCGCAATACTTACAATTAGAAGCTCATTTGAAAAACGCTGACTTTTTTGATGTAGAAAAATACCCGACCGCAGATTTTAAAATTACAAAAGTTACTTCATTAGAACCTAATGATAAAGCTACTATAGAAGGAGCAAATAAAATGGTAAGCGGTAACCTTACTCTTAAAGGAAAAGCTCTAAACGTAACTTTTCCAGCAAAAGTTACAATAATAGACGGGATTGTAACCGTGCAGGCAAAGTTTACTGTTAACCGAACTGACTGGAATATTAATTTTGCTACCTCTGAAGCAGACCCTGCTGAATGGCTAATTAGTAAAGATCTTGAGATTAGTATCGATGTAAAAACGATAAAAAATATATAA
>NZ_QAIL01000229.1 GCF_003061025.1 Pedobacter sp. HMWF019 | reverse complement strand
TTTCTAAACAGAAGCCCTGTTTAGAAATGGCCCAGCTTTTTTTTGTCTAGTCGATCCTAAATATCTATATATTCTACACTGTTGGCAGCATATCTAACAGATAGGGCAGTGCCGGATTGACATTGTCCTTTTTCCAAGCTGCAAACAGCGCAGTTTTTTGAGGAACATTAGTCAATTCAATAAACCTGATATTAGGATTGTCTGTATGTGCCAGGGAAGTAGGTATGATCGATAGTCCCATTCCATTTTCTACCAGCCTAAAAATGGTGGGTGCATGGATGGAACGGTGAGCAACTTTAGGCACGAAGCCCTGATCGGCACAGAGATTTAGGATCTGCTGATAATATAGTTGGCTTTTTTCGTTTGGAAATAAGATGAATGGCTCCTGAGCCAGCTGTGCAATATTGTGAAACTTTTTGCTGGTCATAGGATGAGCGGCAGGCAATACCAAAGAAAATGTCTCCACATACACCCGTTTATTGATAAAGCCTTCTGGTAAATGATTACTCCTCATGAAACCAATATCAAGCAATTCATTTTGCAAATGCATAAATTGATCGGCATTGTTCAGCTCGTCGAGTTGAAATTTGATATTTGGGCAGTCGCTGTTGAACAGCTTAAGCACATCAGGAAGCACAGACTCCATTGCAGAAGCAACAAAGCCTATTCTGATCTGTCCTGTATTGCCCATTTTTAGTAATTTTATGTTCGTAACTGCAGTTTCTATCTTATTCAGAATTTGCTGTACATCTTTATAAAACAGGCTACCCGCATCGGTAAGATATACCTTCTTGTTGGTCCTGTCAAACAATTGAACTTTCAGAATTCCCTCCAGTTGTTTGATCTGCTGACTTAATGCAGATTGCGATATAAAAAGTAGCTCAGAGGCCTCCCGGTAATGTAATTTCTCCGCGAGAACTTTAAAATAAGTGAGATGCCTCAATTCAATTTGATTAGCGATACTTATCATTACTTAATTAATATGAATTGTCAGTAATGATAAATGTAAAGATATTTGGCAACAAACTAAATATAAACATGATTAAAAAAGTACTTACACTCGGACTTGGAAAAGTAGGCACACTGGTTGGTTCACTATTGAGCAAGCAATTTGAGGTGACGGGTATGGATAAACAAGCACCACATTATTCATTTGATCTTCCATTTAAATTGGTTACAGGAGATGTAACAGACATCCAGTTGATGGAAAAGATTATTTCTGAACACGATGCGGTGGTATCTGCGCTGCCCTACTTTTTAAATAAGGCGATTGCAACCATTGCCCATAAACAGGGAAAGCACTATTTTGACCTGACAGAAGATGTGGAGACAACCAATTATATTATTGGCTTAAGTGAAACGGCGACTTCTGTAATGGCGCCGCAATGCGGCCTGGCTCCAGGTATTATTGGCATCATAGGCGCGCATTTAGCCAAAGACTTTGAAAAATTACGTTCTATAGAAATGCGGGTAGGGGCATTGCCTAAATATCCTAATGGAGAAATGGGCTATTCTTTTACCTGGTCTGCAGCAGGAGTAGTCAATGAATATATAAACGATGCCGAAGCCATTCATAATGGCCGGCGTAAACAGGTCATTTCCCTGCAGGGAAAAGAAGCCATCAATATAGATGGGGCTAGCTACGAAGCCTTTTATACTTCAGGTGGACTAGGCACCATGTGTGAAACTTACGAAGGAAAAGTAGATAAGTTAGACTACAAAACAATTCGTTATCCCGGACATTGTGATTTAATGAACTTTCTGATTCATGAATTGCATATGAAAGACAATAAACAGCAATTGGAAGATATCCTTAAGAATGCAAAACCGGAAGTTCAGGAAGATGTGGTACTAATTTATGCTGTAGCCGAAGGATGGAAAGATGGTCAAATGAAAAGGAATGAATACTGTAAATCATGTACCCCGATGGTTATTGACGGGCAGCACTGGAGAGCGATTTCCTGGACAACAGCGGCTAGTTTAGTTGCAGTAGTAGAAATGGTTGCAGCAGGGGCATTACCTTCTAAAGGATTTATCAAACAGGAAGAAATCTCTTTTGATGCATTGCTTACCACCCAAACCGGTAGTTTTTTTAAATAAAGAATATGAATTTTAATAAAAATAAACCTTTAGACGTTTTTTTAAATATTCTTTTTGAGCGGTACCGGAA
>NZ_QAIL01000228.1 GCF_003061025.1 Pedobacter sp. HMWF019 | reverse complement strand
ATTCAAGTCCTCGCCCCAATAATGAAGACTTAAAAAGTGCATCACACTAATACCTGCATCTCTCTGCTTATGTTCCTGATAGTGCTCAATCAAGATGGGCATTTTCAGCAATTGTTTTAGATCTGTCGTGTGCAATATAACCGTAAAAAGCAATATGTAAGACCAGCATTGTTTCACTGCGTAAAGATATAACTTGGGGTATAATAATTCATAAAATAATTAGAAAGTCATTGTAATTTTTAAAAAGACATAGAATTCTTATTTTCATTAGGAATTTAAACAGAAAGGTAAAATGGCTTTAATTAAGGTGATTGCAAAACATTTCAGAGATGTTCATTTTGGCGGCAATTGGACACAGTCAATCTTAAAGATACTTTATCAGATGTAACCTGGCAATAACTACTATCGGAATCTACATGGGATCATAGAGCACGCGCGTTACCATTTGGGATAAATTTCCCTGATAAAAAAACTGCTAATTCAATAGGCATTCTAATATTTGACCTTAAATGAAGTTGGAGCCCATTATTTTGATTCTTTGGGCGCCTTATTTTCTGCTACACTTTCAATCTCTTTATTGAGGAAAAAGGAAAGGCTTGTTCTTATGAAAACGGTACCAGCCAATATTCCCAAATCATTAAATGAAGGGTTGAGGATTGTGTCGATAATATCTGATGCAATTAAAAACTCCAACCCCAACAAGAGGTAATAACCTACTTCAATTTTAATTTGAACAGTCTTTGCTAACGAGAATGAATTTTGGAAGCGGTTCAGTTCATTATGGACAAATTTCAGCAAGCCCAGTGCAGCGCCATAACAAATGATGCCTATACTAATATAGCTTATGATATGTGATATAGATTGAAGTAGGCCACTCATCGCAAATTGGTAGTTATATAAAAATACATAATATTTATATTAAACTTGCAACGAACCGTTTTAAATGGTGTCACATACCATATGATCAATTTCAAATCTATAACAACCGCTTGCATACTTCTAACATTTTTAAGTGTTAATGCACAGCAGAATCTGGAAAAACGATTAAAAAATACAGCCTGGCTTCAGGAGGGCTATGGAAGATGTTTAAAAATTGACGATTCAACATATACTTACTATAATATAAATAATATAGACTGTAAGACTTTGGTAGACGGTAAGTTAAGCGGAAGGTTTAGGGTCGTTTCCATGAACAGGAATAAACTTGTCCTAAATCCGGGAGGAATTGTGAACTATAGTTTTAATAAGGTAGCTTCAGTGCCTCCAAAGTGTACTCGTATTAGTCCAAATAGAGCTTCCTATGACGATAATTTTAGAGTTTTCTGGGAAACCTTTAATAATAACTACGCTTTTTTTCAGGAACGGAATGTGAATTGGGAACAAGTATATACGGAATATCTGCCAAGAGTAAGAAAGTTAAATTCCCAAAAAGAATTTGCCGATATTCTAATCGAGATTGTAAAAAAAATAGGTGATGGTCACATCAGATTAGAAATTCCGGATTCTTTAAAAACAAGGATATCCAGAACAACTCCAGTAACAAAACCTAAGAGAACAACCACTGATATTATCGCAGATATAAAGAAGAAATACCTGGTAAATGCACATACTTATAATAATGGGGTCATCGCTTGGGGGGAATTGAGAAATGCAAAAATTGCTTATATTCTGATCAAGGATATGAACAACTTCTCTAACTACATTTCTCCATCAGAAGGTTACCAGCCCAATTTTGCAAAGAACTATGATAAAATCAAAGCGACCCGAGAGCCTCTGGTTCAATTTGAGGATGAATATAAGGGTGTTGATAAAGTTATGGAAAAAATCTTATCTGATATTGGAAAGTCTGATTCAGTTGTTATTGACCTTCGTTTTAATGGAGGCGGACTTGAAACAGTTGCTTTGAGACTCTTAAGCTATTTCGTAAACGAAAGTAAACATGTTCTTTCTGTAGCAGCAAAAAGTACTAAAGGTAAGACAACAAAACAAGAATATACCTTGCAGTCAGCAGGCCATGCCACCTACACAGGTAAAGTTTATCTACTTTTAGGCCCCGGCACAGCAAGTGCAGCCGAAATTTTCGCTTTAGCCGCACATAGCTATAAAAATATTACAACGATAGGTTCAAGAACGGCTGGTATCTTCTCTGAAATATTGTGGAAAGAACTTCCAAATGGTTGGGAGTTTAGTTTATCCAATGAGATTTATACCGATCCAAGTGGTAAAACTTATGAAGGAACTGGTATTCCGGTAAACTACGAGCTATATTATCCCAGAAATCGATCAGAATTCAATAATAGTTTTTACAGTGGAGGCAGTTTTACCGACTCGGCACTTGATAGAATCTATAATAAATAATACGATAGTCCATTAAAAAAGGAGGATAATTCATTGTTCCATGGTTGTAAAGAAAATAATTTAGCTTTTCTAACCAACATAAACCAAATACAATGAAACAGTTGTTTACCCTTTTGGTACTACTCTCTACGTTTTATCAAAGTAAAGCACAAACCACAGCGATTAGTCCATCTATAAAAACATCCAAGGCGGTTTTAGATGATTTTATGGATCAGCGTTTTGGTATGTTTATTCACTGGGGACCCGTTACATTACGCGGCACTGAAATAGGCTGGAGCAGAGGAACCAGTGTACCCGTACAGGATTATGACAATTTATACAAAGAATTTAATCCTGTTTTATTTAATGCAGACATCTGGGTAAAAACAGCTAAAGACGCCGGGATGAAATACCTGACAATTACTTCAAAGCATCATGATGGTTTTTGCTTGTGGCCTACCAAGTTTTCCGACTATAATATCATGAATTCGCCGTACAAAAAAGACATCGTAGGTGAATTGGCCAAAGCTTGTAAAAAATACAATATCAAATTCTGCGTGTACTTTACAGTTTTAGATTGGCATGATCCCAATTATCCTATCCATCTTCCCGATGGAAAAAATTTGGATCCAAAGGCCGATATACACAAATTTATTACCACCATGAAAAACCAGTTACGGGAAATTGTTACCCAATACCATCCTTATGTGCTTTGGTTTGATGGCAATTGGGAAAGCCCATGGAAGAACGAGTATGGAGCAGATCTGTATACATTTTTGAAAAAACTAGATCCAAATGTGATTATCAACAACAGAATTGGTGCAAGTCAAGGCGGTGAACACCCGAAATTAACGGAAAGGATTATCGGAGATTTTGCCACCCCTGAACAAAAAATCGGGGAACTAAACATGAATAACCCCTGGGAAACCTGCATGACCATTTGTCAACAATGGGCATGGAAACCAAATGACAAATTAAAAACACTAAAAGAATGCATCCAGACTTTAGCTAAAACCTCTGGGGGAAACGGAAACCTTTTATTTAATGTCGGCCCAATGGCTGATGGTCGGATTGAACAACGTCAAATTAATAGACTTAAAGAAATGGGTGATTGGTTAGCCAACTACGGCGAGAGTATTTATGGTACTAAAGGAGGACCATATAAACCGAATGAGGTCTTTGCCACAACTCGGAAAAACAATAAACTCTATGTCCACATTTTTGACCAAAAATCTGCTGATGTAATCCTTCCAGCATTGCACGGCGTTAAAGTTAACCAAGCCTACTTATTAAAAGGCAGCAAAATTAATTATAGTCAGAATACAGACGGAAGTATTGTACTTCGATTACCAGAACATCTACCAAATGCGGATGATTCAGTCATTGTACTAGAACTCAATATCAATTCAGATAACCTATGAAAGTAAGTATCATTATAATACTGCTATCTGGATTGCTCTTTTCCGGCTGTCAAACGAAAATTAAAAACCAGCGGGTAAAACGCTTTGGCTCAATAACTGGTTTAAAGGCCGATAAACTTGAGAGGTATAAAGAATTGCATGCAAATGCATGGCCCGAAGTATTAAAAAAAATAAAAGACTGTCATATCCAGAACTATTCCATCTACCTTCAGAAAATAAAAAACGAATACTATTTGTTTAGCTATTTTGAGTATACAGGAGAAGATTTTGATGGAGATATGAAAAAGATGGCTGCAGATTCGAAAACCCAACAGTGGTGGAAAGAAACAGACCCTTGCCAGCAGCCATTACCAGAAACCGCTGCAAAAAAGGAAATATGGACTACTATGGAAGAAGTATTTCACACAAATTAAAGAGAATCTGCCAGCTGTAAAACAGCTGTTGTTAAATATTTTTTAAAAAAAACTTAGAATTCTTTTAAACAATCCTTATTTTACACTTGTTATTGCTTTTCGTTGAGCAACCATTTTTCGGAAGCCGTAATAATTTATTTTAAATATCTAAATACAATGCCAGAAGGAACAGTAAAATTTTTTAATGAGTCAAAAGGATTTGGCTTTATCGTACCTGAAAACGGAGATGCAGAGATCTTTGTACATGTAACAGGATTAGCGGGCCCTATCAGAGAGAACGACAAAGTTACGTATGAAGTTGAAAACGGCAAAAAAGGCCTAAATGCAACAAACGTGAAACCCATCTAAATTATAGATGATCGATTTAAAGCATCTCCAAAAGAGATGCTTTTTTTTATTTCAACTGGTGAGATCTATTACTTATTTCGCCATAACCGTATCTTACTAAAAAAACAATTGAAACAACCAAAAATAAACCTGACGCGTCCTCTGTTCATTCTTCCCTTCTGCTTTGTTTTCTTAAATGGCTACGCCCAGTCTAAAGATAGCGTCTCGTTAAGCAGTCTGATAAAGAAAAATTCTTTTGCCCTCAGAGACGGTAATTTCCAAGGCACAGGATGGGATATTTTACAAAAAGAGGCCGAAAAAGTTCAATTTTTGATGATCGGAGAGCAACATGGCGAAGCTGAAATACCCGTCTTTACCGAAAAAATTGCAGATGTCTTTAAACCGAAAGCTTTTGTAGCAGAGATTGATCCTTATAGCGCTGAACGATTAAAAAAAATTGCCCCCAACCCTACCGGGTATGTAGCGCATTTCAATAAATGGCCATATGATCTTGCTTTTTATTGCTGGGAAACAGAGATGCACTTAGCGAAAAAATTGATTACAAGCAAAGTAGATATATGGGGACTTAATGAAATTACGTTTATGTCTACAGGTCTCTTCTTTGAAGAGCTTTCCAACATTGCAAAAATACCGGCCAACAAGCAACTAGCTTTGAAAAAGGCCATAGAATATGGTCTTAATGATAAGCCTCTCTATCTAGATGCGAATACATTTAATGAATTGAGTCTTTTTAAGCTGACTACCGGGTATTTAGACTCTTTACAGTTTACTTTTAGGAACGACAATAAACAGAGTCAGAAAATGTTACGTGATCTTCGTGCTAGCAGGCCACTATTATGGGAAAATTATCCTATGCGTGTGGAAATGATGAAAAAGAACCTGCTTAATTATGTTGCGCCTTATATAGGTAGAGATTCCATCAGTATACCTAAACTCTTATTTAAATTTGGCGCTAATCATCTTACGCGTTCCAACAGCACAACTGGCTTTTATGAAGTAGGTAACCTTGCCGATAATCTCGCAGCAGCACAAGGGAAGAAAACCTTGCACATCCTTATTTTTGGTAAACAAGGAACTATTAATACCATGCTTTCAACCGATAACAAAAAAGCTATTCAAACCTATAATGTGAAGGATGATAAAGATCTGACTTCATTTAAACCTTTCTATAGTCTGGTGAATGATGATGAATGGGCAGTATTCGATTTAAGACCAATAAGAGCAGCCTTAAAAAGGGGAAGTCTGAAAGGAAGTAATCTTGAAATGGAAAATTTACTCACAGGCTTTGACTTACTTGTTCTTTTCTCACCGGTAACTGGAAATAAATTTATTCATTAAATTTCACGAAATACACTGCCATAGGGTTGTCAGTTAGGGCTATTTTCTTTGTGTAATTAAACATAAAGATTCATCAATAAACCTTTAAGACTATGACAACCGAAAACACAACTACCGAAGCTATTGAAGTTCAATCATTTGTTTCATCTGCCAATATGTTGAATGATTGGCTAGGGCACCGCAGACTAACCAGACGTGTAATAGAAGCGTTTCCAGAAGATAAGTTATTTACCTATAGTATTGGAGAAATGCGCCCTTTTTCAGAAATGATGAAGGAAATTATTGATATTTCAGGTCCTGGAATACAGGGCATCGTAACTGATAAATGGGAAAATACAGGCGGTTTTAACACACATACCATCAGTCCAGAAGATTGTACAAAAGAAGGATTACTTCGCCTTTGGGACGAAGAAACTGAACAGATTAAGACCTTTTGGCCGCAGATTTCAGAGGAACGCTTTCAGCAAAGAGTAGTGGTTTTTGGCCAATATGAAGGACAGGTTTTTTCAACTATTCTTTACTTTATCGATAATGAGATTCATCATCGTGCACAAGGTACAGTCTACCTGCGTAGCTTGGGAATAGAACCCCCTGCGTTTTGGAATAGAGATTAAAATTTATACTCGTTATGTTAGGCGCCACAACGCTGAAGGGGTGATGCCTAATACTTTTTAATTGTTTCTTAATTCCAAGCGACATTAAGATCATAATTCTAATAGATGTGTATAATTTAACTTATTTCTGTAATAGTTTAAAGCCCGATACCTTTGCTCTGGGAATTCAAGTCTGTAACGGCGAGAATACTTTTAATTAAAAAATTAAAATGGAATACAGAAAATTAGGAAATACAGATCTGGAACTATCAATAATCACATATGGTGCCTTTGCTATTGGCGGAAATATGTGGGGTGGTAATGAGAAAAAAGATTCTATCAATTCGATTCAAGCATCGCTGGACCATGGGGTAACAAGTATCGATACAGCTCCTTTTTATGGTTTTGGTTTAAGTGAAGAAATGATAGGTGAAGCCATCAAAGGAAAAGATCGGTCAAAAATACAGTTATTGACCAAATTCGGTTTGGTTTGGGATGGCAGTAATGAAGACAAAGGTGAATTCTTCTTCGATGCAGAAGATAATGGAAAAAAACTTCCCATATTCAAATATAGCTCTAAAGCCAATATCATTAAAGAAATAGAAGAAAGTTTAAAGAGATTAGGTACTGATTATATTGATCTGTTACAGTTACACTGGCCGGATAATTCAACTCCGATAAGTGAAACCATGGAAGCATTCGAGGTATTAATACAACAAGGAAAAATTCGGGCGGCAGGTGTAAGTAATTATAGCGTGAATCAGATGAAAGAAGCGGCAAAAACACTTGAGCTGGCTAGTAATCAGGTTTCTTATAGTATGCTGAACCGTGCTATTGAAAACGACCTGATACCCTATGCCCTGGAAACTGACACAGGAATTATTGTATATAGTCCTATGGAAAGAGGATTACTTACCGGAAATACTTTAAAGAAGATAAACTTAAAGATAATGATCACCGCAATGGTTATTTCACTCAATTTGATTTAGACAAAGTCAAGACATTTCTTGATATCATTGAACCTGTTGCCTATAGTAAAAATGTCACTTTATCTCAGTTGGTATTGCGTTGGACAACATTACAGCCAGGGATAACAGTTGTATTAGCTGGTTCAAGAAATGCCGAACAAGCCATTCAAAATGCTGCAGCTATGGATATTGATTTAAATAATGATGAATTAAACTTCATCAAACAGGAACTACTTAAAGCAATCTAATATCAAGCAGGTACCTTTTCTGGTACCTGCTTATTTATTTCGCGCTCATTTTTTTATCGGACGAAGATTATTGTTAAATTTATGCATATTCAGTAGTCCAATCTCCATGCAAATACTTGCTACCTTAATCGTTATTGATCGCGATTCAATCCAACCGGTTTATCAACAACTGGCCAATCGATTAATGCAACTGATCAAGGATGGTACCTTGCCAGTATCCCATCGGTTGCTCAGTACCCGAAAAATGGCAGAACTTTTAAAGATTCATAGAAAGACAGTTGTTAGAGCCTATGACGAATTATTAGCACAAGGCTGGCTCGAAAGTGAAGGTGGCAACGGTACATTTGTAAGCAGCAATCTACCAAAATTAGAGCTGAAAAATCCATCAGCCAAAAACGGCACCAAAGTTAACGTCCTAAAAAATGCAGGCTTTTCTATTGGCAATGCAGATCATTTAAAAAGGAAAATAAACAAGACTACGCAGTCGTATCATCTGGACGATGGTTATCCCGACAGCCGTTTAGCACCGCTAACTGAACTATCCAGGGCTTATCGGACTCAACTCCTGACGGGCAACTCCTATGTCCGATTTGGTTATGGAGACACTAAAGGTTCTTTATTATTAAGAGAAGAACTCTGCACTTATTTTGCAGAAACGAGGGGTCTAAATATCGATACCGAAAATATCCTGATTACCCGCGGTACAGTTATGGGTCTTTATCTGGTTAGTGCGGCTTTAATAACACCTGGGGAACATGTAGTGGTTACAGAGCTCGGCTGGAAAGCAGCCAGCATGAATTTCTTGCAAGCACAAGCCATTGTACACAAGATTGCCGTGGATGAGCACGGTATGGTTGTCGACGAATTACGAAGACTATGCCTTGTAACGAAAATAAGGTTAGTTTACCTCACCCCGCATCACCACTACCCTACAACAGTTCCCATGCGTGCAGATCGGCGAATACAGTTACTAAGCCTGGCAGAAGAATTTGGTTTTATCATCTTCGAAGACGACTATGACTATGATTTTCATTATATGAATAGACCTCTGCAGCCATTAGTTTCAGCAGACAAAACCGGCCATGTGATCTATTGTGGATCATTTACCAAAAGCATTGCCCCTGCATTTCGTGTAGGCTATCTGGTTGCCCCTGAAAATGTAATACAACAATTGGCTCAGTTGCGCCGTATTGTTGACCGCCAGGGAGATTTTATGCTGGAGAATTCCATTGCAGAATTGTTTAAATTAGGCACAATACAAAAGCATTTACGTAAATCATTACGGGTCTACCGGGAACGAAGGGACGTGTTTTGCGATCTGATAAAACACCACCTCAACAACAAAATTCATTTTCAGGTACCTGAAGGCGGCATGGCTGTATGGGCGATAGCAGACCTTTCAATTGATATTCAAGACCTATCTTTTAAGGCACTAAAAAAGGACATTTACATTAACGATGGATCTGGATTTGGCGAGGCCCCAACAATTAACAACAACCTCAGATTGGGCTTTGCGTCATCAAATGTTGCAGAACTGGAATATATAGTAGAAACTATAGCCAAATTATTGTAATCTATCGAAACAGCTTATAACTTTCATTCCAACTATGTTAGTGAGCATTAATTATCCTACAATATTTTACGATCAATCAAGTCCAGAACCGTATACCTCTTGTTTTCCAAATCATGATTTAAACAAGTCTTAATAATTGCATTAACCCCATTCGCATAAGAATTATGCCCCAACACCTTGGTCTCAATCGTTACTTCGTCATTACAGTTTCTAATAACAATTTTATGATAAGCATGCCCGTTTAAAAACTCCAAAGGAATACCAATTTTATCCTGTTGAACTTGAGGGTCTCTTATCGATACAACTTTGTTGTGCGGCACTTTTAAAGAATTGGCTAAATTATAAGCAGTACCTGGCTCAGTTTTTTTAGTAGACTGATGAGACTCAGTTATCGAAATTTCATAATCCTCAAAGGATCCGCCAAATAGATCAATCATTCTAAGCGTCTTTAGAATTAGAATAGAAGTATTCGGACAAATAATTAAGGGGAATTCAGGATCCAGGTTTTCAGTTTCTAAGCCTGTAGAGAGCTCAATAAACACAGATTTCGTTCCTGCGCAAAACGCCAAACACTCCTTCAGTTCTCGTCCAGAACCTGCGTGAACAAGTATTGCCCTTTCATTTAGTGTTTGATACAGAGGCTCCCACTTAATGACTTCGCAAGATGCAAATGATAAATCGGCCTTTAATATGGCATTTGCGAGCTTTCCAGAGCCAACAATGAATATTTTCATTCTGGTAATTATAAATCTAAAGATGCCCTCTGCTAAAACTCATCCACTGTAGATCTGGTATTCAAATCTATAAAAGTAAAAACGACCTTAGAACTTTCCTGATCAATTTTAAAATTGACCAATTCTGAAATCAATTCTTCTGAATTCGAACCTGCACAAGCAGAACTATAAGCTAATAAATAAGAAAGACGTGCTTTCCCGGTTTCATCATCTTCCTCATACTCTGCCTCTTCAAGCTCCAAATCTGAAATTTCAGGTATTGTACCATCAGAACCATGGTAACCTAATAATATATCAATCACTTCATCCTCAGGACTGATGTCTTCATAGCTGCCACTAAACAAAACCTCATTTAAAAACTCTTTTGCACTTAATTCACCCTCTTGCAGCGATTCATAATCATCCTGCTGGTACTCCAATTTTAGTATTGCCATAAGGACGGCAAAATAACAACTTAATCCTCATTCTATCTATACCAAATAAAAAAAACAATTATCACTGCAAATTTCCATTCTATAAAGAGCATCATTACTTAATCCCTAAAAGATCAAATAATTCCTCTTTCTTATTTATTGCGATAGAAATAGACTTGCCATTAACAAGCTCTACCATATTTCCATTCACACTTCTTACCGAGTCAAGATTCAAGATAAATGAACGCTGAATTCTAAAAAACTTGGGTAAAGACAAAATCTCTTCCATAGATTTAAGCGTGGCTTGTGTGCTGTAAATATCCGAAGGAATAACGATCTTTAAATAATCACCCTGGGCTTCAACATATAAAACTTCATCCAATAAAATCTTAATTAGCTTTCCTTCAGATTTGATAAAGATTCGATCATTATTTATCTGTTGTATAGAAGATGAACGTTTCAGCTCCAGGTAGTCTTTAGCTTTATTAACGGCCTTTAAAAAACGATCAAACCTCACCGGTTTAACCAGATAATCAGTTGCCCCGGTTTCAAAACCATCTAATGCAAAATCCCGATAAGCCGTGATGAATATAACAACCATAGAGTTTCCCAGAGCACGTACCAGTTCTAAAC
>NZ_QAIL01000227.1 GCF_003061025.1 Pedobacter sp. HMWF019 | reverse complement strand
GTTATAGTTAATAGCCCATACCCGATCATACGCTAAACCCATCGGTTTTCTATAATTCAGATAATAATATACCAGGAAAGAAAAAACAGCAAAAATAACCAGGAAAGAAACCAGTATTTCAGAAAGGAACAGAAAGTTATGCCTCCTTTTATTCCATATTAATTTAAATAAATGCTTAACCATAATAATATCTTTTAGAATTTACTGCGCTTTTAACGCCTTTACAACATTTAGCCGGGACATACGCCAGGCCGGATAAACTCCGGAAATCAAACCGAAAAACACACAAGCTAAAAAACTATACATCAGCACAGAGAAATTCAAAGACAGCCTGACACTATCGATCAGGTTCCAGGAATTGAAAAAATAAATGATCAACGCAGAAAAAAGTAAGCCCAATAGCCCTCCCAAAAAAGTAAGGATCATATTTTCCACGATAAACTGACAAACCAGCGTCCTGGAAGATGCACCAAAAGCTTTCCGTACCCCAATTTCTGATGATCGTTCCATAATCCGGGTAATATTAATATTCACCAGATTAATGGTAGGGAGCAACAAAAACAAAATAACAAAAGCAACCAAAACAGATACCGCCCTGGTAATCCCAGAATCCTTACCATCTCCGGCAATCCGTCTGGTTATACTGGCAAAAAAATAATCTGCGTTGCAGTAAAGCCGGTCAAACTCTTTATTTCCTATGGGAACTTTCCTCATCATCTGATCAAATTCCAGTTTCATCTTTGGAACATCAGCTTTTGACCTGGCCAATAGTACCGCACTGTAAGGCCCCATTAAATCTGGCTTATTATAATTTTCTTTAGATACTGTATAAGGCAAAAACATATCTCCTGCAAAATTCCGCATCGTTTTAGCCACATTAGCTACTACACCGATAACCCTGTAATTTACCTCATCAGCAGAAATATATTGACCAACCACACTTGGCACATCGCCAAAATAGGCTTTTTTAGTGGCCAAAGAGATCACTGCAACACGTTCTCGATTAAGAATCTGTTGTTCAGAATAAGGCTTTCCTTCCAAAAACCGATATTCCAGCACCCTCCAGTAATCCGCATTGGTATATTTATAATTGATCACGATCTTCTTATTGTTCACATAAGCATTGGAAGCCTTTGGATAAGAAGAAATTCCCATCTTTTCCACATTTTTAAGCCTGGATACATAGTGCTCAAAGAAATAAAAAGAAACATCACTTCTATTCATCCAACCCTCTTTAGAATTCTGTAATTCCATAGATCCTACATATAAAGATCTGTCCCTTTTGTAATCCGGATAATCAGGACTAACAACCTTATCCAAAAATGCAGTACCAACCATCAATATGCTCAATGTAAAGCTGATTCCGAACAAACTCACAAAAGTGAAGAACTTTCTTCTCTTCAGTACCACAATGGCTATTTTAAAATAATTTTTAAGCATAACCTTTAATTATTGAACCTGAGAACCATCAAATAAACGAACCAGGCGGTGCGTCTTATTTGCCATATTTTCATCATGTGTTACCATCACCACAGTCGTACCGTCATTTCGGTTTAAATTGATCAGAATATCCATGATCTCATTGCCCATTGCACTGTCCAGATTTCCTGTAGGTTCATCTGCCAGAATAATCTGAGGTTTACCAACAATGGCCCGGGCTATCGCCACCCGCTGCCGCTGCCCGCCAGACAACTGTGAGGGGAAGTGCTTCAGGCGGTTACTTAAACCTACCTTCTCCAGCGCCTCTGCAGCCAGATCC
>NZ_QAIL01000226.1 GCF_003061025.1 Pedobacter sp. HMWF019 | reverse complement strand
GGTAAGCGCTATAAAGAAAGTCAGAAAGATAACGGAGGAATTAAGGAATCTTTAAATGGGGAGAAGAACAATTACCAGTTTTCGGCCCGTGCAGTAATTGACCGGTATAAAAGGAACGATATGCCATTTGGCTGGTTGCTTCCAAATGATGGCTATGGTGCAGGATATGGTCAGACCAGTACTTTAGACGGAAATATTCAAAACCTGAAGAGTTTAGGCGATTATGCCCGCAAAAATGGGGTTGAGATCGGGTTATGGACGCAATCTGACCTCCATCCCAAAGCTGGAGTGAGTGCTTTATTGCAAAGGGATATCCTGAAAGAAGTAAAAGACGCCGGTGTCCGTGTGTTGAAAACAGATGTTGCCTGGGTAGGTGAAGGTTACTCCTTTGGCCTTAACGGCGTTTCGGATGTGGCTCAGATCATGACCAAATATGGCAATGACAGCCGGCCGTTCATCATCTCCTTAGATGGTTGGGCGGGTACGCAACGTTATGCTGGGGTTTGGTCTGGCGATCAGACTGGCGGCGTTTGGGAGTATATCCGCTTCCATATCCCTACTTATCTAGGTTCTGGTTTATCTGGACAACCCAATATCACTTCTGATGTGGACGGTATATTTGGCGGTAAAAACCAGATCGTTAATACCAGAGATTTTCAGTGGAAAACCTTTACGCCAATGCAATTGAACATGGATGGCTGGGGTGCAAATGAAAAATATCCTCAGGCTTTGGGTGAACCTGTTACTTCGATTAACCGGAATTATCTGAAGTTAAAATCTGAACTTATACCTTACACCTATAGCATTGCCAGAGAAGCGGTTAATGGTTTACCGATCATCAGGGCCATGTTCCTGGAACATCCAAATGCGTATACCCAGGGGCCTGCAACACAGTACCAGTTTATGTATGGGCCTAATTTCTTAATTGCACCGATCTATCAGGCTACAAAATCTGATGATAAAGGCAATGACATCCGCAATGGAATATATCTTCCTGAAGGTACTTGGATTGATTATTTCTCCGGAGAAAAATATACCGGGAATTGCATCCTGAACAGCTTTGATGCACCCCTATGGAAATTGCCGATATTCGTTAAAAATGGGGCCATCATTCCGCTGGCCAATCCCAACAATAATGTATCTGAGATCAATAAAGGCATCCGGATCTATGAGCTTTATCCTTCGGGAAAAAGTTCATTTACCGAATATGATGATGATGGAACTACAGAACAGTACAAATCTGGTCAAGCGAGTTCCAGCTTAATTGAATCGGAAGTAGAAAACAACCGCGCAAAGATCACCATCCACCCTGCAAAAGGTAATTTCAATGGTTTTGTTAAAAACAAAGCCACTGAAATTAGGGTTAATGTATCGCAGGAGCCCAAAAAAGTATCTGCAAAAGTGGGTAAGAATACCATCAATCTGGTTAAAGTAAATTCTATGAAGGAATTCTTAAGCAAACAGAATGTGTATTTCTACGATGCGGCTCCAAACTTTAATCAGTTTGCCACTAAGGGAACTGCATTTGAAAAGGTGAAGATTCTGAGGAATCCGCAGGTGCTGATCAAACTCGGCACAACGGACATTTCTGTAAATTCAGTTGTGGCTACGATAGAGGGATTCAGGTATGAACCTCTAAATACGCAGCGGGTGTCGTCGGGTAAGCTGAGCAGTCCGCTCCATGCTGAAGTTTCGGATAAAAACAGGGAGGCTTATACCTTAAAACCGACCTGGTCAAAAGTGGATCATGCTGATTTCTATGAAATAGATTTCAATGGCATGCTTTATACAACGATTAAGGATACGACCCTGTTATTTGATGGTTTAACTGCCGAAACGCCATATTCCTTCCAATTGCGGGCGGTAAACAAAGATGGCCATTCTGACTGGACTGAATTTAAAACAACCACTAAATCCAATCCGCTTCAATTTGCGATCCATGATATTCTTGCCCAGTCGACAGCACAAGATCAGGAAGAATCTGAGATCGATAAGTTATTTGACTTTGATGAGGGCAATATCTGGCATACCAAATGGGGTACAAAGGCTGTTCCTTTCGACGTGGTTATGGATCTCAAAACGATCAATCAGCTGGATAAATTCCAATACCTTCCACGTTCAGGAAGAGGAAATGGCACGCTTCTGAAAGGTAAAGTATACTATAGCAATGACAGAGAAACCTGGACAGATGCCGGTGCATTTGAATGGGCAAATACGGATGCGGTTAAAGTATTTGATTTTGCCAGTCATCCTTCTGCCCGTTTCATTAAGCTATCCGTTGCCGAAGCCGTGGGTAACTTCGGTTCGGGCAGGGAATTGTATGTGTTCAAGGTTCCTGGTACGGAGAGTTACCTTCCTGGAGACATCAACAATGATCGTTTGATAGACAGGAATGACTTGACCTCTTACACCAATTACACCGGCTTAAGAAAAGGTGATGCGGATTTTGAAGGTTATATCAGCAATGGCGATATCAATAAGAACAATTTGATTGATGCTTATGACATCTCGCTTGTGGCTACTAAAATTGACGGTGGGGTTAATGACAGCAAAATTGAAAAAGTAGCTGGTTCACTGGAAATCAGTACGGCAAAAGAGAATTACAATAAAGACGAAATCATTGAAATTAAGGTAAAAGGCAATAACCTTAAATCTGTCAATGCTTTGAGTTTCGCATTACCATATAATCCGCAAGATTATGAGTTTATAGGTGTACAGACTGTAAACACGAAACAAATGGAGAACCTGACTTATGACAGGTTACATACCAATGGCGTTAAGGCTTTATATCCAACTTTTGTGAACTTGGGTGATAAGGAAGCGCTGAGTGGTAGTTCGGATATCTTTACCATTAAGTTCAAAGCCAAACGTAAGCTTAAGTTTGATCTGAAGGCTTTAGATGGTATTTTGGTGGATAAGAACCTGAATACAGTGAGCTTTTAGAAAGCAGTTTGATTAGAAAATTTCACCCTGATGATGAAGGTCTCAGGGTGAAATTTTTTAAAAAAAAACTCATTATTTGGTCTCTACAAAGACCACCTCCGAGATCATCGCATTACTCCCGGCTACAGATTCGATCTTTACATTGACTTTGCCATCATTGGTATCCTCCCGCATCACGAATAATTTTATCCATTTGCCTGCCTTGTCTAATTTGCCAGTCGCAAACGCTCTTCCTTCTATCCATATTTTAGCATCCCGGCCTTCATTATTCCAATCTTCAAAATGAAGATACAATTCGCCGATAACACCCTGTGGTGGGTTGATTTCCATCTCCAGCTTTTTACCATACCAGGCTTCCTTACCATCCCATTGCCATAGTTCTTTTGCGCCGGTAAATTTAAACCGGGTATTCCGTTTAAGTACTGAGGTACTTGTTCCTGCTTTTGAATACAACAAAGCTTCAGAAAAAGCCGCTGGTACAGGTATTTTGCTTTCGGCTTGCTTAACCAATGGAAAAGTTGCCTTCAGCAGTGCTGTATCCACACTAACCTCTGGATTAAAAGCTTCACCAGACATATATTGTCGTAAACTATATCTGAATTGCCCGGCAACCGGGTTCTGCACAGTCTGCACATCGTATCCACAAACCAGTAACTTTCCTTTACCAACCTTGCATTCAAACAAGGATCCTAATTTCTCATTGAGGTGAAAATCGCTTATGGGCTGGGCCATTGGCCGTATACGTTGCGGCCATTTTTTTAGTTTGAACGATCTCCCCCCTTTACTGATGGCCTCCCATTGCCAATCGCTATAAAAGTCTGTTGGAAAATCATTGAATACTGGATGTTGAGCATTAATGGAAGTGCCCAGAGTGGTATTTTCCTGACCTGGAAAAAACACGTTAGACCAAAACAGGGGTTCAAAGAACACTGGCCTGAAACCATCCGCCTGGCCGAGCTTTGAAGCATAGAGCAATACGTTTTTACCATTTTGCAGGTCTTGCAATGTTTTTTCATCGAGTCTGTCGGTCTCTGTGACCGCTCCGGAAGATTTGGATGGAAGATGTTCCGGATAGATCCAGATTTCCCATTCATTGTGATAAGCCGTTCCTGGCAAAGTCAATACAAACTTTGCTTTCGTTGCCTTTGCTACTTGTATTAAAGGCAAGCGCACCTCCATCACGGGTTTCACCTCTCCTCTTTTTACAAACACATCATTTGCTGTTCCCTGCCCTAACAGTTGATTACTTTCATCAGTAAGTGTCCATTTCAGCTCACTTTTAAGATCTCCGCTCCCATAATTGGCAACTTGCAACTTTGCCACAAAGTCTTCTGTGTTTTGCCAGATGAATTTTTTAAACCTTGCCAGTGGAACCACCTCATTATTATACTGTTTAAAATAAGGGGCTGCTGTGGTGCCTTTATCATCATAAAATGCATCGAGCCAACCCACCAAAGCCTCACCCTGGCCCTGGTAATCCTGCATACTCAGCATTTGAAAACCTGCACAGGAAGGTGTACGGTAAAAATTTTCAATCAGCGCTTTGTACAAAATCTTTTGTAATGCTCCGCTGGCTTTATGGAAAACGGCATCTTGCTGATCTAATCCATTTGCCACAGCAGAGGTTTTGCAAAGCTCTAAATTGCGGGCTTTGAGCACACCGGTATATTTATCAATCTCTGTCCATAAAGGATAAACTGGAAATTGGCCCACTTCATGGGCTATAATTGGGATATTACTTTTTGAATAGTTTTTTTCCAGGTCATAATCTGTACCCGCCTCCTTCAAACCATAAGTTCCGCCTGCATTTGGAATGTTATGCGTAGCTGAAAAGTCATCAACAGGCGTAATCTTTCGGGCAGTTGACAAAGCATATAACCTTCTGGCGTCCTTGTCTTTTATTTTCCGGATCCATTCCTGCATTTTAGAAAAATCAGAATTTCCGAGTTCATTGCCTATACACAACATGGTAAAAGAGGGATGATTTCCATAAGCCTTTACGATCCGCTGCAATTCGTCCTGTACAAACTGGTCGGCAGAGGGATTGTGACCAAGACCTTGAGGTAGCCCTTTAGTCAGCATATCCGGACGGTCTTTAGGCGGCTCGGTCATCCACCAGTCAATCCATATCATTTCTGCCTGGATATAAATACCAAGCTTATCCGCAGCTATAAAGGCGGCTTCTGGCGGGCACCAGGAGTGAAAACGTACATGATTAAGCCCATAAGATTTATAAATCCTGAAAATCCTTTCCCATTCTGTCACATCGCAGGAAGGGTATCCTGTTAGTGGAAAATGTACGCAATCCAGATTTCCTCTCATAAATACAGGTGCGTCATTGATCAGGATTTTTGAGGTACTTCGGCTAATGCTCCGAAAACCAAAATCAACTCCAATCTGGTTCTTATTCTGCAACCGGGCGGTGATCTGGTAACGGTTCGGCTCAAACTCATCCCATAGTTTAATAGGAAAGTCCAATTTAAGGTTGTGTACCTGTTCTGCTTCATTGCCTAGCCTAAGTTGCTTGCTGAATACCAGTTTGTTGGTTTGCAGATCGACAATAGTATATACGACATTCATGGGAGCAGGATTCTGGAGTTTTAATTTCAACTCCAGCTGCTTCTTTTTTGCATCGGCAAACACCCGCAGATCTGTTAACTGTGTTTTCGCTTTGGCTTGCAGTTCGATTTTACCAACTACGCCATTCCAGATACTCTGTGTATATTCGGTATAGGCATGGCCCTTATCTCCGATATTGTAAATGAGGTCGTTGTTGATTCGAAGTGTGAGTCTGTGTTTTCCTGGCTTTAATACGCCTAAAGAATGAACATGAGGTACGGCAAGTGCATCCTTTTTTGACAATTCAACTCCGTCAAGCCATACCTTAGATTCCCACATCACTCTCTCTAGAAAAAGTTCAATTTCTTTCCCTTTCCAGCCAGATGGGATATCAATTTCTCTGCTGTACCAGGCTGGGCCTATGTATTTATAGGCTCTTGATAGAATTCCATAATCGGCACCCTGGGTCTTTGTTCCTTTCTTTGCCTGGTCTGTTGTTCCTGGAAGCTGGATGTGTTCTACCTGTGGGTTTTGATACCAGTCCTGTTTCATCTCCTTACCATCCGGATCAAGTCTAAAACACCAGGAGCCAGCTAAGGAAAGTCTTTCCTGCGAAAAACCTGTGTGGGTTAATAAAACAAAAAATAGAAATCCGGTTAAGTATTTCATCCTAAAAATAATTACGACTTGAGTTGAAAATGAAAAGGACAGAAATCAAATTTACATGATGTAAAGCGTTAAATGAATGGACATTATTCCATTAATGATGGACTTTCTTTTGAATTGTAAAGGCCCTGATTTATTCTGAATCAGGGCCTTTATATCAGGTTATTTAAATATTGCTGCCGGTATGGTTCCCGTCCAGGCCAGAGGTAATTTATGGAGTCCAAAAATCTTTGCCAGTACCAAGGCTGTATTTTTATTGCTGTTAAATGCGGTGGTTATCCCTTGCTTTTTGATTTGCGGGCCGGTAATTGCCCATGGCACCTGCATTTCGTTCATAGTAACGCCCCCATGGCCTTTATTAATACCTCCATGATCTGTAATCAGCATAAAATGGGTGTCTTTATAAACACCGGCAGTTTTCAATTGATCGAGCAATTCGCCTATGGCCACATCTGCCGCTTCAATTGCTTTTATGTATTCAGGAGACATCCACCCAAATCCATGCCCTGCATGATCGGTATGTACACTGTATAGAAAGACCAGGGTTGGATTCTGCTTGTTTTTGATCATAAAATCATAGGCCTTTTTATAGTTATCCTTATACTCGTCTTTTTCCTCGAAGGATACTTCATCCAGGTATTTCTTGTTGATCGGATTGATCAGTTCTTTCCAGTTATAATAATAACCGATCCGGGCATTTGGAACCTCATCCTTTAAGACTTTAAAGATGGATGGGTAATAGCCGTCCTGATCTGTTTCTAAGGGCTGCAGGGTATGTTTCTCCAATGTCCAGTCGTTGGCTGTGATGCCGTGTTCTTCTGGGCCTGATCCGGTAAGATGGCTTGTCCAGTTTGGAAGGGTAACCGAGGGCATAACCGGTCTGGTGGTCAATGAAAGCACTCCATCGGCGATCATTTTATCCAGATTAGGGTGTTTGACCGCTTTAAATCCTTCTGCGCTGAATCCGTCCAGGCCGATAATCAATACATGCGCAGGTTTCTTTTGTGCAACTGCGGTAACTGAAATGAACAACAGGGTTAGTATTCCAAAAAAATATATTTTCATAACTAAGGTTTATATCAATCAAAAATAAATATTGTTTGCATATTCTACAC
>NZ_QAIL01000225.1:3399-7604 GCF_003061025.1 Pedobacter sp. HMWF019 | reverse complement strand
GCTAAAACAGATCATGAAAGTACCTGAGAATATTTACAGTACATTCATCATCAGTAAAGAAAACTTTGATAAATTAAAAAATAAGGACCTTCTAAACAAATACATAGAGTTCTACAAAAACAATTATTGAAATGAGTCAAACCCTTACCTCAACAGATATCAAGAGATATAATCTAACCATTTGGAAACTCCTGATTGGTGGTATTATATTATTTGCACTGTTCATTATCTCCATTGGTTTCGGGGTTTTTGGCACTTTACCATCGTTCAGAGACATAGAACATCCAAAAAGCAACCAGGCCACTGAAATTGTCGCAGACGACGGAAGGGTGATCGGAACGTACTTTGTACAAAACCGTTCCAATGTCACTTACCCGCAAATTTCTCCAAATGTGATCAATGCTCTGATCTCTACAGAAGACACCCGTTTTAAAGAGCACTCAGGAATCGATTTTACCAGAACCTTTACCATAATTTTTTACAATCTGGTAGGTAAAAAACAAGGGGGAAGCACAATTACACAACAACTTGCACTGAACTTGTTCTCAGAAGAAGGCCGCCAGAAGAATTTCTTTAAAAGACTAATGCAGAAATTTCAGGAATGGGTGATCGCTGTTAAACTGGAAAGAAATTATACAAAAGAAGAAATCATTACCATGTACCTGAATACAGTTGATTTTGGGAATCAGGCTTACGGAATCAAATCAGCAGCAAGAGTATATTTCAACACCACCCCAGACCAGCTAACTGTACCCCAGGCAGCCACCCTTGTTGGCTTGCAAAAAGGGATCACCAGATATTCTCCAACCCGAAATCCAGACCGTTCCATTGCCCGCCGCAATACAGTAATGTCTATGATGGTGAAAGCCAATCTGCTTACACAGGAACAGTACGATACGGAGAAAGAGAAACCACTAGGTCTTAA
Source organism: Pedobacter sp. HMWF019 (assembly GCF_003061025.1). GTDB lineage: Bacteria > Bacteroidota > Bacteroidia > Sphingobacteriales > Sphingobacteriaceae > Pedobacter. Next base: position 6,679 of record NZ_QAIL01000225.1, on the reverse strand, counting down.
ATTTAATGCAGCAACGGTAAATGATGGAATTGCACCTTATTTCCGTGCAGTCTTAAAAAACGACATCAAGAAAATTTTCCAGGATCGTTCAATCCTTAAAGCAGATGGTACGCCTTATGACCTCGACAGAGATGGCCTTCGGGTAATTACAACACTCAATTATGATATGCAGGTCTATGCTGAAGAAGCCCAGAAAGAGTATATGAAAATCCTCCAAGCCCAATTTATGGCCAGCTGGAAAGGGAAAAACCCTTTCAAGGATAAAGAGCTACAAATTGAACAGGGCATTAAAAGATCAGATCGTTATAAAGCACTGCAACAGGAAGGTAAAAGTGAGGAAGAGATCAAAAAAGATTTCAATACCCCTACCCGTCTGAATATTTTTACCTGGAAAGGAGACATCGATACACTGATGAAACCCGTTGACTCGGTAAAATATTACAAAATGCTTTTACGTAATGCAATGATGGTGATGGATCCTCAAACCGGCTATGTCAAAGCCTGGGTTGGAGGAATTAATTACCAGCACTTCAAATATGACCAGGTGAAAATGGGTACACGTCAGGTAGGTTCTACAGCTAAACCATTTACCTATGCCGTTGCTATAGACAATGGCTACTCCCCTTGCTATACGGTGATGAACGAACCCGTAAGCATTGATGTACCAGGTGGAAAACCCTGGGTACCCAGATCTTCAGGAACTTTACCAGGAGCCATTACCCTTCAAAAAGCCCTTGCCTACTCCCAAAACTATATTGCAGCTTACCTTATGAAACAGGTTGGACCAACTGCTGTAGCTGCATTGGCTAAAAAAATGGGAATTACTTCAGATGTCCCGGCATATCCTTCCATTTCCCTTGGCTCCTTCGATGCCTCGGTATACGATATGGTAGGCGCCTATAGCGTTTTTGCCAATAAAGGCCTTTGGACAGAACCGACTTATATATTGCGTATTGAAGATAAAAATGGTATCGTTTTATATGAGAAACACCCAAGTGTACACCCCGCACTAAATGAAGAAGTGGCTTATGTGATGACCCGTATGCTTCGTGGCGTAGTACTTAATGGTACAGCGTCGCGATTAAGCTATAAATACGGCATCAAAACCCCGGTTGGAGGTAAAACTGGTACTACTCAAAACAACTCCGACGGATGGTTTATGGGTATTACACCTCAACTTGTTGGTGGTGTATGGACAGGTTGCGAAGACCGTGCTTTCCATTTCATCAGTACCCGTGAAGGAGAGGGTGGAAATACGGCATTACCCATCTTTGCCGGCTTCCTGAAAAGGGTTTATGCCAATCCAAAGCTCAAGATCAGAAAAGATGATTTTGATGTCCCTAAAAATGGTGTTTCCATAGTATATGACTGTAACCAGTACCAGCAGCCAGATCAAAACAAAACCGAACTGGATGAGAAATTAGGTTTCTAATCGTATATTTTTTTCAAAAACTGATTATAGATGAGTGCTTTTGACCATAAAAAGGCCTTGGCCGATATCCCACATAAACCTGGTGTTTACCAGTATTGGGATGCAGAAGGCACCCTGATCTATATCGGTAAGGCCAAAGATCTGCGCAACCGGGTGGGATCCTATTTTATACAGGACAACCAGCTTAACGGAAAAACCAGGGTTTTGGTTTCCAGAATCAGGAAAATCACCTTTACTATTGTCGATACAGAGATTGATGCCTGGCTGCTTGAAAACAGTTTGATCAAAAAGCATCAACCAAGGTACAATATCATGCTGAAGGATGATAAAACCTATCCCTGGATCATCATTAAAAAAGAACCTTTCCCCAGGGTTTTCTGGACCCGGAAAATGGTGAAGGACGGTTCCACTTATTTCGGACCTTATGCTTCTGTAGGCATGATGCACACCATTCTGGATCTGATCAAGGAAACATACCCTCTCCGAACCTGTAACCTTCCTTTAACCCGGCCAAATATAGAAGGCGGAAAATTTAAGGTTTGCCTGGAATACCAGATTGGAAATTGCAAAGGTCCATGCCAGGCTTACCAGCTGGAAGAAGATTACAACCAGAATATTGAAGAAATCAAAGACATTCTTAATGGAAAGATCGGTAATGTAATCAAAGACGTTAAACAGATCATTAAGAATGCGGTTGAGGAACTCAATTTTGAATATGCACATCATTATCAGAAAAAACTGCATGTACTGGAGAAATACCAGAGCAAGTCTACAGTGGTAAACAGCTCCATTACCAATATTGATGTGGTGAGCATTGCATCAGATGAACGCTATGCATTTGTAAACTACCTTAAGATTATGAATGGAAGCATTATTCAAACCCAAACCATTGAGATCAAAAAACGGTTGGACGAAACAGACGAAGAACTGCTGACTCTGGCTATTACCGAATTCAGGACAAAATTCAACAGTACTTCCAAAGAAATCATCGTCCCTTTTGAGATCAAACTCAGCGATGCAGGACTCAAATTTACAGTTCCCAAACTCGGAGAAAAAAAGAGTCTGCTGGAACTTTCACAAAAGAATGTTCTGTTTTTTAGAAAAGAGAAACTCAACCAATATGAGAAACTCAATCCCGACCTTCGTTCTGAGCGTATCCTGACACAAATGCAAAAAGACCTGAGGCTGACCAGACTCCCACATCATATTGAGTGTTTTGACAACTCCAATTTCCAGGGCAAGTATCCTGTATCGGCTATTGTCGTCTTTAGAGATGCCAAACCCTCTAAAAAAGACTACCGCCACTTCAATGTCAAAACCGTTGAAGGTCCAAATGATTTCGCCACGATGGAGGAGGCTGTTTACAGACGATATAAACGCATGTTGGAAGAAGAACAGCCGTTACCTCAACTCATCATCATTGATGGCGGTAAGGGTCAGCTATCCTCTGCCATGAGCAGCTTAAAAAAGCTTGGTATAGAAAAACAGGTTACCGTTATTGGGATTGCCAAAAGACTGGAAGAATTGTACTACCCGGGAGACAGTTTCCCACTTTATCTCGATAAAAAATCAGAAACACTAAAAGTGATCCAGCAACTTCGTGACGAAGCACACCGTTTTGGAATTACTTTTCACAGAAAGAAAAGAGATCAGGGAACCCTGAAAACAGAGCTGGAAAGTATAGAAGGTATAGGTAAAACGACCGCAGACAAACTGCTTCGCCACTTCAAATCCGTTAAACGGATTAAGGAGGCTGAAGAACAAGAACTATCCAAGGTACTTAATAAAAGCCAGGTCAAAACGCTTTTAGCTTATTTCAATAAATAAAAAAGCCCCGGTCAGAAAACC
>NZ_QAIL01000225.1:0-3389 GCF_003061025.1 Pedobacter sp. HMWF019 | reverse complement strand
CTTCCGTGGATCTTTAGGGTCCGTAAGGCCTAATATCTCAGTGATGTTCTTATTGGAAGGATTGGTTTCCTTAATTACATAACTCGCAAACAGTCTTCTCACAAAGAAATCATCAAAGGTCAGAACAGACGCATCATTTCCCGGATTAACCAATCTTTGTTTACTCAACAATTCCCTGGCATCGTCATAATACACCCAGAATACAGGTCTCCAGTTTCCTTCCTCCATTTTCATCGGTGCAATACCAATGATCCTAGGCTCAAAAACAGAACGTTTAATATCCAGGATCCAGTCTTCCTTAATTCTGAATTTAACAAATTCATCGGCATTAAGTCGGTTTAATACCGGACCAGTAAGTTTACCTGTCACAGAATCTGCAACGCCTTCGCTGGTACCTCTGGCACTGCGAAGTGCATCCTGGGGCGTCATAGCAATCTTAAACGAATCGTTATCATCCAATACTTTACCCGAAGCCGTATCTTTCGGTGAATATACCGTCAGTTCTTCATTTCCAATAGCCTCCAACAAAATATCGATCAGCTTAGATTTCTCAGAATTCAATACAGAATTTACCGTATCCCTTAAATCAATCTCTCTCCATATACGTTTAGCATAATAGACATCTTCTTCACGAACATCTGCATACGGCACCATTACATTGCTGTCAATATCATTTCTTACAGAGAAGCCGTCTCTTGGTGGCGTCTTCAGCTTCATTTTCTTCTGTACTTTCGCCGTTGTATCTACAACCGCAACAGCAGGTGCAACTACAGGAGCCGGCTTTGAAACCGTCGTCTTCGCTTTTTTAGCGGTTGTTTTACGCTTGCTGGTCTGTGCAAATGAAGCACTGCACAACAACAATAGAACAACTGTATATATAACCTTTTTCATTTGGGTATGATTTTCTTTTATGCTCACAGGCTATTTTGCGGTAAATGTTATCGGATCCAATACCTTTTGCCTGCCATCCGGTCCTTCACAAACAATGTCTTTAAAGATAACCGTCGCACCAGTTTTAATGGAGTTAAGTGCACCTTTAACTGCTCCGCCAAATCCAGCGCCACTGCCTTGCAGCGTTACCGCATCAGAACGTGGATTAATAAACGTGGCAGAATAACGAAGTACTCTGTATTTTACGTCGAACACAAAATCCTCCAGCTGGGTTTCCAATTCATTAGAACCTGTTAACCAGGATAAAGGTACATTACCTCCTGATTTCCCTTTAACCATTGCTCTGGGCGTAGGCAAAGCTTTTACACGGAATTTCTGAGAACCCAGGTTTACGGTTTTACCCGCATTGTTTGCTACTACATTAATGCTCAGTTCTTTCCCAACTTCAGCACCACCAACACTTACCGTAAACTTACCATTACCTCCCTGAATACTGCCTCCACTAATATTAGCTTTAATACTCTCCAATGGAAAACCAGCCGCCGAAACAGAAAATGGATTAGGAATTCCAGCATAGATCACATTCATTTTATCCGGAGATACCGTGGCAGAAGGCTTTGCAACCTGATAACTCTGCTCTGGTGTTTTGTATTCTTTAATCTGTCCGTCTGTTTGTTTTACACGCACAACACCCACCCATTTAAAGACACCAACACCAGACGTACCTCCAGTATAAGTTGCCTTTCCATCCTTTACAGCCAAGGGACTTCCACCAACAGTAATTTCTGGTGTAGACCTACTATCACTTGCAGTGAGAAATACCTGAGCAGTATAAGGCTGGCCTTGAATCACATAAGAAGTAGGCGCCACCGCTACCGCATCGAAATGATCCAGGTTTACCTGTGCCTTATCCATATTCCCAAATAGCTTTTTCACAATCTCCGCTTCAGCATTTTTAGTATCTGCCTGGATCTTCGTTAAAATCGTATTTGCCGCAGTCAATGGTGTACCTTCACCAAAATTGATGTCCGACCACTGCTTTTTACCGTTCACATTCTTTGTCGCATCTTTTGCCTCCAGGCTAAAAGTTACCGAATGGCGATCTGCAGGTTCCAGCAAATTGATCAATTTTTCCCTTGTCTGATTGATCTTATCCTTCAATTTATCGCCTTCTTTATGATTGATCATAATGTCCTGCGCAATATCCTGATTCTCTCTCCTTTTGATGTCACCAGTTTCCGGATCAAGCCCTCCGCCTTCAGCAACAAATTGCTGCTTTAACTTTTCAATATAGGCATTGAGCTCATCTGCATAAGTTTTTGCCATATTGGCTTTTTCCCAAATTGGCTGGGCCCTTGCAGGTTCTTCTTTTAATTTTGTATTCTGAAATGCAGAAAATAACTGATCTACACTTGTATTTACGTTGGTCTTTGATGATTCTAAACTATCATTGATATTTTTAAAAGCATTCAGTATGGTATCCGACACGTTTAATGCAAGCATAGCAAGCAATACCAAATACATGATATTGATCATCTTCTGCCTTGTTGTTTCTCTTCCTCCGGCCATTTTAATAGGTCTGTTTGGTTAATTAATAAATAAACTACTAATTAAACACGGGTCTGGTTCATTGCAGACAGCATGTTACCATAAATGGCATTTAGTGAAGATAAATTTTTGGCCAGTTTGCCCACTTCTTCCTTGAACTGCTTAGAATCTTCCATCGATTCGTTAAAGTTGTTCATGGTCAGAGAAAGATTTTGATAAAATTTATTCATTGACTTTAAATGCGCACTTGAATCCTGTAATTCCAATTCATAAACCGCATTCAAGGCAGAAAGATTTTTAGCCAGTGCCGTTACCTGTTCATGATAAGCTTTGGACTCACCACTGCTCTTGCCCATTTCGGCCAATTGTTCTGTGGCTTTTCCGAAAGCACTGTTCAATTGTTCAAAACCTGCAGAAGCCGATTTTAATTTACCTGTAAATTCCGTTGTGGCAGCCGAAGCGTCAGCGACATTTGAAATCGCAGCAACTTTATCGCCAAATGTACGAAGACCTGTACCCAGACTTTCAATCAATTCAGGGCCAATTTTAGCATCCGACAGCATTTTATCCAATGCAGCTGTATTTCCGGCTGAAACCGCAGCAACAGGTCTCGCAGAAGTCTTTGGCAACTCTCCCGTGTAACTGTCACTCAATTCAGGATAAACTCTTTCCCATTCTGGCTCCGCTGGTGGTTGTCTTAAACCGGTAAGGAAGAATAAGCAAGCTTCAACCCCCAAACCAATACCAATGGCATAATTACCAAGGACGCCCCCAATATGAAGAATTTTAAATAATGCACCCAGGATTACAATACTTGCACCCCAGGAAATTGCTACGTGTAACCAGTCGAATTTACGTGTTGCTGCCATGCGAATTTAGATAGAGATAATTTGTATAATTAATTGTTATGATTAATTTTTATAGTTGATATCAGACCCCGGGTAAGAAAC
>NZ_QAIL01000023.1 GCF_003061025.1 Pedobacter sp. HMWF019 | reverse complement strand
TAACTGGTCCTCGCGGGGGAAAATATTATATCAATAAAAATGGCAATAAAACCTACTTGAAAAAAGAAAAACAATAATTCTAGAGGGTTTTAAAAATAAAAAGCCATAAAGTGACCAGCACTCTATGGCTTTTTTGCGTGAGATCATTTTATTTTTTTACGATTATAGATCTTCCAGTCACCAGATGAATAGTATATACCCTATATAATCCGTCATCGCTAATGTCTATTTTTTCAACCAACCCGGTTTTACTAAAGGTATCTGTGACCAGATCGCCTATTTTAAGATCCTGTAGTACTTCTGAAGGGGTATCCTGATTTAATCTGATCATTTTTATAGTTTTACTTGTCTGATGATGTTTTTAATATTTAACTCAATAATATCTGTCATTGTTTTACATTCAAGATACTGCTGATCAGAGAAATATTCAGCCATTCCATTTTTTAAGGTTTCTATATTCTCTGCTGAAGTGAGTACCTCTGTATTAGAGACATCTCTAAGGTCTGTTAGTCTATGCCTTTCGCTGCGAACCCTGTGTAGAATAGAGGATTTTTCTTCCTGCTGGTATTGAAGGTAAGTTTTATCTGTCAATTGTTCCATACACATTTTTACATAAGCAAAGTTCTCCTTGAAAAATTGGGGAAGATATACTTTAATGTTGCCTTCATAAAATTGCTGGTCAAAATCAATGGCCCGGATCCGGAATTGGATATCGTCAAAGTCTGGAGTAATTTGAACAACGAAGTTATAAGCGCGCATATCGCCTAAGAGCATGACTAAACAACGTTCATTAAACTTCACAAATTCTTTAGCTATACGGGTAGGGTTATATTCTGAATTGTGTAAGTAGTTTTTCGCAAAAACATCCCCCGGGATACCTGCTATATGTTCTTCAATCAATGTTTCCCGGTCCACTAAATAATTCACTTGATTTGGGGATAAAATTTCCTCCATTTCCAGACCATAAATTCTGGAAGCATCTGCTTTTTTTACATAAAAATAGTCATAAACATCATTTAAGCGATTTACGATCCTGATCCTGAAGGGATGTGTATTGCCAAAGGTACAATACTCTATCTTGTCAATATATTTGTGCTGGACAATTCTTAGGTTTCCCGAAGCCTTTAAATTGGCATAAATAACTTTCAGTCCATTATGAAGTTCCTCTATACGGTCATTGGCATAAATTGGGCCTTCCCACAAAGAATCTTTTCCATATTTATCCATAATTGGAAAAGATTCATCAAACTGCAGTAAATCATTGTAAGTTATGGGGAGCCTGGATTCCCGCTGGTAGGTCCTGAGGTATTTTTGTAAGGCAGGAGATACCGGAAAAATAGGTTTTTTTAAGGCTATTTTTACATCATTCAGTTCCATCAGAAGTAATTTGCCCTCAATTTAGTGTTTTCTCTAATTAATACAATAAATCAACTAGCCGGGTCTCTTCGTTTTCTGGAATGGAGTTGGCCTTTTTTAGGTAAGTATTATCCTTAAAATGTGTGCCGGCCAAAACAAGTATTTTGTACATTTCGGTTTTATTGTAAGGACTAATTTGCTGATGTTCTTTCTTTTTATCCTCCAGTGTATATGGAATTAACCAATCTAATGCTTTTTGTAAGTTTGCGCCATTTGGTGTTTTATAGGTCCAGATATCGAGACCTACCTGTTCTCCAAGCACGGCAATATTAAACCAGTTGCTTAGATTTAGTGTGCTGTAGCCGTAGGCATTTGTTCTTTCCAATTCCAAAGGTTGCTGGCCATCAGGTTCCAGCTGAACAGACAACCTTTTTAAGCTTGCAGTTAAAATTTGCTTTGCTTTTTCATTATCACCTGTGAAAAGTGCGAAGGAAGCTGTTTGCATATCGTAAATGGTGCCATGGTTATTTTTTGCGTTATGCTCATCATTCCCATTTTTACTGGTTAGCATCCAATGCAGATATTGTTTGTACCAGTTTTTAATCTGTTCTAAATCAGTTGATGTAAAGCTTTTTGAAGTTGTCATGATTTGCATCCAGTCGGCCAGATCAGCAAGAGATCTGGTCTCTATAATTCCTATTCCTCTGCCATCATTTACGCCCTTGATGGCCTGAGCATAATTCAGATTGGGATTCATTTTTGTTTCTGGATTTAGAAACCAAATACTTAAAAATTCTTTTGCTTTTGCTGCATATTTATCCTGGCCACTGAAAAAATAGGCAAGGGAAAGAAACTGGCACATATTAGACATGTCCTTCATATAAGTGCCGTCCGTTATTTCCTTGATTTCTGGATTTCGTTGTCCATCTTTTCTGATATAAGGGAGTCCATCAGGTTTAGAAGGGTCTGGCCAAAAATATGGAGCAAGACTCATATAGTCGTGTTTTGATCCGCTTGGTGGCGTAAATGATTTATCCATTACAGATCTTGGTTTTAAAGCCAGGAAACCATCTGCTTTATGAATAATCTGTTGCACTTCATCTGTTACTTTCTGATCTCCTTTTTTATAAGCTTCTTTGACGGATTGGAGACGCTTGGAATTAATTAAAATGAGCTTAGAAGCTTGGGAAAAGGACAATTGGAAGGAAAATGCAATCAGAATGATACAAGTAGAAATAGATTTAATCATTAGGAAGATTTGGTTAGGTTGATACAAATCTAATCTTTTGGAGAGCTTGCACAAGTAGAACTTTTGTTACGTTAAATTATATCTTTTTTTGAAGAAATTTGAAAGTACATTCGTTTTCTGTACTGAGTTTATAATACTTCATGCAAAGTAAAGAGACAAGGTAAGTAGGGACATAGCTGATCATCAGTTCATCAAAACCCTGCCTTCTAAAATTTCCTGAAAGGAAGAGGTATATGCTGAATACTAATGCAGAAAGCAATATGGTGGTACTGATAATAACATTTTTACGGTAATAACTTCCATTGAATTTCGGAATGCTTTTAGCAGAGAGGAGAAACGCAAAAAAAAGCGTGGTAAGAAGTGCTGCTAAATCCAGATAATTTAAGTGCATATCAAAGCTCCATTGCTTTTGCATTACAGACATGAGTTTCATATACAGGAACATCACGGCTAAAGTGACCGGAAGAACAAGAATAGATGTTGTAAACATTGCTTTTAAAGCATGCTGAAGTGCGTGTTTCATAATATTAACCTAACTGCTCTTTGATGCTATTGCTATATTTTTGTTACAATGAATTTTGATTTATATTGAATTTATTTTATAGCCAGTTTCAGAAGGAATGATCTCAGATCTGAAGTCTTTAAATTACAATTGTATATTTACTGGCTTAATAACTAAATTCGAATGGATAAAGCAATTCAAATCGCTGTTCTTGATGACTATCAGAAGGTGGCCTTAAAAACAGCAGACTGGACTAAGATAGAGCAATTTGCGGATGTGGTAGTGTTTGATGACCATCTTGATCAAGAGGGGGCCATCGTGGAGCGTCTTTTGCCCTTTCAAATACTTTGCGTAATGAGGGAACGGACGCCATTGACCAGATCTATTCTGTCAAAGCTTAGTCATCTGAAATTAATTGTATCTACAGGCAGACGTAATGCCTCCATAGATATCAGGGCTTGTGAAGAATTCGGAATCGAACTTCAGCATACAGATTACGTGGAAAGTGGTGCACCGGAACTAACATGGGCTTTGTTAATGGCGATGGCAAGAAATATTATCTTCGAAAATCAGAATTTTAGGTCGGGAAAATGGCAGTCTACTGTTGGAACCGATTTATCTGGTAAAACGCTTGGCTTGGTAGGATTAGGACGTATAGGACAGAAAATGGCCAAATTCGCCAAGGCGTTTGATATGGATGTGATTGCCTGGAGCCAAAATTTAACTGCAGAAAAGGCAGCAGCAGCAGGGGCAAATCTTGTGAGTAAAGCTGAACTTTTCAGAACTGCAGATTTTGTAAGCATTCACCTGGTACTGAGTGAACGCTCAAAGGGAATTGTGGGTGCAGAGGAATTGGCTTTAATGAAAAAGGAAGCCTACTTAATTAATACTTCCAGAGGGCCGTTGATTGATGAAGCATCGCTGATTGACACGTTGAAATACAAGCGCATTGCTGGAGCTGCACTTGATGTGTTTGATAGAGAACCGCTGCCCGAAAATCATATCTTAAGGAAATTAGACCGTGTTGTTGCCACGCCTCACATTGGTTACGTTACGGAAAAAACTTATCGGGTATTTTACGGAAATACGGTAAGTATAATTGAACAATGGCTGAAAGAACATTTTGTCTAGGGATTTACATAAAATGATGAATTTTTTTATGTCATATATTTATTTAATGTCTAAACGATAAATATGTTTTTTGTTTAGGTTTAATTATTTTTTATATAAGTTGCTTTTGTTAAATAAATTAACAAGATTTGGGATAATATTTATTGGACATTGCCCTGTTGGTACGAACAGATTTTCTAATTGCGCTCAAGA
>NZ_QAIL01000224.1 GCF_003061025.1 Pedobacter sp. HMWF019 | reverse complement strand
GTTATGAGGCTATTCTTTATGTAGAATAGCCTCATTTTTATAGTTATTGAGATTAATTATTCACTTTCAGTGTCTTCAGCATCGGCAGATTCATCTCCTTCAGCTTCCGGTTTTGTTTCACCTTCAACAATTTCAGGTGTTTCTGTTCCTTCTTCCCCTTCAACAATTTCTCCTTCAACAACGTCTTCTTCCTCTTCTTCGTGATCAATTCTGGCAACTGATGCAATCTCATCATTTCCTTTTAGATTGATCAATCGAACGCCTTGGGTTGCTCTTCCCATTACACGAAGACCGCTCACTACAATTCTGATAACGATACCGGATTTATTGATGATCATCAAGTCGTCAGCATCTGTTACATTTTTAATAGCGATCAAATCACCCGTTTTCTCCGTGATGCTAATGGTTTTTACACCTTTACCACCTCTGTTAGTAACGCGGTAATCTTCAACATCGGTACGTTTACCATAACCTTTTTCAGAAACTACCAGGATCGTTGCTTCTGGATTATCCACAGCAATCATGCCAACCACCTCGTCTTTATCATGTCCTAAGGTTACTCCCCTTACTCCTGTTGCAGTTCTACCCATAGGTCTAACTGTAGATTCGTTAAAGCGAATTGCTCTTCCTGAACGCAATGCCATTAAAATTTCACTGCTTCCACTGGTTAAGCTAGCCTCTAGTAACTGATCACCTTCATTGATATTGATGGCGTTGATACCATTTACTCTTGGTCTGGAATAAGCTTCAAGAGATGTTTTCTTAATCGTACCTTTTTTGGTACACATAATGATATAGTTGTTGTCAAGGTACTCCTGATCTTTAAGATTTTTAACTTTGATATAGGCCTTGATTTTCTCCTCTTTCGGGATATTGATAATGTTCTGAATAGCCCTTCCTTTACTTAGTCTTGAACCTTCAGGAATTTCATAAACCCTTAACCAGAAACAACGACCGCTTTCAGTAAAGAAAAGCATATAGTTGTGGTTAGAAGCTATAAGTAAATGTTCTATAAAGTCTTCATTTCTGGAGTCACTTCCTTTTGAACCTTTGCCACCCCTGGCTTGTGTTCTGTATTCTGTAGCTGGAGTTCGTTTAATGTAGCCTTCATGTGATATGGTAATAACAACATCTTCATCTTCGATAAAGTCTTCCATACTCATGTCTTCAGCAGAGTGAACGATATGAGTTTTTCTCTCGTCACCATATTTCTGACGAATTTCATTCAATTCATCTTTGATGATCTGCATCCTTAAGCCTTCGTCAGCTAAAATAGATTTTAAGTATTCTATGGTTTTTTTCAGTTCAGCATACTCATCTTTAATCTTATCGCGCTCCAGTCCGGTTAAACGACGCAAGGTCATATCCAGAATAGCCCTGGCCTGAATGTCACTCAACCCAAATTTTTCCATTAAACCAAGGCGGGCTTCTTCTGGTGTTTCAGATGCACGGATTAATTTAATGACTTCATCTAAATGATCTAAGGCAATTAGATATCCTTCCAGGATGTGTGCTCTTTTCTCTGCTTCGGCCAGTTCAAATTTCGTACGGCGAATAACAACATCATGTCTGTGGTCTACGAAGTGCACTATTAGATCTTTTAGATTTAATAATTGCGGTCTTCCTTTAACCAAAGCAATGTTATTTACACTGAAAGAGGTTTGTAGGGCTGTTTGTTTAAATAAGTTATTTAATACAATAGAAGCATTTGCATCACGTTTGATCTCATAAACGATACGGATACCATCTTTATTCGATTCATCTTTGATGTTGGAGATACCTTCGATTTTTTTCTCTCCTACCAGTTCAGCAGTACGCTCAATCATCATGGCTTTATTTACCTGATAAGGGATTTCGGTTACGATAATCACCTCGCGGTCTTTAAGCATTTCGATTTCAGCTTTGGCGCGCATTACAATACGACCACGTCCAGTTTCAAAGGCCTCTTTTACACCAGTATACCCATAAATAATACCACCTGTAGGAAAATCAGGAGCTTTTATAAACTTCATCAATTCTTCTATAGTGATTTCTTTATTATCTATATAACTTACAGTGCCATCAATTACCTCAGTTAAATTGTGCGGTGCCATATTGGTAGCCATACCTACAGCGATACCAGATGAACCATTAACCAGTAGATTTGGGATCTTAGCTGGTAAAACAGTTGGTTCCTGCAGGGTATCATCAAAGTTCAGCTGGAAATCTACAGTATCCTTATTGATATCAGCCAGCATTTCTTCTGCGATCTTGGAGAAACGAGCCTCCGTATAACGCATTGCTGCCGGAGAATCTCCATCTATGTGTCCAAAATTTCCCTGTCCGTCTACCATTGGATAACGTAAGCTCCAGTCTTGAGCCATACGAACCATAGTGAAATATACGGATGAATCACCATGCGGGTGATACTTACCCAATACTTCACCCACGATACGTGCAGATTTCTTATGCGGTTTAGTGCTTGTTACCCCCAGATCGAGCATTCCGTATAAAACACGGCGATGTACTGGTTTTAATCCATCTCGTACATCAGGTAAAGCTCTTGATACAATAACAGACATCGAATAATCGATATAAGCAGACTTCATCTGCTCGTCTATATTAATTTTAATAATCTTGTCGTCTTCCTGATTTTCTAAATCTTCTGCCATAAAGTAATGTTCGTTAAAAACGATTTAAATAAGGTATTGTTATAACCTTGCGAATTTAATAAAATATTGCCGTTTAAACGTATTGTGGAAAAATATTAAACCCAGTTAATCCCTTTTTTGAGTTTACTTAAAGTATCCGCCTCAGGTGTATTTTCTTCTGGCTGAAAGTTATAGATCCATTTAGCTAAAGGAGGTAAACTCATTAGTATAGATTCTATTCTTCCATTAGTTTCCAGGCCGAATTTGGTGCCAGAATCATAAACAAGGTTAAATTCGGCATATCTGCTTCTTCTAATATATTGCCACTCCTGCTCTTGTTCCGTAAAATCCTTATCTCTATTGCGGTCAATGAGCTCGGTGTAGACCGGAGCAAAAGTATTTCCTACCTCTACAGAGAAGTTTAAAAGTTCGTCAAAAGACAGCCCCGTATTCTCAGGTTTTAAGCGATCGTAGAAGATCCCTCCAACTCCCCTGGTTTCTTCCCTGTGTTTAATGAAGAAATAGTCATCCGCTTGTTGTTTAAACTTGTTATAAAAAGATGGATCAAAACGATCGCATGTCTGTTTTAGCAAATGATGAAAATACCTTGCGTCGGTATCTATGACATAATGAGGGGTTAGATCAATTCCTCCACCAAACCATCTGGTTTGTTCATCCATCTCAAAATAACGAATATTCATATGGATAATTGGTACAAACGGGTTTTTAGGGTGCATAACAATAGATACACCAGTTGCAAAAAAATCATCATTCTCAACATTGAATGCCTTCTTTACAGCATCAGGCAATTTACCGTGAACAGCTGAAAAGTTAACACCACCCTTTTCAATCACATTTCCATTTTGGAGGATTCTTGTACGACCACCGCCGCCACCTTCCCTGTTCCAGATTTCTTCTTCAAATTTGGATGCCCCGTCCGCCTGTTCAAGTGCAAGACAAATTTCGTCCTGAATTTGTTTATATCTGGATACAATCTCTTCTTTAAAAATCATAGTCAAAGTTAACCTTAATAGAACGCTAAATGGCGTTAAAATTGCAGATAGTACATTTTTTTGACACTATTCCTCTACAAAATTAAGATCTCTTCCAAAGGTTTCATCTAAATTATATAAAGCAATATAGGCAAGACCAACAGTAATAATCGCTACACAAACTGCCGCATTGATAATGCCTAAGTTTCCTCTTAACCATTGAAACAACATGCTAACCAAAATTAACGAACCCCGGACCATATTGGGTACACTGGTGGTTACGGTTGCGCGTAGATTGGTGCCAAATTGTTCAGCAGAAATGGTAACAAAAACAACCCAGTAGCCGGTGAAAATTCCGAAGAAAACACATAAAACATAAAAATTGGTGGCAGTCCATCCAGTATTAAATAAGAAAAACATAATGGACAGAAAAGTTAATGTCAGGAATACGAATACAATTTTTTTCCTGTTTTTAAAGATCTGGCTCAGGGCTCCGGCCAGAAAATCACCCAATGATATACCTATGTAAGTGAACATTACCCCTTTTCCATTGTCCAGTACATCTTTAGCATGAAGCGCTTTTCCAAAATCAGGGGCTGCCCCTACTAAGATTCCAACAACAAACCATAAGGGCACTGCAATTAAAATGCAATTCAAATATTTGAAGAAACGTTTCCTGGTAAAAAGCATAAGGAAATTACCCTTGGATACGTCTTTTTTGGCCATATTTTCAAACAAACCAGACTCAAACACTCCGATTCGGAGCAAGAGTAAAATAATGCCGAGTCCGCCACCTACAAAAAATGCAGTTCGCCATTCAAAGAAATCTCCAACAAGATAAGCCGCAACTGCCCCCATAAGACCGATACCTGCGACAAGCATAGTACCGTATCCTCTTTTCTCTTTACTCATGCTCTCACTAACCAGCGTGATTCCTGCGCCCAATTCACCAGCTAAACCTACACCTGCAATAAATCTGAAAAAGGCATACATCGGTATTGAGGTTACAAAACCATTGGCAATATTGGCTATAGAATACATCAAAATGGAACCAAAGAGGACGGACAACCTACCCTTTTTATCGCCTAGAATGCCCCAAAGAATTCCCCCAATGAGTAAACCTGCCATTTGCCAATTCATCAGATTAAAGCCGGTGTCTGTGAGTTTGTCTGGGCTAACCCCAAGAGAAGTAAGACTTTTGTTTTTTATTATTAAAAACAAAAGCAGGTCATAAATATCAACAAAATAGCCAAGTGAGGCTACAAGGATTAGAAAAAATAAGTTTTTATTCTGCTTCAAGGCATTCATTATAGTTTGATTTGGTTTTTTGAAAGTACAAACAAAATCAAATAATGCCACAAATTAAATATAAAAAAAAAGCTCCCCGATCTTCTGGGAAGCTTTGAAGAGCAGAGCTACATCTTTTTTGTAGTATCCGGAGGAGTAGTCTTCGTTGTGTCGATCACCTTTTTAGAGGTGTCTGTTGTCTTTATCGTGGAATCGGTGGTTGTACTTGTACTATCCCTGGTTTCCGTTGCATTTTTTGTTGAATTGCATGCCGAAGCGAGTATAATCATAGAGCCCGCAACTGCAAGACTTAGAATTGTCTTTTTCATAGTTTGATTTTTTAATTTCAATGAAATAAACAAGATGCATTCAAAGCATTTTGTTTAAAACTACTTAGTTAACAGCGTCTAAGGGAAAAAGTTTTAAAAACTAATGATGCATTTTCAGCTTGTCTAAAAGCTCTGGAGAAACATTTTCAGCATATGCACCATAGGCATCTATTAAAACGCCCTTAAGGTTGCCCACGGGCGAAGATATGGCATATATAACTGCACTGTCTGCCGGATCATTCATGCCTTCAAACCGATAAAATTCTTCGATTTCAAATTCCTCTGGCATGAGTCTTAAATCAATTGATTTACACTCAATGCAGTCTGGTTGTAATATGAAATCATATTCATAACCTCTTTTGCCAAGGTCTTCTACTGCTGCTGTAACTGTTTCATAAATATACATACACTAATTTACTTAAAATTTACGCTAACATCATACATTTAATTTAAAAGTTCAATAATCTTTTCGATATTTAAGCGTCATGGTTGTATCAGAAAAAACCCTTAAATGGGCCTTGTGCTTTTACCCTCCCTTATTCTTTCAGAGAATCTGGATCCGGAAATTCCACAAAGACTTTAGAGGTGTAGATGTTAAGATCAGTAAAAGTATTTTAAACCGCAATTATAATGGCTCTATTTATGGAGGAACTATATACGGAGCGACAGATCCTTTCTATGCGCTCTTGTTTGACCAGTTGCTTCAGCGCCAAGGCTTTAAAGTCAGGGTGTGGCTAAAGAGTGCATCTATACAATACCTTAAGCCCGGTCGCACCAATCTTTACTTCACCATTTTGATTACAGACGAAATGCTCAATGATGCTATTGAGTCGTTAAATACCACAGGAAAGTTTATAAAGGCTTATCCTATGGAACTTTTTGATAAAAAGGGAGAATTGTGCGCGACGGTAATGAATGAGGTTTATGTGAGAAACCTTCATTATGGTGAAAAAGCAGCTGTTGCTTATTAATGGGATTACGGAACTTAAGTATGGTTTATGAACATCAGAAAGTTAATATTACAGGGAGAAGGGACGACATTAGACTTCAAAAAGACGATAACAAACGTAGAGAAGATTGCTAAAAGTCTCGTGTCTTTTGCAAATAATAAAGGTGGGCAATTACTTATTGGTGTAGCTGATGATGGAAGTATAAAGGGCGTTAAATCTGAGGATGAAGAGAAATACATGATTACCAAGTCTGCACATCAATATTGCAGACCAGCTATAGAACCCGAATTCGAAGAAATTTATGTTGAAGATAAACTGGTATTACTGGTCAGAATTCATGCAAGTGATACCAAACCTCATTATGCCCTTGATGAAAACAAAAAATGGTGGGTATATTTCAGGGTGAATGATAAAAGTATTCTGGCCAGCAAGGTTATTGTCGATGTGTTAAAAAAGGGCAATAAAGAGACGGGGCAGCTTATTTCCTATACTGATCATGAAAAGAAGCTATTTGATTTTTTGAAAGAGGAAAAAAGGATTACCCTAAGGGAATTTAGTAAAATCACAAGAAGTTCTAACCGGCATGCCCAAAAAATTTTAGTCAATATGATCCTTGCAGGCGTGCTTTTACCACATACTTCAGAGAAGGAAGAATACTTTACAATGGCAGATTCCAGTAAATAGCCCTATCTTTGCTGTTTATCTACCATTTCCTTTTTTTATGCTCCAGACGTTATATTCCAAGTACAAGCCCTACTATTCTGACAATTTAAGACTTGCAATGCCTATTGTTGTTTCGCAACTGGGACATACTCTGGTCCATATGGCCGACAGTGTGATTGTGGGACATTTTGCAGGAACCATTCAGCTTGCAGCGGTATCCTTAGTCAACAGCCTTTTTATGCTTGTATTGGTGCTTGGGTTGGGAATTTCTTACGGATTGACGCCCCTTATTGCCAGGGAGAACGGAAGTAAGAATTACGATGAGTGCGGTAAGTTGTTAATTAATAGCTTTTTATTAAACGTCATTACTGCAATACTTCTTTATTGCTTCGTCCATTTTGGAACCTTGATCATCATTGATCATATTGGGCAATCGCCTGAAGTAGTGGCCTATGCAAAGCCATACCTTGGATACCTTGCGGTTTCCATTATTCCACTTATGGTGTTTCAAACCTTTAAACAATTCGCCGAAGGTCTTGGCTTTACAAAACAAGCTATGTTTGTATCTATCTGGGGAAATCTGATTAACATTGTTCTGGGAATTATCTTTGTAAAAGGTATGTTCGGAATAGCCCCCATGGGTGTAAAAGGTGTGGGTTTAAGTACTTTGATAGATCGGTGCCTAATGGCTGTGGTGATGTGTATTTACATTCTCCGGTCACAATATTTTAAAGCTTACATCAAAAGCTTTAAGCTTAAATACCTGAACAGGCAGCTGGGCACAAAAATTGTGAAAATTGGAGCACCCGTAGCACTTCAATACTCCTTTGAAATCAGTGCATTCAGTGGAGCCGCCATCCTCATAGGAACAATTGGCGCTGTAGAACAGGCTGCTCATCAGGTGGCCATTAATCTTGCATCAATAACCTACATGCTTGCCAGTGGAATTGCTTCTGCAGCAACGATTAAAACGGGTAATAACCTTGGGAAGAAGAATTTTATCGACCTCAGGAATTCAGCCGTTGCCAGTTATCATGTTATTATAGGATTTATGAGTTTAACAGCGCTAATGTTTGTCTTCGCCAATCATATATTGCCATATATCTATACCGAAGATCTGGCGGTTATCCATATTGCAGCACAATTGCTGATCATTGCAGGTTTTTTCCAGTTGTTTGATGGCACACAAGTTGTTGGCCTGGGCGTACTAAGGGGTATTGGCGATGTGAATGTGCCCACATTGATCACATTTATTGCCTATTGGATTATCGGAATTCCTTTAGGTTACCTTCTTGGAATTAAACTTGGTTTAGGCGTAAGCGGTATCTGGTATGGATTAACTTTTGGACTGCTTAGTGCATCGGTTTTGTTATTCTTCCGTTTTCAGAAAAAAACAAAATATTTGGCTTCCCATACTTAAGAAATAATAACCCCCATTAGGAAATTATCCGGATGAGGGTTTACATCTTATTTATGTTCAATTTTATAAATCGTCGTTTGTTTGTAAGTCTCGCCAGGCAACAAGACAGTACTTGGAAACTCAGGGATATTAATCCCGTTAGGATGGTGTTGCGTCTCCACACAAAAGGCACTGTACGGCCCATAATTCCTGCTCCCTTTGCCATTCTGTACTTTCAGGTATTTTGCAGTGTAAAAATGCGCAACCGGTTCAGTTGAAAATACCGATAGTTTCAACCCACTTTTTTCTTCGGTTGTTTCAGAAGCCAAGGAAAGTTCTCCATAATTGCCATCAAGTACAAAGGACTGATCATATCCCTCTTGCACATCCCAGTCCGCACCTATCAACTTAGGTCCCAGAAAATCGTATTTTGAGCCATCTACAGGGATAAGTGCCCCAGTAACAACGTAGTTGTCGTCTTGTTGTAAATAATGGCTTGCAGGCATTCTGTGTGTATGATTTTCTATGTTATCTCCTTCTGGCGATAAATTAAAATAACCATGGTGTGTCAAATTAATAGCAGTCGGTTGATCTGTTTCTGCTCTAAAATCAAGGACAAGTTCGTTCGCTTCCGTTAATTTGAAGGTGAGTTGTACCGTTAAATTTCCAGGAAATCCTTCCTCTCCATCGGGACTTATGTATTGTAAAGTCAAACTTGGATCAGTCGTAGGCAATATATCCCATACTTTCTTATCAAAACCAATCTTTCCTCCATGAAGGCAATCCTTTCCATTTGTTTGTGGAAGCTGGTAGGATTTTCCATCGATACTAAACTTGCCATCTTTTACGCGATTTGCGTATCGCCCAATTACAGCACCTAAATAAGGATAATCTGCCAGATAATCTTCGCTGATATAGCCAGAGAAATCGTCAAAACCAAGTACAATGTCTTGCTTCTCTCCTTTCGCATTAACGGTAATAAAATGACTGATTATTGCACCGTAATTGTATATTTTAACATAAGTTCCTTGATTATTAATGAGTTCAACGGCAAAAATCTCTTTGCCATCAATTATATGTCCGGTCTTTATTAGGTTTGCTTTCATCTGCTTATTTTATTGAGCTTTATAATTAACAATACTATCAATACTTTACTAAAACAAAGAACTTAATTTTATTTTTTTTAATGACAACAGATTTACCAATCAGGTTTTTTGAGCATGGATGGAAACAATTATCAGTAATTTAATTTTACTTTTGTAAATAATGAAACCACTATACCCAGCAATACATAAACCTATATGAATAATTTGGGAGGCAT
>NZ_QAIL01000223.1 GCF_003061025.1 Pedobacter sp. HMWF019 | reverse complement strand
GGAAAGGTGGGCGCAGTGGTTGGTGCAAGCTGGCATGGAATAGACTATATGCGAAGCCTACCAAGAGCCAGCAATAAGAGCGCTTCGATTTCACAGTTGGGGCAACGCACAAAAATGGTCTTACTCAGAGGCTTTTTGCTGGGTACTGACGAGATTATCAAACGCAGTTTCCAAAATTTTACGCAGGCAATGCCCATGAATGGAGCGCTTTCCTATAACCTCAAACATGCCATTACAGGAACGAGTCCTGACCTCAGGATAAACTTTCCAAATTTATTGTTCAGTAAAGGAGATCTTCAGGGGGCGTCCCTGCCAGAGGCTACTTCTACAGTCAGCAACGCTTTAGATTTCAGCTGGATCAACAGTAATTTTTCACCGATGAGTGCAGCAGATGATTTGGTTACGCTGGTCGTATATGATCCGGTAGAAATGCAATTCTCCACACTTTTGGAGGCTGGTAGCCGGGAAGAAGAGCTTGTTCGCATTGTCCTTCCCAAAAAATTCAGCGGGCATAGTGTACATTGCTATATCAGTTTTTTCTCGAATCAATTTCAGATCAGTTCCACCAATCAATATCTGGGCGAAATTGAGGTTAAATAGTTCGTAAAACGTCCTATTTAACCTCGTCCTCTGGCTTAGTCTTTCCACTTCCACTCGCCGGCAATCTTCAGCGGAAGTTCGAGATTATTCTCCTTTAAGAAAGCTTTCAGTGCCACATCAGATTGACGGGTAACCGGGATTTCCGGTGTATTGGCCAGTGCGTAAGCGAGCATTGCACTGTAGCGCACGGTATTTTTTAATCCCTGTTCATCCACCAGGCTGAATACATCCCCATTTGAATGATAAAACTGTCCGGATTGGTTGGGCAATTCGCCACCAAAGCCGCCGCCTACAGGAATACCCATCAGCATAAAAGGTTCATGATCACTATGCAATCCGGCTTCCTTAAGGAACCCGTTCCTAAAGCCAGTATCCAGTTTATTAATATCGCTTCCCCATGAGGTGAACAGGTCTTTCATTTCCTTTCTGCTGCTCAAAAAGCCTTTGGGGTCGTTGGTCATGTCATAGTTCAGCATAAATCTCAGCTGACCCAGTGTATTGGATTTCAAGGCATCAGCAATATACGCTTTAGAACCCAAAAGTCCCTCCTCTTCTCCCATAAACAACACAAACTCCACAGTCCGTTTGGTTTTCAACTTGAGTGCTTTAAATGTGCGCGCCATGTCAATCACAGCAAAAGAACCGATACCATTATCAATAGCACCTGTGGCCAGGTCCCAGCTGTCCAGGTGTCCACCCACAACAATCTTTTCTGCCGGCAAACTACTTCCTTTTAAACTGGCTACCACATTGCGGGCTTTGATCATGCCAGAGAAATTGGTCATGTTTAAACGGGCAAAACGAGCTTGTATTTTCAGGCTTTCTTTTACTTTCATCCCATCCTCCAGGCCAATACAAACCGCAGGAATCGGAATCAGCTTCCCGGTAACAGAAGCGGTACCGGTTAAAAGCACATTATTTTTAACCGTATTGATCATCATAATTCCAACCGCACCATATTTGATCGCAATAGCGGTTTTTTCTGAGCGGTGCAGGGAGGGTGTTCCGGCAGGAGATCCTGGAAGAACGCCAAGATAGACCAGGGCAATTTTTCCTTTAACTTTATCTGCCGTCTGCTGATAATCGGCTTCCAGTCCATTGCCCATATCCACCAGTTCTGCTTTTACATCGGCTTTGACCGGAGAGTGTGCCAGGGCAACAGAAGATATCTTTTGTAATTGATCAGGACTGCTTCCTATGGTTGTTTCGTTACTGATCCTACTCCAGCTTTCTACTTCAAAAGGCTGATACTTCACTTCATATCCGTAAGATTTTAGCAGGCTATAAGCATACGCTTCTGCTTTTGCCCCATTGGCCGAACCGGTTAAACGGTGTCCGATGGTTTCAGTAGCTTCTTTAAGATTAGAATAGGCCTTAGAATGACTTTGAACTTCGGCATTGATGGCAGAAAAAGTACTGAAAAAATGATCCTGCGCAAAAACAGGGATACAACTGCATAAGAGCAATAAGCTAAACAAATATTTCATAGATCAAATTTTTATAAATTAAGATTTCTGGCGAAGACTGAATGGGGCAAAAAATTATTTTTTACGCTCCGTAGTATAACGGACCAGTTGCTCCAGGCCTGTTCTGGCATCGCCAGGCTCAAAACCGTGCAGAATATCAAAAGCTTCCTTCTGGTATTCTTCCATTTTTTCATTGGCATAGCGAACTCCTTCTTTTCCGTTCACAAAATCAATGATCTCCTGGATCTTTACCGGATCGTCCTGATGATTTTTAACCAGGTTGATGATGCGTTTCTTCTCTGCTTTGTCTGAACGGTTCAGCGCATAAATTAGCGGGAGGGTAACTTTCTTTTCTTTAATGTCTATACCTATAGGTTTGCCTACGTCATCGGTTCCAAAATCAAAAGTATCATCTTTGATCTGAAAGGCAATGCCCACCTTTTCGCCAAAAAGACGCATTTTTTCAATTACTTCATCACTGGCACCGGCAGATGCAGCACCACAGGCACAGCAGGAAGCAATTAAAGAGGCTGTTTTCTGACGGATCACGTCAAAGTATAAGGCCTCACTGATGTCCATGCGGCGCACTTTTTCAATCTGGAGCAGTTCACCTTCGCTCATTTGCTTTACAGCTTCTGAAACGATTTGAAGTAAGCGGAATTCATTGTTATTGACCGAGAGCAGGAGCCCTTTGGCCAGGAGATAATCGCCGACCAATACGGCAATTTTATTTTTCCACAAGGCATTAATGGAGAAGAAGCCTCTTCTCTCATAAGCGTTGTCTACCACATCATCATGTACCAGAGTGGCTGTATGCAGAAGCTCCACCAGTGCAGCGCCACGATGGGTGGATTCTACAATGCCTCCGCACAATTTGGCAGCAAAGAAAACGAACATTGGACGGATCTGTTTCCCTTTCCTTTTAACGATATAATGCGTTATACGGTCCAGTAACGGAGCATCACTATGCATAGAAGCTTTAAACTTCTCCTCAAAAACCGTAATATCGGCAGCTATGGGTTCTTTAATCTGATCTATTCCCGGCATGCAGGTTCAAAAATGTTGTCCACAAACATAAATTAAATTCCTTTAATATGGGCAAAAATCTGCTCTGCATGTACTCTTGAGTTTTCGATGAACCATTTATGAGTATCTTTTCCTCCGCAAACCACCCCTGCCAGGTATAATCCCGAAAGGTTAGTTTCCATGGTATCAGCATCATAGGCCGGAACACCTCCTTTATCGTCTTCCAACTGGATACCAAAACGCTTTAACATGCCGAAGTCGGGTTTATAACCGGTCATGGCAATCACAAAGTCATTTTCGATTTCTAAAACTCCTTCTTCAGTACGGATTTGCACAGACTCTGGTGCAATTGACAGCAGCTCAGCATGGTAATAGGCTTTAATTTCCCCTTCTTTAATCCGGTTTTCAATATCCGGGCGAACCCAATATTTCACATAAGAGCCGATCTCGTTATTCCGGATCACCAGGCTTACTTTGGCCCCTTTCCGATAGGTTTCCAGGGCTGCATCAATAGCCGAGTTGTTCGCTCCCACGACAACAACATTCTGGAAAGCATATAAATGAGGATCTTTATAGTAATGGGTTACTTTTGGCAAGTCTTCTCCCGGAATGTTCATCATCACTGGCACATCGTAAAACCCGGTAGCAATCACCACATATTTTGTGCGGTAGCTGCCTTTGGAAGTTTCGGTATCAAAATAACCATCGGTCTGTTTGGAAACAGTTTTCACTTCTTCAAAAAGCCGGATATTTAAACTGAATTTTTCAGCTACCCGACGATAGTATTCTACCGCCTCGTTTCGGTTAGGTTTAGGATTGATGCTCACAAAGGGCACGCCTCCGATTTCCAGACGTTGCGAGGTAGAGAAAAAGGTCATGAATACCGGATAATTATATAAACTGTTGACCAGGGCACCTTTCTCCACGACTACATAACTGAGGCCGGCTTTTTGGGCTTCAATGGCGCAAGCCATTCCAATGGGACCGGCACCAATGATCAGTACATCAAATGTGTTCATAAGCTTTTAAAGGTTTAAGCTTTCATGGCTTTGGATGGGCAGGAAAAATCTGTTCTTTTTAATCCGGTTGCTTTAATGGCACCATAGCCGCCTGCAATATCGATCACCTGATCTATTCCTCTGGCTTTTAAAATAGAGGCTGCGATCATGGAGCGGTAACCACCTGCACAGTGGATATAATAAGTTTCGTCCGGACGCATTTCACTGGTCCATTCATTGATATAATCTAATGGCCGGGTCAAAGTGGACTCCAGGTGCTCTGCTTCGTACTCTCCTGGTTTGCGAACATCCAGTGCATGGATATCAGGTTGTTGGGTCAGAATATCTTCGAAGGCTTGGGCCGAAATGGAGGTAATGGTATCGGTATCTTTACCGGCTGCTGCCCAGGCTCCAATACCACCTTGAAGATAGCCAATAGTATTGTCGTAACCTACCCTGGCCAGACGGGTCAGGGCTTCTTCTTCTTTTCCTTCTTCTACGATGAGCAATAAAGGCTGCTTCAAGTCCGTGATCAGGGCACCTACCCATGGGGCAAACTGGCCGTTTAAGCCAATATTTACAGAGGAGGGGATAAATCCTTTGGCAAAAACCTGCGGATCCCTGGTGTCAAGCAATAAGGCTCCGGTCTGATTGGCCAACGCTTCAAATGCTTGCGGACTGAGGGGATTTAAGCCTTTCTCAAAAACCTGGTCTACGCTTTCGTATCCATGCTTGTTCATGGAAGCGTTTTTTGCGAAGTAGTGTGGAGGTGGCAAAATGCCGTCTGTGACTTCTTTGATGAATTGTTCCCTGCTTGTGGCTTTTAAAGCGTAATTGACTTCTTTTTGATGACCCAAGGTATCAAAAGTTTCCTTGCTCATGTTCTTACCACAGGCAGAACCCGCTCCGTGAGCCGGGTATACCAGCACTTCATCGGGAAGATTCAGGATTTTACTGTGCAGGGAATCGTATAAAGTACCTGCCATATCTTCCATAGTCATATCGCCTTGCTGTGCCAGGTCTGGACGGCCTACATCACCAATGAACAAGGTATCTCCGGAAAATATACAATAGGGTTTTCCTGTTTTATCTTTGAGCAGATAGGTGGTTGATTCTGGGGTATGGCCCGGAGTATGCAGGGTTTGTATCGTGAGTTCGCCTATTCTGAACTCTTCTCCATCAGCAGCAATATGTGCCGGGAAAGAAGTTTTGGCAGTGGGGCCATAAATTATCGTTGCCCCCGATTTTTCGGCCAGGTCAATATGGCCGGAAACAAAATCTGCATGAAAATGAGTTTCGAAGATATACTTGATGACCGCGCCATCCTTTTTTGCCTTTTTCAGGTAAGATTCTACCTCTCTGAGGGGATCAATGATCGCGGCTTCTCCATTACTTTCAATATAATAGGCGGCCTCTGCCAGACATCCGGTATAAATTTGCTCTATCTTCATAGCATCTGAATAATAAGCCATAAAAATACGGCTTATTATTCAGGAACACTGTCTTCTGAAACGAATTTACAGAAGTTTTACTTATACAGTAAGCTCTCCGCGAAGGGATTGCTCCATGAGTTTGGTGATTTCTGTCATTGTTAAACCGAGGCCCATCAGGTACATCAATTTGGTCACTGCAGCTTCAAAGGTCATGTCATAACCACTAACCACGCCCATTTGCTGCAGCTTTTTACTGGTCTCGTATTTACCCAGTTCTACTGAACCTACCTGGCACTGGGTGATGTCTACGATGATCTTCCCCGCATCTACAGCTTCCTGCAGGCTATCAATAAACCATTGGGCTGTAGTGGTATTTCCTGAGCCAAAAGTTTCCAGTACAATGGCATTGACTGAAGAACGGGTTACCGCCTGCACCGCCTGTGGGGTAATACCCGGATATAATTTAATGACCCCGATATTGGCGTTAAAATCTGCATGAACCTTAAAGGCTTCCTTCGGTTGCTGCTGAATATAGTTCTTATAGAAGGTTAAATGCACGCCTGCCTCTGCAAGTTTTGGATAATTAGGTGTCCGGAAGGCCTCAAATTTTTCGGAGTTGTATTTGATGGCCCGGTTACCCCTCAATAGCTGGTAGTCGAAATAGATGCAAACTTCAGGTACCATGGCTCTGCCTTGTTTTTTGGTGGCCGCAATTTCAAGGGCGGTGATGAGGTTTTCCTTGGCATCGGTTCTGATCTCTCCGATAGGCAGCTGAGATCCCGTTAGTACAACGGGTTTGGCAAGGTTCTCCAGCATAAAACTCAGGGCCGATGCGGTAAAGGCCATCGTGTCTGAACCATGAAGGATTACAAAACCATCGTACTGAGTGTACTTGTTCTCAATGATCCGGGCCAGTTTAGCCCAGATGTCCGGATGCATGTTGGAGGAATCCAGAATCGGATCAAAAGAATGCACATCGAGCTGGTAGTTTAGGCGTACCATTTCGGGAACATTTTGCTGGATCTGCTCAAAATCAAAAGGTATAAGCGCACCAGTCTGCGGATTATTGACCATGCCAATAGTTCCGCCGGTATAAATAATAAGTAGTTTAGTCATTGACTGCTAAACTAAAAAAATCTTTCTGGAATTAAGTGTAGTAATATCAGCTATTTCATCAACAGAAATACCATAAATTTCTGCCACTTTTCTAGCCACATAGACCAGGTAGCTACTCTCATTTGGCTTGCCTCTGAATGGCACCGGGGCAAGGTAAGGTGAGTCGGTTTCCAGAACGACATGTTCGAGGGGAACATATTTAAGTACTTCATCCAAGCCGGCTTTCTTATAAGTCACTACGCCGCCTATCCCCAGGTAAAAACCAAGTTCAATGGCCTTGAGCGCCTGATCCAGATTTCCTGTGAAACAGTGCAGAATTCCACGGAGCTTATCGTCTTTTTCAGCTTCCAGCACTTCAAAAACTTCATCAAAAGCTTCCCTGCAATGGATAACGATAGGTAGGTCCAATGCTTTTGCCCATTTGATCTGTTCTTTAAAAGCTTTTTGCTGGATACCCAGTGTGGTCTTATCCCAGTAGAGGTCAATACCGATTTCTCCTATGGCATAGATCTTCCGGCCAGCCATACTTGTATAGATCTCTTCCAGTACCGTTTCAAAATCCTCCTTTACATCACAGGGATGAAGCCCGGCCATAGCAAAACAATTTTCCGGGTAACGCTCTACCAGTTCGTTGATCATCGCAATGGAAGCAACATCTACATTGGGCAGGAACAGGCGTTGTATGCCCTGATCAAAGCAGCGCTGCAAGAGTTCGCTTTGCTTCTGCGGATCTCTTTCGTAATAAAGATGGGTATGGGTATCGGTTAAAAGCATGGGGCAAAGATACAAAATAAAAAAGCCCTGTCTATACAATAGACAGGGCTATGGGTTATGGCCCGAAGGCGATAGCCTGATTATTTTTTAACTGGAGCTGGTGTAGCAGCAGCTGGGTTTACTGGTGCTGGTGGAACTGGTACAGTAACCGCTGAAGGTTTTTTAATGTCTGTCAATTCTACTTCAAATACCAATGGAGTATAAGGACTGATACCACCCTGAGGCATACCATTCTCGCCATAAGCTAATTTAGAAGGGATAATGAAAGTGGCTTTACCACCTTTACCGATCAGTTGCAAGCCTTCGTCAAAACCAGGGATTGCTCTTCCTAATGCAAATGCACGTGGACCATACTGAGCCATTGGGTTAAATTTACCGGTTTCTTTAGCAATTTTTGCATCGCTGGTATCAAATACGTTATCTTTTCCGTTTGATTTTTTGGTGGTCAGTTTACCTGTATAGTTCACCATGATGGTATCTCCAACTACTGGTTTTTGTGCGCTTCCAGGAGTGGTGATCACATATTGCAAACCAGAAGCCGTAGTTTGTACTTTCAGGTTATTGTCTGCAATAAATTTTTTGATTTTTCCTTCTTCAGATGCTTTGTGTTTTGCAACTGTTGCCTGGTAATCTTTCTGGAAGAAATCTTTGGCTTTGTTCTGGAAAGTAGAATCTGCTTCTTTTGGATCTTTATGTAATACTTTCTCAATTTTAACAGTAAATACCAGGTATTTATCGTTTTTCAGGTTAGCTGGTTTTGGCTGACCTGAATGTTTAGCCATCGTATCTAAATCCAATTTGAAAGTAGCGCTGTCACCTTCACCAAAAAGATACAATACATCATTCATATCACCTGCATATTGTTTTTTACCTACAGGGAAGATTTGAGGTTGCTCAAGGTCATAGGTATTCGCCATCACTGAATCTTTTTCATTTTTTTGAATAAAGTTCAATTTAATGATATCACCTTCTTTGATTTTTTCTTTTCCTTCTGATTTATGTATCATGTACATTAAACCACCCGGTCCTTTTTTGTAGTTATTACAAGCAGCTAAACCAAGCGTAGCTGCAAAAAGAAGTACTAAAGTTTTTTTCATTGCGTTTTTTGTCGTTTTATTTTTTTTCGTTTATTTATTTTTAAATTCAGCGGTTCTCAAGAGGGCTTCGCCGTTTCTTTTATTGCAATAGCTGCGTTTTATACTCCGTCAATATAGATTTAAACTTTTCTACAGTATCTGTTAAACTCTCATCAGAAGCACCGCCAGCTGCATTTCTATGTCCACCACCGTTGAAATACTTTTTACAGATCTCATTGGCAGGAAAATCTCCGGTAGAACGTAAAGAAAGTTTAACCCGGTCGGTCCTTTCAATAATGAAAGCAGCCAGCCTGATGCCGTTTACAGACAATGCGTAGTTTACAATCCCTTCGGTATCTCCGGTAACGATATTATATTTTTTAAGTTCTTCAGCTGTAACTGTAATGATAGCGGTGTTGAACTCTCTTAAAATCTCCAGTTTGTTGGTTAAGCAATGTCCTAAAAAGCGTAAACGGTTTTCAGTAGCATTATCGTATACCAACTGGTGAATTCTCCAGTGTTCCGCTCCTGCATCAATCAGATCTGCGCCTATTCTGTACACTTCCGAGGTTGCCGAAGGAAAGCGGAAAGAGCCTGAATCTGTCATGATCCCTGTATACAAACAGGTTGCAATGTCTTTAGACATGAATGCGCCATCTTCAAGTTCGTGCACAATAAATTCATACACCAGTTGCGCTGCTGCACAGGCATTAATGTTCCAGCACCGGTAATCGTCGAAATCTTCTGGTTCCAGGTGGTGGTCGATCATGATCTTATAAGCTTCCGAACCCCGGATCACTTCTCCAAGTTCATTGATTCTGCTCAGGGTATTGAAATCCAGACAAAAGATCAAAGAGGCTTCTGCTACATGCAGTTCTGATTGTTCCTTTTGTTCTGTATAAATAATAACATCTGAGTTATTAGGAAGCCAGTGCAGAAAGTATGGATAATCTGTCGGTGTAATTACTTTAACGTGGTGCCCTTTCTGGATAAGATAAGCGTATAAACCCAGGGACGAACCCATAGCATCACCATCTGGCTTATGATGCGTCGTAATTACAATTTTCTGCGGCGTTGCCAGCAAAGATTTTAGTTCTGAAAGAGATAACATATATTTCGTTGCAAAGCTAACAATTTAATGAAGAAATGAATGCCTTTATATTTCAAGCTTTAATATTACCAGTATAAAACGTAATTTTGCAAAAAAATTAAAACAAAAATGGCTACAAACAGAACTTTTACAATGATCAAGCCTGATGCTGTTGCTAACGGACATATCGGAGCAATCATCAACGACATCACTTCTGCAGGTTTCAAAATCATTGCATTAAAGTATACTAAATTGACTCCTGAGACTGCAGGTAAATTTTACGAAGTTCACAAAGAGCGTCCTTTCTACAAGGATCTTGTTGAATTCATGTCTTCAGGTCCTATTGTTGCTGCGATCCTTGAAAAAGACAATGCAATTGAAGATTTCAGAAAATTGATCGGCGCAACTAATCCTGCAGAAGCAGCTGAAGGCACTATCCGTCAGAAATATGCAAAATCAATTGATGCAAACGCTGTGCATGGTTCAGACTCTGATGAGAATGCTCAAATTGAAGGTGATTTCTTCTTTACAGCAGACGAACGTTTCTAAGCAATACACGAAACAACTTATAAAAAAAGCACCTCATAAGGGTGCTTTTTTTATGCCCATCCCTCAGACCGTACCTCAACTCTCTCTGCTATATGCCCGGACTCTCCGGTTAAGCATCCGGAAAAAAAATCAATGTTACTCAGAAGAGACCTCAGCTTTCGAAGCAGTCCGCGCAGCGGCGCACAGAAAGCGTAGTCTCAGAAGAGTAACATTGATTTTTCATTGGAATATAATTTGATTTTAATGGTTATGAAGCGATCATGAGTTTCTATTTTTCACTAACATCTATTTGATTTCTGTGTTCTAGAGCTCGCTAAAGCTCGGTTGATTGTTTTGTAAGTGTAAACTCGTGATGGTTTCATCAAAGCTTATTTCTCTTCTTTTTCTTTATGTTTCAAAAATGTATAACTTTCCGCTTTCAAATCTTAGCACAGCTACACACTTAACATTTAAACACATAATGAAAACAGCCTTTATCGCCCTGTTGCTTCCTCTAACGACGTTCACTGCAATGGCGCAAACTAAAAAACACCCTGTAAAAAAAGCCGTTGTAAAAGCACCTGCTATCAAAAACGGTCTTGATTCTGCCAGCTATGCCTTTGGAACCAGTATGGCCACAAACCTGAAGAACAACGGTGTAACCGCTTTAAACTACGAACTTTTTATCCAGGGCCTAAAAGATACCTTTACCGGCAAAACGCCCCTGATGTCAAATGAAAAAACCCAAACAGCCATTAATAACCTCTTCGCCGGAGCCAGCAAGAAAAAATATGCAGGCATCATCGCAGAAGGAAAAACCTTCCTGGAGAACAATAAAAAAACAGCAGGTGTAAAAACTACAGCCAGCGGACTCCAGTATATCGTACTTAAAGAAGGTAGTGGTACGCATCCGGCAGCTACCGATACCGTAACTGCACATTATAAAGGCACTCTACTGAGCGGCAAACAGTTTGACAGCTCTTATGACAGAAATGAGCCGTTGGCTTTACCTTTAAACCGGGTGATTCCAGGATGGACAGAAGGTATACAACTGATGCAGCCAGGCGCTAAATACAAATTTTTCATCCCATATAACCTGGCCTACGGAGAACGTGGTGCCGGACAGGATATCCCTCCATACAGCACACTGATCTTCGAAGTAGAATTACTTAAAATCAGCGGCAAATAACCCTTCTAAAACCATTTTCATAAATCATTGTTATCTAGAAAAACAATGATTTATGAATCTTAAAAAATATCTTCCTCTTGGAATAGTTGCCCTTCTCGCGACCACCTTAAGCAGTTGCTCTGTGATAGAAGGCATTTTTAAAACCGGCGTATGGACCGGTGTAATTATCGTAGTGATTATCCTTGCCCTGATCATTTGGGTAATAGCCAAAGTCTTTGGCGGCGGCGGAAAGAGCTAAAAGAATTAAAGAAACACGATTTCTGTGATGACCTCAGAGCCGGTACGTTCATTAATACTTTGAATTATACCGGTTCTGACCATTAAAAGATCGTTCTTGATGACCGAGGACTCAATCCGTACAAATAATTTTTTATTGTTCACATAGATCTGGGTAGTTCTGTTTGCAATTGCTTTACCCATAATTTCGGGCCACAAGGCAACTACAGAAGTCTGATCGAACTTTCCTTTCAATTTATAGACAGCCAATAATTTATCAATGCCTTCTTTTAGAGTAATATCATTTGGTTTACGCATGTCTTACAGCCCCATTATCTACATCGAATAAAGTTACGGGAACTTTAATGCTATTAAAAATATTCAGCACCCTTTCTTTTCCAGTATCCGTAATAAAGATTTGTCCAAAATCATGATGAGAAACCATTTCCATCAATTTCCGCATACGGTGATCGTCGAGTTTATCAAAAATATCATCTAGCAATAGCAACGGCTTAAATCCCCTGTACTTTTGCAGGTAGGCATATTGCGCCAGTTTAAGGGCAATCAAAAAAGACTTTTGCTGTCCCTGGGAACCAAATTTCTTTAAAGCCATCTCTCTGATGGTAAAGACCAGTTCATCTTTATGAATACCCACAGTAGTTCTTTCCAGAACCTTGTCTTTCTCTGCAGCCTGCTGCAATAAAGATTCAAAATGATGTTCGTTTAACTGTGATTGGTACAATAAATGAACTTCTTCCTGGTCTTCAGTGATGAAACTATAATATTTATTAAATAAAGGGATAAACTCTGCCATGAAACTTTTACGTTTCTCAAAAAGCTTGTTACCCGAAGCGACCAGCTGCTCATCAAAAATCTGCAGCAATGCAGGATCATATTTCCGGGTAAGGGCAATTTGTTTAAGCAGTGCATTTCTGTTCAGCAAATGACGGTTATATATGATCAACTCATCCAAATACCTGGAATCTGTTTGAGAGATCACATTGTCCATAAACTTTCTGCGCTCTTCACTCCCATCCATGATCAGGTTGACATCATAAGGAGAAATCATCACCACTGGAAAAAGACCGATATGATCGGCCAATTTCTCGTATTCCTTTTTATTTCTCTTGAACTGCTTCTTCTGATTTTTCTTTACACCGCAGGTGATCTTCTCATTCTTCTCTTTCCGGTCAAAATCGCCTTGTATTAAAAATAAATCTTCTCCCGATTTGATTTGCTGGCTATCAATCGGATTGAAATAACCTTTACACAAACATAAATAATGTATGGCATCGAGCAAATTGGTTTTTCCTGCACCATTATTGCCCACAAAGGCATTTACCGTCTTTGAAAAACGGAGATCAGCATCGGTATAATTCTTGAAATTTAATAGGGTAATGTTTTTTAACCACATAGTTTATAGCCTCAAAGTTACCGTTTACCTTCGTTAAATCATTAAAGTTTAATTAAATACTAAAGAAAGGGGTTGATACTTTGAACGAAAAATGTATTTTTGCAATCCTTAATTTTTTTAAAATAAAATGTCCGCAACAGAAAAAGAACTCAACAACCCTGTAAAAAAGGGCTCTTTTGTACAAGAAAACTCAAAAAGCCTGTTATTCATTGCAGGTGCAGTAGTGGTATTAATTGGTATCTATATCTGGTACCAAAATGTATATTTAAAAGGTAGGGCTGAAGAAGCAACTGCAAAAA
>NZ_QAIL01000222.1 GCF_003061025.1 Pedobacter sp. HMWF019 | reverse complement strand
GGCTTAAGCACGCTCTATCTTCAAAATTTTTGTAAAAAAAAACCGCAACTAAACTCTTTCTGTTCCATATGTTGTAAACTTCAACGTAAGCATAATTAGGATTTACGTTATTTTCAGGTGCAAATGCAGATGAAATGTACGCTCTCAACCCTATAAATATTGAAGTGTTAAGTTTAAAAAATAATGAAACTCAAGAGTCTAGCTGCGGCTATACCTTTTTGCTAATGTAACTTATATAAAGAACAATCCTATTTTGAAAAAAAATCGTTTAATAAACTATCCAGCTCTTCCACCTTATCGGCAACGGCAGTATCCTGATCCTGGGCCTTATTTTCTACTCTTAATACAGCTGTTGCATAATGCAATACAGCCATAGAGAGTAAATCCTGCTTGTCCCTTACCGCATAATTTTCCTGATAGTCCTTTATGCGCTCATTAATTATCTTGGCTGCCCGCCTTACAATTTCCTCTTCTTCCGTATTTACCTTTAAGGGATAGATACGGTCAGAGATAGTTATTTTTATCGAGATTTCTCCCATTTCTTAGCTTTGTTTCACTATTCCAGTAGCCTTATTTCTTCAGCAACACAACACACTTATCTATTTCACGCACAAAATCGTTAATTTTTTGCTTTATATCAAGAGTCTTTTCACTAGTTCCCTCAATACTTTTCGCTAATTTCAATACACGAAGCTTTTCTTCCAGGTCTGTATTCTTATTTTTAGCGGCGTCCAAAGTAGTCTTTATAGATTGATTTTCAAGCTTTAATAACTCATTTTCTTCTTGTAAAGCACCGCACAGCTCAATTAAACGGGCTGTTTTATGTAGTACTGAATTTAATTGTTCTGCAACCGAAGTCATGGTATTAAAATTTATTTTTATCTGAAATTCTACTCAATAAATTATTTTCTGATCTCTGCTTTTGCTGTTTGCGCTAAGTTAGATATAATCTTTTGCATAACCGCATCTATCTGCTTATCGGTTAAAGTCTGCTCTTCGTCCTGCAAAGTAAAATTCAAGGCGTAAGATTTTTTACCTTCAGGCAATTTATCCCCTTTATACACATCAAATACCTGTACGTTTTTAAGCAGTTTCTTTTCTGTCTTGAAAGCAATGGTTTTCAGATCATCAAAAGTGACAGCAGTATCCACCAACATAGAAAGATCTCTTCTTACCGCAGGATATTTTGGAACCTCTTTGTTGATGATCCTGTTCTTTTTAATCATCTCCAATAATAATGCCCAGTCAAAATCAGCATAAAACACCTCTTTATCCACATCACCTTTTTTTCTATCTGCAGCGGTAGCAGCACCGAAAGTAACAATAGTTTTGTCTCCACGGAAATAGCGCACACCATAAGCAAAGTTCTCGTCATTCACCTCCTCTGTTTGATAGGTGCTGATACCCAAACGGCCGGTAATGGCATCTACAGCAGCTTTCAGATGGTAGAAACTTACCGGATTGGCTTTATGGTTCCATTGCTCAGCCAGGCTCGTACCTGAAATCAGTAGCAGCAAGCGCGGGCGCTCTACATACTTTTCATTGATTAAGTGATAGGTCTTTCCAAATTCGTAGAACTTTACATCCTGATTCTTACGGTTCTGGTTATAAGCTACACTCTCCAGAGCCGGCATCAGCAAGCCCTGACGCATTACATTGAGATCAGAACTCAATGGATTAAGCAGATGTACAGCTTCGTCAATATTTTTAGAGTAAGTACTTTTAGTTAAAGAATTACACCAGATCTCCAGAAATCCGTTTGCAGTAAGCATATCTGCTATGATGTGCTGGGTCAGTTCTCTGTCGGGCTTTGATCCGTACGATAAAGAAGCATTGATCTTGGATGGAATGGCAATATTGTCGTAACCATAAATCCGAAGGACTTCTTCAGTCACATCGCACTCCCTGGTCACATCTACCTTGTAATTAGGTACACGTAAAGACAGCTGGCCTTCTTTTTCTTCGGCTACAGCGATACCTAAAGCAGTAATAATGGCTTTAATTTCTACTTCCGGAATAGAAGCCCCAATCAGATTGTTGATGTTTTTATAAGAAACCTCTACTTCAAATGGTTTAACCGGATTAGGATACAGGTCTGAGATACCAGAAGAAATAGTACCTCCTGCGATCTCCTGGATCAGCAGGGCTGCTCTTTTCAGTGCATATACTGTAATTTCCGGATCTGTTCCTCTTTCATACCGGAACGAGGCATCTGTTTTTAAGTTGTGGCGTTTGGATGTTTTACGTACCGATACGGAGTTAAAATAAGCACTCTCCAGGAATACATTGATGGTTTCTGCGCTTACTCCGGAGCTTTTACCTCCAAAAACACCAGCAATACACATCGGTGCTTCTGCATTGCAAATCATCAGGTCTTCTGCTGAAAGCTTACGTTCAACGCCATCCAATGTAACGAAGGACTCACCTTCTGTTGCTTTTTTGACCAAAACCTCTCCTCCTGTGATCTGATCGGCATCAAAAGCATGTAAAGGTTGCCCCAATTCATGCAGAACATA
Source organism: Pedobacter sp. HMWF019 (assembly GCF_003061025.1). Classification (GTDB taxonomy): domain Bacteria; phylum Bacteroidota; class Bacteroidia; order Sphingobacteriales; family Sphingobacteriaceae; genus Pedobacter. Next base: position 1,577 of record NZ_QAIL01000222.1, on the reverse strand, counting down.
ATTAGTGATGTCTACAATATTATTTATAGGACGAATACCAATCACTTTCAGCTTATCCTGCAGCCAGTCTGGCGAATCGGCAACAGTTACACCACTGATGCAGACACTGCTGTATCTCGGGCAGGCATCTTCATCTTCTACCAGCACTTTAATATCCAGGTCTTCATTATCTGTTTTAAAAGAAGAAACATCAGGCATCGTTATTCCGGTACGGAAATAAGCTGCCAGGTCACGGGCCACCCCCAGGTGTGAGGCTGCATCTGCACGGTTGGGTGTTAAACCAATTTCATACAGGTAGTCGTCTTCCATTTTAAAGTATTCTTTTGCAGGAATACCTACAGGGGTATCTTCAGGAAGTACCATGATACCAGCATGCGAACCGCCCAGGCCGATCTCATCTTCTGCACAGATCATACCCTCAGAAACTTCCCCCCTTATTTTCGATTTGTTGATTTTGAAAGGCTCTCCTTCGTTAGGATACACTGTAGTACCTACAGTGGCCACAACCACCTTCTGCCCTTCGGCTACATTAGGCGCACCACAAACCACCTGGATATGTTCAGCCCCTCCTGCATCTACAGTAGTTACTCTTAAACGGTCTGCATTCGGATGCTGTACACAAGTAAGCACCTTACCGATCACCAAGCCTTCAAGTCCGCCTGCAATGGGCTGTACTTTTTCCAGACTCTCTACTTCCAGACCGATATTGGTCAGGATCAGTGAAAGTTCTTGTGGGGTTTTATCTGTTTGAATGAATTGTTTAAGCCAGTTATAAGAGATCTTCATGTTATATTATCCGTATAAAATGCAAAGATATAAAATCTCAAACCAATCCTTCATCTGCAAAGCTAAAGAATGAGCGGTCTCCAATGATTATATGATCTAAAATTGGAATATCGAGGATTTTGCCTGCTTCCGAGATTCTTCTGGTTAACCTGAGGTCTTCGGTACTTGGTTTGGTATTTCCTGATGGATGGTTATGAGCCAGGATCAGATAACTGGCATTTCTGTCCAATGCATTTTTAAAAATGATTTTAGTATCCACCACCGTTCCAGACTGACCTCCCCTGCTGATGAGCACTTTATCCTTTACATGATTAGCTCGGTTTAGGATGAGCATCCAGAATTCCTCGTGGGGAAGATCAGAAAGAATAGGAGACAGAATATCAAAGGCATCTCTTGCCCTGGTAATCTTAAGGATTTCTGCTGGCAAACTTTCCTTTCTTCTTCTGCCCAGCTCTAGGGCAGCCACAACCGCAACCGCCTTGGCCTCTCCAATTCCTTTAAATTTACAGAGTTCAGCGATGGATGCTTTCCCCAACTGATCCAGATCATTTTTGTAAAAAAGGAGCAGGCGCTTGCTGAGGTCAACAGCGGTTTCTTCCCGGTTTCCAGAGCCAATCAGAATGGCGAGCAATTCTGCATCAGTTAGATGTCTTCTGCCTTGAAGTACTAGTTTTTCTCTCGGTCGGTCTTCTTCCGCCCAGTGCTTTATCCCTATTTTTTGTCCGTATATTGTCATAGGAACAAAAAAAACGGAATAAGCAGTGCCTATCCCGTTCTGAATATTGTAAAGC
>NZ_QAIL01000221.1 GCF_003061025.1 Pedobacter sp. HMWF019 | reverse complement strand
GGAAGAAGAGTATGCAGATGAAACGGAGCATGCTTAAATTCAAAAATTAAACCAGTCGTTGTATAACCTTATAAGTAATGCAGGAAAATAAAGAGAAAAATATTGAAGATATCATTTCAGATGCAAAGGGCTATTTAGATAACCGAATCGAGTATACAAAACTGTATATGGTAGAGAAAGTTTCCAGAACTTTTGCTGACCTGGTAACAACCACAACCGTTATTATCTGCTTTGTTTTGGCTTTCTTATTCGGAACGATTACATTGGCTTTGTTTCTTTCTGATGTACTGGGTAGCTATACACGCGGTTTTGGCTGTGTGTCTCTGATTTATATTCTTCTTGCTGTCATTGTTTATTTTACAAAGGACAAATATATAGAGAAGGCCATTATCAATTTTTCTATCCGCAAATTTTTCACCAAACTAGCAGACAAGGACGATGAGGAAAAATAATATTCAGAATATAGAAGATCTGCAAAGAGAGATCCTGGTTTTAAGGGCCGCCTATCAGATGCAGGGGGATATGATAAAAGAAGATACCCGGCTTTATTTGAAGCAGTTTACTTTTGGGGCATTGATTAGAAAATATGCTACACCTTCTGCTTTTGTAAAAATGGATGATAAATTGAACATCAGCAGTAAACTGATGTCTATGGTTCTGCCTGTTTTGATGAACAGCACGCTGTTCAGGGGCTCAGGTTTTCTGACAAAGGCTTTTGTTGGGTTGGCAACCAGTAAAGTAGGAAAAACACTGGATGCAGAACATCTGTCAGCGATATTTAATACGGTAAAGGGTTGGTTTGTTAAAACCAAGAAAAAAGAAAAAGCAGTTGCCGCTATTGATTACGGTATTCCGCCAGACAGTGAAACCTATTAGTATAAAAAAAGGGAATCAAATTTTGATTCCCTTTTTTTATACTACTTAATCATCTTAAAGTGTTGATTTTATTTTAAGCTCTGTCAGTTGCTTCTCGTCTATAGTAGAAGGACTGTCAATCATCACGTCCCTGCCAGAATTGTTCTTAGGGAAGGCAATTACGTCCCGGATGCTATCCAGGCCAGCGAAAATAGAACATAAACGGTCAAAACCGAAGGCAATACCACCGTGAGGAGGTGCGCCATATTCAAAGGCATCCATCAGGAAACCAAATTGTTTTTGTGCTTCTTCTGCAGAAAAACCAAGGTGTTTAAACATCAGGGCTTGTAAGGCTCTGTCATGGATTCGGATTGACCCCCCGCCAATTTCAGTTCCGTTAACCACCATGTCGTACGCATTTGCCCTTACTTCTCCGGGTTTGGTATCTAATAAGGCGATGTCTTCTGGTTTAGGGGAGGTGAAAGGGTGGTGCATAGCATGATAACGTTCCGTTTCTTCATCCCATTCCAATAAAGGAAAATCCAGAACCCAAAGGGCACTGAATGTGTTTTTATCACGAAGTCCCAACCTATTGCCCATTTCCAGCCTCAGTTCACTCAATTGTTTGCGTACTTTGTCAGTCGTGCCAGCCATAATCAGCATTAAATCTCCTGGCTCGGTTTGTAACGCGGAGGACCAGGTTTTCAGAATGTCTTCGTTGTAGAACTTATCAACGGAAGACTTTAACGAACCATCTTCATTATGACGGCAATAGATTAGCCCTGTCGCACCGATCTGAGGACGCTTAATAAAATCGGTCAGCTCATCTACTTGTTTCCGTGTATAGGCTGCGCAGCCTTTGGCATTGATTCCAATAACCAGTTCTGCCTGATCAAAGACAGGAAAATTATAGCCTTTAACTAAGTCATTCAGTTCCACAAACTGCATTTCAAAGCGCGTATCCGGCTTATCTGAACCGTACAAGCGCATAGCATCTGCATATTGCATTCTAGGTACTTCCGGAAGGTCAATACCTTTAATTTCTTTAAATAAAGTCCGGATCAGCCCTTCAAAAGTATTCAAAATATCTTCCTGCTCAATAAAAGACATCTCGCAGTCAATCTGGGTAAATTCAGGTTGCCTGTCGGCGCGTAAATCCTCATCTCTAAAGCATTTTACAATCTGAAAGTATCTGTCAAAGCCAGAAACCATTAGAAGTTGTTTAAAGGTCTGCGGAGACTGTGGCAGAGCGTAAAACTCACCAGGATTCATACGGCTGGGTACGACAAAGTCTCTTGCACCTTCTGGGGTTGATTTAATCAATACCGGGGTTTCTACTTCAATAAAGTCCAGTCCGTCCAGGTAACGTCGAACGGCCTGAGCCATTTTATGACGAAGAACCATATTGTTTCTTACCGGATTTCTGCGCAAATCCAGATAACGGTATTTCATTCGCAGGTCGTCGCCACCGTCCGTTTCATCATCGATCATGAACGGTGGAAGTTTTGCTGCATTGAGTATTTCAAGGGCTGTAATTTTAATTTCTACGTCACCAGTTGGAATTTTAGCGTTCTTGTTAGAGCGTTCAACAACGGTACCGCTTGCCTTAATTACAAATTCACGGCCCAGATTACGGGCCGCTTCACATAACTCGCGGTTGTCGTCCATATTAAAAACCAGTTGAGTGATTCCGTACCGGTCACGAATGTCAATAAAAGTCATTCCACCAAGGTCCCTGGATTTCTGTACCCATCCACACAGGACCACATTTTCTCCTAGATTCTTAATCGTTAAAGCGCCGCAAGTTGTTGTTCTTAACATTATTGTAATAATTAGGCCGTAAAAATATTCATTTATTTTTCATATCCGTGCAACGTTTCTGAAGTTTGGTTGTCATATAGACGAATTAAGCAGCTATTGGAAACCTTATACATCGATAAACATCAGGCCTTGGTGCAAGAATGCAGACTTGGCAGCCGTAAAGCACAGTTTGAGTTATACAAGCTGTATGCAAAGGCGATGTACAATACTGCCCAAAGGATATTGTGTCATGTTGCAGAAGCAGAGGATGTATTGCAGGAAGCATTTTTGGAAGCTTTCAGTAGAATTACAGATTTTAGGGGGGATACAACTTTTGGGCTGTGGTTAAAACAGATTGTGATCAACAAGTCGATCAATTATCTTCGTAAGAGAAAAATGGAATTTGTAAGTACAGATACAATAGATGTGCCAGAAGAAGAAGAGGAAGAAAACGGCGAACTTCAGCCTAGAGTGGAGGAAATTAAAAAAGCAATGGAACTGCTCCCGGACGGATACCGGGTGGTGATCAGCTTGTATTTGCTGGAAGGCTATGACCATGAGGAAATTGCCCATATCCTGAAAATCTCGGAGAATACATCCCGCAGTCAGTATATGCGGGCAAAAATAAAATTACAACGCTTAATGGAAAAAGAAAGGAGTCAATGATGAGCAGAAAATTAGAGGAATTTATCAGGGAGAACAAGAAGGCATTTGATACAGAAGATCCCTCTGAAGAACTTTGGAGTAGAATAGAAAAAGGATTGGACAAAAAAAAACCTTCAAAACCAATCAATATGACCTTATGGATTGGGATTGCGGCTTCTGTGTTGTTGGTGGTGGGATTTGCTGCGGGGCTGTTTACCTACGGCCGAAGGAACACGATGATGGTGGCGGAAGTGAATCCTGATTATGCAAAGAAACAGGTCCGTTTTGCCAGTATGATCGAAGAAAAAAAGGACAGTTTGGAGGTCTTATCTAAAGTTAATCCAGCGCTTTATTCTAAGTTTAATAAAGATATGGAGCACATGGATGCAGATTATCAGAAATTGAAAAAAGAATTGGCAGACAGTCCGAATCAGAAATTAGTAGTGAGAGCGATGGTCAAAAATCTGGAACTCCAGCTGCAGGTGATTACTCAGCAATTGATGATCATTAACCAGGTAAATCAGTATAAAAAGGAAAATCAAATATGAAAAGGACTTTAATGGGTTTAGCAGGTATTGTTCTGCTGGCCAGCCACATCAGCGTTAAGGCAGAGGGGGTTACTGCAAGTGTTTCACCTATAACACCTATCCACTACAGGGCCGGCCTGCCTCATGATGAACCGGATGATGATGGTGCCAAATCGAAATCATTTAGCAGAAGCTTTCCATTAAATAGTGGAGAAAAGGTTAACCTGAACAATCAGTATGGGGCTATTCTGATCAAGAACTGGGACAAAAAAGAAATTAAGGTTGATATTGACATCCGGGCGTACAGCAACAGCGACACAGAAGCGCAAAAACTACTGGATGAGGTAAGCATTGAAGCCGAAAAACGTTCGGATGGTGTTTTCTTCCGGACAAAGATCAGTGAAGGCAGCAGAAACTGGGGTAGCTGGATCAGAAATGGAAAGCGGGGAAGAAAGGAAGTAAAGATCAATTATGTGGTATATATGCCCACCAATTCAGCGCTGACTCTTTCTCAGCAGTATGGAAACATAGACATGGCCGATCAGAGTGGGCCCTTGTCGGTAAAATTACAATATGGCAATTTTACTGCCGGAAATCTGTCTAACATCAATAATTACATCAATGTACAGTACGGAAAGACCAATGTAGCGGAAATCAATAAGGGGATCGTGAAACATCAGTATGGTTCAGGACTTATTATTGGCTCAGCGTCTGAATTGAACCTGGATGCACAGTATGTAGATGTCAACGTAGGTACGGTTAAGGAGAGTGCGCTGATCAAGCAGCAGTATGGTTCCAGCTTAACCCTGGGAACTGTGTCGAACCTGGTGCTGGATGCACAATATACCAAGGTAAACATACAAGCGATTAAACGTGGAAATTCGGTCATTAAGCAGCAATATGGTAGTTTGGATATTGGAAGCAGCGGAGGTCTGACCGTTAAAACCCAATACACGGGAGTTACTATAGGGACCCTTTTTGGCGATGCAACCTTCAATATGGCCTACGATAAGCTCAGCATTCAAAAGGTGAATGAAAATGTTCGTTCACTGGCGGTAGATGCAGAATATGTGAATATTGGAATTGGCTTTGCCGACAAATACAGCGGAGAGCTGGATGTAAAAACAAGTTATTCCTCTTTCAGATATGGTAGTGGGGTCACAGCCAGGTCTGCAAGCGATGAGGACCACTCTCAGGATAAGAGTTATACCGGTAAGATCGGTGGTGGGGGTGCCAGTCGGGTAAAGATTAAATCTTCGTATGGGAATGTTACTTTTAAATAATAACTAAAAACCAAACAAATGATAGCTTGCTGAGGAATCAGCAGGCTTTTTTTATATCTTAGCGAACCGTACTTACCTGTTTGTCTATGGAAATTTTAAACAACCCCGAAACCTGGATCTCCCTGATCACTTTAACCTTGCTGGAAATTGTTTTAGGGATTGACAATATCATATTTATCTCTATTCTGTCTTCAAAACTCCCGCAGGAGAAACAAAAAAAAGCGCGCCAACTGGGATTGGGACTGGCAATGATCACCAGAGTACTCTTGCTGCTGTCACTAAGCTGGGTAATGACCCTAACCGCTACATTGTTCAATATAGGAGATTGGTTCAGTATTGATAGTAAGGAATGGTTGGAAAAACTGGCCATATCCGGTAGAGACCTGATCCTGATTGTCGGAGGCTTATTCCTCATTTATAAGAGTACCCATGAGATCCATTTGAAGCTGGAAGGTGAAGAAGAAGGGGGAGCCAATGCGAAGGCATATACGTTCAATGGAGTTATTGTGCAGATCTTGCTGCTTGATATTGTGTTTTCCCTGGATTCGGTTATTACGGCCGTTGGTATGGCAGATCATGTTGAAATCATGGTTGCTGCGGTGGTGATCGCGGTGATCATTATGATGATCTCTTCAGGTGCCATCAGTAATTTTGTAAACAAGCACCCAACAGTGAAAATGCTGGCACTGTCTTTTTTATTGCTGATTGGGGTGTCATTGCTGGCGGAAGGTTTAGATCAGCATATCCCTAAAGGGTATATCTATTTTGCTATGGCTTTTTCTGTGTTGGTAGAGATGCTGAACCTGAGAATGAAACGGAATTCAAAAAAGCCGCTTGAGCTCCGGGATACACCTAAAGAAGGGAAGGACTAATTTGTGAACCGGAATTTATTTCGTGCAATTGAAAATTTTAAATCATAAAAGGTACTTTTGCCCTCGATTAAAAGGCAAAATATATTATGATCTCATTTTCTGAAGCCTCATTGGCCGAACTTTCTATACACCGGATAGGTAATAAGTCTGAAGACGAATTTTATGTGCTTTCGGAGCAATCCCTTGTGATAGAAGATGAGCAGCTTAAGAACCTCTTGCTGCAATATTTTCTGGGACCTTATGGCAAAGTCAATGAGATCTACAGGTTTTTTCATCCCAATGAAGATTTGAACCTGAATGAAGTTTATCATTTTGCAGAATCCATCTTTGAAAAAGGAGAGCGTTTTCACGACAATAGTCAGCAGCTGGCCAAATATCTGTATGAGATCTCTAATCATCCCAAGATCAAATCAGGAGAATTGTATGTCGCTTATTTTGAGAATGTACAAATTGAAGGAGAACTGCATGATGCGATTGGAATCTTTAAGTCAGAGAATAAGGAGACCTATCTGAAGGTTTATCCGGAAAACAGTGGCTTTAATGTGAGTTATGAGCAGGAAGCGATTAACATCAGCAAGCTGGATAAGGGGTGTCTGATCATCAATACAGAAAAGGAACAGGGCTATAAAATTGCAGTAATAGATCAGACCAATCGCAGTGCAGAAGCCGTTTACTGGAAGGATGAATTCCTGAAGCTCCGGATCAGAAATGACAACTACCATCAAACCAGTAATGTCCTTGGTGTTTATAAGAATTTTGTGACCCAAAAGCTGGACGAGGATTTTGAGATCTCCAAAGCAGACAAAATAGATTTGTTGAACAGGTCTATTAAGTATTTTAAAGAAAAGGATAGTTTTGATCTGGATGAATTTTCAAGCGAAGTGATCGCTAACGCGGAGGGCATCGAATCCTTTAAGAACTACAAAAAGAGTTATGAGGAAGAATTTGATACCGCTATCCCCGACAGCTTTGACATTTCAGACGCGGCAGTTAAAAAGCAGGCCCGCGATTATAAAAGCGTATTGAAACTGGACAAGAACTTCCATATTTATATTCATGGAAATAAAGAGCTGATTGAGAAAGGTTTCGATGATGATAAGTCCATGAATTATTATAAAGTCTATTTTCGGGAGGAACAATAATTTATCTCATTTATTGCTAAACTATTTCGCTGTAATTCATAATAAATTGTAGCTTTATTTCTATAGCCAAATATTTTAGCAACTTATGGGTCTGAAAACCAACGGGAATTCTATTTTCAAAGTGATTGGTGCGTCTTCACTCGGCACTCTTATCG
>NZ_QAIL01000220.1 GCF_003061025.1 Pedobacter sp. HMWF019 | reverse complement strand
TCAGTTATTTGATCAATCAAATCAATACCAAAAACATGCCAAATATGAATTTCAATTCCTTCATTTTACATTTGATCAATATAAAGCCAGTAAACGAATGGGGTTTTTATGGCTGGATACCAGGGCACAGATCTTGTTTTTCTACAACCCGAAACAGAGTTTTTGATAAATAATAGAAACCCACAACATTTTTTATTGTTTCTTTGTATTAATATTGTATTTACAATCCGCTTAATCTTCTATAAATGAATTTCACAAACTTTGGCAAGTATATCCTCCTGTTAAAGGCCGTATTTAGAAAACCTGAGAAGACAAAGATCTATATGAAAGCTGTTTTTCAGCAGATGGACTTTATCGGAGTTGGTTCTCTGGGTCTGATCAGTATCATTGCAACCTTTATCGGAGCTGTAATGACACTTCAGATTGCTTTCCAGCTGGTGAGCGATTTTATTCCAAAAACAGTGATTGGTTCTGTAACCCGGGATTCCAGTATTCTGGAATTAAGCCCAACCATCAGCGCAATCGTTCTGGCCGGCAAAATCGGATCGGCTATTTCCTCTGAAATAGGGACCATGCGGGTTACCGAACAGATTGATGCACTAGAAATTATGGGCATAAATTCCCCTGGATACCTCATCCTGCCCAAGATCCTTGCGGGCATCACTATGGTGCCTTTACTAGTGATCTTTGCAATGGTCCTAAGTATTACCGGTGGTTATATTGGGGGAACATTATCCGGAGCGGTATCTCCTTCTGAATATATTCAGGGGATCACTACAGACTTTAATCCTTATACCATTACAGTTTCTCTCGTTAAAGCATTCGTATTTGGTTTCATTATTACCTCGGTACCTGCTTACGAAGGTTTTTATGTAAAAGGTGGTGCACTTGAAGTGGCACAGGCAAGTACAAGAGCAGTTGTAGTAAGCTGTATAGCGATATTGGCCTGTGATTATATTGTAACTCAACTTTTATTATGATCGAAATCAAGGACATCCACAAATCTTTCGGCGACAACCACGTTTTGAAAGGTATTTCAGGAAAATTCGAAGCTGGGGTAACTAATCTAATCATAGGTGGCTCAGGTTCTGGTAAAACAACGCTTCTAAAATGCATGATTGGATTACACCATCCGGAAACGGGTTCTGTAGAGTATGATGGCAGAGAATTTACTCAAATGAGTTTTGAAGAGCGTATAGAAATCAGGAAAGAGATCGGAATGCTTTTCCAGGGCTCTGCACTTTTTGATTCCATGACAGTAGAGGAGAATATTATGTTTCCTCTGAATATGTTTACAGAACAACCAAGAAGTGAAAAACTGGACCGTGTTAATTTTTGTCTGGACAGAGTAAACCTGGAAGGGAAAAACAAACTTTTCCCTGCAGAGCTTTCCGGAGGGATGAAAAAGCGTGTCGGCATTGCGAGAGCAATCGCCATGAACCCAAAATATTTGTTCTGCGACGAACCAAATTCAGGACTGGATCCAAAAACTTCTATTGTAATCGATGAGCTGATTAAGGAACTGACCGAAGAATATAACACAACAACGATTGTAGTTACGCACGACATGAACTCCGTAATGGGAATTGGAGACTATATCATGTTCCTGCATGAAGGCAAAAAATTCTGGGAAGGCTCTAACAAAGAAATTGCCCACACTGATATCCAGGAACTCAATGATTTCGTTTTTGCCAGTCGGTTTATGAAAGCGGCAAAAGAGAAATTTTAAGATAATTTATTGACAAATACATTTATGATAAGCTTATTAACCCCCACACACTGGAAAGATTATGAGTTGATTGATTGTGGTGACTTTGAAAAGCTGGAGCGCTTTGGTAACCTGATCTTGTGCAGACCCGAGCCTCAGGCTGTATGGAAAAAAACGCTTTCAGAGCAAGCCTGGAAGAAACAAACACACATTAGGTTTAAAGGCCGTACAGCTACTACAGGTGAGTGGATAAAAAGTGCGCAGCAACTGCCTGAAAGATGGAATGTGGAATATAAGAATGATGATGTAACGATTAATCTCCGCTTAGGACTGACTTCCTTTAAACATGTGGGTGTATTCCCAGAGCAGGCAGTGAACTGGGACTATATTTCTTCTTGTGTTAAAAAATTTAAAACACCAGTACCCAAAGTCCTTAACTTATTTGCCTATACCGGAGCTGCTTCTTTAATTGCCAAAGCAGCCGGAGCAGATACAACCCATGTGGACTCCATTAAACAAGTTGTTAACTGGGCCAATGAAAATCAGGAACTCTCCAAATTGAGTGATGTACGATGGGTAGTAGAGGATGCGCTTAAATTTGTAAAAAGAGAACTAAAACGGGGTAAAAAATACAATGGGATCATTCTGGATCCCCCTGCTTTTGGTCACGGGCCAAACGGAGAGAAATGGAAACTGGAAGATCATATCCAGGAGATGATGCAGGATGTAGTACAGCTGTTGGATGAAAAAGAACATTTTCTAATCCTGAACACCTATTCTCTCGGCTTCTCATCTGTTATTGTAGAAAACCTGATCAAAACCTCTTTTCCCCAGGTTAGAAATCTGGAAACGGGTGAGTTGTATTTACAGGCTACATCGGGAATTAAATTGCCCTTAGGCGTATTTGGTAAATTCAACAGTTTTTAAATTTGAAATATTCATAAATAAGGTGCCCAAACTGAACTCCGGGCACCTTATTTCTAACACATTTATATACACAGGTTAAATAACCAAATTGGATATACTTTGTTTTAAATAATTACCGACAAC
>NZ_QAIL01000219.1 GCF_003061025.1 Pedobacter sp. HMWF019 | reverse complement strand
CGCCTGAACAAATGATTTCTGAATTAAAAAACATCAGAACAGATAGCGTTCAGGCTTAAAAGACTATTATTTCTATAGAATAAAGGCTATTTGCCTTTAGATAGGCGTTCCTGCGCCATAATGTGGTTATTTTTAGAGGTTTTGGTTGAAAAAAATGAACTTAAAGTTTGAGTTTTTCAACCAATTACTGATATAAAACTATTACATTTACCGTCAATAAAATTAGTATAAAACATGAGACATAATTTTGGCGCAGGCCCCTGTATTTTACCTCAGGAAGTATTTAAGCAAGCATCCAGGGCGGTTTTAGATTTTAAAGACGGCCTATCGATTTTGGAAATCTCACACCGTACACCTGAATTTGAAGGTGTTGTGGAAGAGGCCGGAAGATTAGTTAAGGAGTTGTTAAATGTACCAGAAGGTTATTCGGTTTTGTTTTTGCAGGGAGGTGCCAGTTTGCAGTTTGCAATGGTTCCAATGAACTTGCTTCCAGACGGTAAAACCGCTAGTTACCTGGATTCGGGTGTTTGGGCAAACAAAGCAATTAAAGAAGTAGCTACTTTTGGCAAAGCAAATGTTGTGGCTTCTTCGAAAGATGCCAATTATACTTTCATTCCTAAAGACTTCGCTATTCCTGATGACAGTGCTTATTTTCACTGTACTTCTAACAATACGATCTATGGTACTGAAATGTTTTTCCTGCCGGAAACTAAAGTTCCTGTAGTTTGTGACATGTCTTCAGACATCATGAGCCGGGTAATTGATGTATCTAAATATGATCTGATCTATGCAGGTGCGCAAAAAAATATTGGTCCTGCGGGTTTGACTGTTGTGATTGTAAAAGATGAAATTCTGGGCAAATCAGGCAGAAAGATCCCATCTATGTTAGATTATAAAGTTCATATTGAAGGTGGATCTATGTATAATACACCGCCGGTATTTTCTATATATGTAGCGATGCTTAATCTGAGATGGTTAAAGTCTAAAGGTGGTGTTGCTGAAATTGAAAAAGAAAACATTGCTAAAGCAAATGCTTTATACGCAGAAATTGACAGGAATCCATTATTTAAAGGAACTTGTGCTGTTGAGGATCGTTCCAGAATGAATGTTTGTTTTGTAATGAACAATCCTGAACTGGAAAAACCTTTCCTGAAATTTGCAGAAGAGAATGGTATTGAAGGCATCAAAGGGCACAGAAGTGTTGGTGGTTTCAGGGCGTCTATGTATAACGCTTTGCCAATTACCAGCGTACATACTTTAATTGAATTAATGCAAGTTTTTGCAGAAAAACACCAATAAATAGATTAATGACAAAGATACTAGCGAACGACGGGATTGATCCCGTTGGTAAATCATTATTAGAACAGGCAGGTTTTGTAGTAGATACAGAAACCGTGCCTCAGGATAAACTTATAGAAGCCCTTCAGCATTATGATGGTTTAACTGTAAGGAGTGCAACTAAAGTCCGTCAGGATGTTATTGATCAGTGTCCAAACCTAAAGTTAATTGGTCGTGGTGGAGTGGGTATGGATAATATTGATGTTGAATATGCCAGAAGTAAAGGCATTGCGGTTGTAAATACACCGGCAGCTTCTTCATTATCTGTTGCTGAACTTGTTTTTGCACACTTGTTTACGGGAATCAGGTTTTTGCAGGATTCTAACAGAAAAATGCCTGTTGAAGGTAGTACGAATTTCAACAACCTGAAAAAGGCTTATGCTAAAGGAATAGAACTTAAAGGGAAAACTTTAGGGGTGATTGGTTTTGGCCGTATTGGAAGGGAAACTGCTGCAATTGGTTTGAGATTGGGAATGAACGTGGTGGCTTATGATCTGTATCCGTTTAGCGGAAATATTTCGTTAAGCTTTCAGGGAGGCATTTCGGTTGATATTCCTGTTCAGACGGTTTCGCTGGAAGAAGTGATCAGTCAAAGTGATTTCATCAGTTTGCATACGCCATTTGCTGACCGACCAATTTTAGGAGAAGAGGAATTTAGCAAAATGAAAAAAGGTGTAGGAATTGTGAACTGCTCAAGAGGCGGAACTATTGATGAAACTGCTTTAATTGCAGCTTTAGACAGTGGTAAAGTTGCCTTTGCAGGACTGGACGTTTTTGATAACGAACCTACGCCTCAGCAGGCAATTTTGCAGCACCCTAAAATCTCTCTTACCCCGCATATTGGTGCTTCGACAAATGAAGCGCAGGAGCGGATTGGTACAGAGCTTGCTACTTTAATCATAGAGCACTTTAATAAATAAGTTTAAACGCATAAAGGAGTCATTTACAGACTCCTTTATGCGTTATTGATCGTCACATGCCAAATATAAAGCCGTTTAATGCATTGATTCCTGCAGTTGATCTACAGGAACAAGTGGTCACACGTCCGCTTGAAAATTACAGCACCGGGGAAGCTAAGCTGATTGCGTCTGAAAATGACTGCAGCTTTTTACATCTGATTAATCCTGAACTGGAAAATCCTTATCTGCGGGGAACCCGGCAGGAATTAATTTTTAAAAAGATCGGTGAAAACCTGGATGTATTCTTGGAAAGGAAAGTGCTGGTCAGACAGGGAGAACGGGCGATATTCGTCTATCGCACAACTCATGATGGACTTGTACAAACAGGAATCTGGACATTAACTCACATCAATGATTATCTGGAAGGCAAGATCAAAAAACATGAACACACTGTAGAACGCCGGGAAAGATTGCTTGCAGATTATCTTCAGCAAACGGGGCTGGACGCCAATCCTGTCCTGATTACTTATTACCCGGATGCTATTGTAGATACCGTGATTTCAAAAACAATACAGCAAAAACCGATTCTCGATTTCACTTTTGCAGATAGAACCGAGCATCAGGTTTGGGCTATAACAGATCAGACGGATCTTGATGCGATTGTATCTGCCTTTGCTCAGATACCTGCGGTGTATATTGCAGATGGTCATCACCGGATTGCTTCCATGGCGAAAATGGGGCTTCATAAAAAGGCTCTAAATCAGCATAAACATAAGGGTACAGAAATGTACAATTATTTTACTTCTGTATACATGAATACTAAAGAGGTTAAGGTTCTGGAATTTAACCGTATGGTTAGGAATTTGGGTAGCTTAACGGAAGCTGAACTCCTGGAAAAGATCGCTCTTTCTTTCGTTGTGGAGAAATCCGAAGCAATGGTTAAGCCGGAAAGATTGCATGAAATTGGTATGTATGTACATCAGCAGTGGTATCGCCTAATGCCTAAAAAGGGAATTTACAAGGAAGATGATCCGGTAGAGCTCCTGGATGTTAGTATTTTGCAGGATCATATCCTGGAGCCTGTTTTGGGTATACATGATCCGAGGACAGATGCAAGGATCACCTTTGAAGGAGGAAGAACGCCCATTTCAGATTTGCAGAAGCAAGTAGATAATGGTTTATTTGCGCTTGCTTTTACCTTGTTTCCAACCTCTGTAGAGCAATTAATTAATGTAGCTGATGCAAATGGTGTCATGCCGCCTAAATCTACCTGGGTAGAGCCTAAATTCCTTGTAGGTTTAATTACGAATTGCTTTAACTAAGAGAGTTCCTCAGTGTCCAATATTTATAGCCTATGATCACCTTTTGAAAATTAGTAAGGCTAAAAGGGTCTTTTTTGTAATAACTAGGCAGCAGGAGCTGGTTTAGTTTGACTAATATTTTAAACAGATTCCTTTTTAACATCATTTAATGCTTTAATTTTCTTTAGTAAAATATAACCCAGGCCGGCACATATGATGATCAGCAGACCACCAAAGTAATAGAATATGTTTTGCCTTAATACTTGTTTCTGGAGTTGTACTTTTAATTCATAATTTCTGTCCTGAAGTTTTTTTATAGCCAGCATATATTTCTGAATGCGCTCATTGTTGATGGTGGCTGTATTTTGTACCTGTTGCACCTGAACGTCTTTATAGTCCATAAG
This sequence comes from Pedobacter sp. HMWF019, assembly GCF_003061025.1. Taxonomy (GTDB): domain Bacteria; phylum Bacteroidota; class Bacteroidia; order Sphingobacteriales; family Sphingobacteriaceae; genus Pedobacter. The sequence goes on along the minus strand of NZ_QAIL01000219.1, from coordinate 17,036 downwards.
TACCTTGAGCTCTCTGAATATGTTGTTGTCGTTCAAAGCGATTTCTCTTAGGATCTCATTGGAGTTCTTGATGTCGTCTTTGGTCTGAAATCCGAAGATACCTGTCCTTGCCGTGAGGCTTTGTTCGTATTGCCCAAACTTTGCGCTTCTCTGCATGAGCAGGGCATTTATTTTAATGCGTTGCAGCTGGTATGCCGCACTGTCAGTCTGGGCAAAAGTTTGTGCCGAAAAGGCTATAAGGACCAATAAAAGTGCATGTTTAATCATTGTTTAATAATTAAGCAAATTTTATGCCTTAGCTTATTTCCTGGAATTTTGTCAGATTAGGGATGGAATTCGACCCTTAAGATATCGCCCAGGTGCAGTCCTAGTAAACCGCTTGCTTTTCCCTTGTTTATAGCTATTTCCAGGTGATTGCTGATACCAAAGAGACACAACTTTTCACCTTCCGGAACTTCGTTGTAATGCCAGCTCAGCTGGGTAATGGTTTCACTTTTTCTGAAATATAAGGTGAAGTCGCGGTTGCGCTGTACTTTGGTGAAAAGATCTTTGGTAATGTTTGTAATAACGTTGCAGAAGGTGTCAATATAGATGACACTTCCCCTTATGATATCTCTTTCGATAACAGGGTGCAGGAGCATCCTTTCTTCTATATTTTCTGTTGGAACGCCAATGTCTTTGAGTTTGCCGCCTTTAGCAAGGTGAATCGCGGCTTTAACAAAAATATCCACCAATGGAAAGTGAAGATATTTGAGATCCTGCATGATATTGAGCTCTACAAGTTCTTCCGGTTTTTCATCAAATAAGAGAGAGAAAATGCCATTATCTGCCCCTACAAAATAATGATCCCTGAATTTCATGGCCACGTATTTTGTGTTCTCACTGAAAACAGAATCAATTCCAACCAGGTGTACAGTGCCTTTGGGAAAGTAAGGATAGGCATTCTTTAGAACAAATGCGGCATAAGAAATATTGAAAGAAGGAACATCATGGGTAATATCAACAATATTGGCAGTAGGCAAGATCGTCAGGATACTGCCTTTTAAGGCAGCCTGATAGAAATCTTTAGAACCTAAATCTGTTGTTAAAGTGATAATAGCCATTAAAAATTGAATATTTATTCTTAATCTTGCGTAAGCGGCAAATCGCGTACAAATATTCAATTTTTATATCAAAATATACACCTCAATCTAAAAAACAATATTTTGAACGAATTAAAACTAACACTAGAATCGGTAGATCCGGCACAACTTTGGGGCACAAACAACGAGCATTATGAAATTTTAAAGCATGCTTTCCCAAAGCTTAAAATTGTAGCCAGGGGCAATGAAGTTAAGGTATTGGGTGATGAGCAGGAGCTGGGGGTCTTTGAATCTAAGTTTAATTTGCTGGTAGCCCATCTTGAAAAGTACAGTTCTTTGAACCCGAATGAAGTAGAATCTATATTGTCTGTAAAAGCTAAGACAGGAGCCACGGAAACGGTAGCTGAAAAAGTAAATTCAACTGGCGGAGGAGAGGTAATTGTTTTTGGTACCAACGGATTGATGGTAAAGGCTAGAACAGCCAATCAGCGCCGTATGGTAGACAGCATTGTAAAGAATGATGTGTTGTTTGCCATTGGACCAGCAGGAACCGGAAAGACTTATACTGCAGTGGCTTTAGCTGTACGGGCGTTAAAGAATAAAGAAATTAAGAGAATTATATTAACCCGGCCAGCAGTTGAGGCAGGGGAGAATCTGGGGTTTTTACCTGGAGATTTGAAAGAGAAGGTTGATCCTTATCTACGTCCTCTGTATGATGCCCTGGATGATATGATTCCGGCCGAGAAATTAAAATTGTATCTGGAAAACAGGACAATAGAAATTGCTCCACTCGCTTTTATGCGCGGAAGAACTTTAGATAATTGTTTTGTGATCCTTGATGAAGCGCAAAATGCAACGGATCTGCAGTTGAAAATGTTTTTAACGCGTATGGGACCTAGTGCGAAATTTATAGTAACCGGAGATGTTACCCAGGTGGATCTTCCCAAAAAGCAGATGTCCGGCTTACACAATGCTTTAAGGATTTTGGATGATATTCCTGGAATAGACATCATTTACTTAACCGGCGAAGATGTAGTAAGACATAAATTAGTAAAACGAATCCTTAAAGCCTACGGCGATATTCAATAATTAATAACATATGCGATTTGCATAACCATGAAAGCAATAAAAGAAACAAAATTTAATTTTCCAAAGCAAACCAGCTTCTATAAAGGTAAGGTGAGAGATGTGTATACCATAGACGAACGTTTTATGGCAATGGTGGTTACAGACAGGATCTCTGCATTTGATGTGGTATTGCCTGAAGCAATCCCTTTTAAAGGGCAGGTTTTAAATCAGATCGCTGCTAAGTTTTTATCTGCAACAAAAGATATTGTGCCTAATTGGGTAATTGAAGTTCCGGATGAAATGGTTACTGTGGGAAGAATTTGTGAGCCGTTTAAAGTAGAAATGGTGATCAGAGGTTATCTTGCTGGACATGCCTGGAGAGAGTATAGTGCGGGAAGAAGAACTGTGTGCGGTGTTTCTTTACCTGAAGGTTTGAAAGAGAACGACAAACTGCCAGAGCCAATTATTACACCAACTACTAAGGCAGCGGTTGGACATGATGAAGATATTTCCAGGGAAGATATCCTTTCCAAAGGAATTGTTTCTATTACTGACTATGATGCTTTGGAGAACTACACCAGGGCTTTATATCAGCGTGGAACTGAAATGGCTGCTGAGCGCGGTTTAATCCTGGTGGATACGAAGTATGAGTTTGGTAAAGCTGGAAATACAATCTATTTAATTGATGAAATCCATACACCAGATTCCTCGCGCTATTTCTATGCTGATGGTTATCAGGAAAGACAAAATAGCGGAGAGGCTCAAAAACAGCTTTCTAAAGAGTTTGTTAGAAAGTGGCTGATTGAAAATGGTTTCCAGGGAAAAGACGGACAGTCTGTACCAGAAATGACGCCTGCAATCGTTGAGTCAATCTCTGAACGGTATATCGAGTTGTATGAGCAAATCACCGGAGATAAATTCGTGAAAAATGAGGCTGAAAACGTGGTCGTACGGATTGAACAGAATGTTTCTGCTTGTATAGAGGGGCTTTTGGTTTAATTGCGAATTTTTAGGTAATAGATTAATATTAAGTAGATTAGAAACAAATACGAATAAAAATATTATTTTCGTATCATATAAAAACCAATGCTATGAAGTTTTCGATAGATAAACATGAAAAGTATGTCGTTATTTCATTAAATGAAGTAAAATTCAGTAATGAAATAACGCCAAAGTTGAAGTCTGAGTTTATTTTATTGAACGCAGAAGGATATTGCAATATTGTGCTGGACCTATCCATGGTCGAAGAATGCACAGATTGCCAGGATTTAAGTAGCTTACTTGTGGGAGACAGGCTTTGCAAAAATGCAAATGGCTTATTTATAGTGACGGGTATTAACGAACAAATTGCGCAGATTATAGAGATTTCAAATTTAAATCAATCGCTGAATATTGTTTCAAAACTTGATGAAGCTACAGACCTGATCTTTATGGAAGAGATAGAGAAAGAGTTATTGGGAAGTTTTGATCAGAAGGATTAATGAAGTTTGAAGTTACCATTTTAGGAAGCAGTTCCGCAACACCTGTATACAACCGGAATCCAACAGCTCAGCTTTTAAATTGCAACGAGAAATTTTATTTAATTGATTGTGGTGAAGGCACTCAACAACAATTGATCCGATATGGCATAAAGGCAAGCAAAATTGACTATGTATTTATCAGCCATTTGCATGGAGATCATTATTTCGGTTTAATTGGCTTGCTGTCGAGCATGCATTTGAACGGAAGGGTAAAACCTATAATGATTTTTGGCCCTCAGGCTCTACTGGAAATTCTGGAATTGCAGTTTAAATATTCGGAAACAGTAATTCGTTACCCTATTGAATTTACTGCTGTTGAGGCTGATATGTCTGTTAAGATATTCGAGAACAATGATTTAACAGTGGAGACTATTATCTTGAATCATAGGATCCCATGTACAGGATATAAATTTAAGCAGAAGAAAAGACTGCGGAAATTAATCATTGATAAACTCGAAGAGGATCATATTCCGCATGAGTATTTTCCTTTATTGAAAAGAGGAATTGATTTAAATTTACCTGATGGAAGGATCTTTCTTAATAAAGATTACACCCTGGATTCTGATGTGCCTAAAAGCTACTGTTATTGTTCAGATACGTTAGCCGATGGAAGTTATATGGAGCAGATTAAAGGCTGTACTATGTTATATCATGAGTCTACGTTTTTGCAGGAAATGCTGGATCGGGCAAATCAAACACACCACACGACTGCATTGCAGGCTGGCCAGATTGCCGCAGAGGCGGGGGTAGAGAAATTGCTTATCGGGCATTTTTCTTCAAGATATAAAGTTCTTCAGCCATTGCTGGAAGAAGCACTTAGCATTTTTGAACATACAGAACTGGCTATAGAGGGAAATACCTATACGATTTAGCCCTATTTGTATATAAAAAAAGGAGTGTCACGATGTGCGCACTCCTTTTTTTATGATCTTATTATTGACTGTTATTTGTCTTTTTTATTTCCTCCACCAAATACAGAGAAATGAACATAGCGTTTAGGATTTTCCTTTAGGTCAATCAACAAATTGTCCAGATTTTTTGAAGCATTGTTTAAATTGTCATACATTTTGGTATCATTGATTAACAAGCCAAGGGTGCCATTGCCATTGTTGATTTTACTGACTACACCTTGAAGTTCCAGCATTGCTTTATTGGCATTGTCTACAGTTTGCTTAAAGTTAGCTGCTGCAACCTGATCTGTCACACTATGAAGATTTGCCATAATGGCATTAATTTGCTGATTGTTGTTTTTAAAGTTACTGGAGATGGCTTCTACATTGGCTAGAATAGAAGATATTCTAGAACTTTCAGACCCTACCAGGTTGTCTACCTTTTTGGAGGTGTTTTCCAGTGAACCTAAAGTAGCTGCAATGCTATTGAAGCTTTTATTAACATTCTTTTGGAAGTCCGGGTTCATAATAGTGTTTACGCTGGTTAAAATGGAGTCCATTTTATTGATGATAAGTTCAGCCTTTTTTTGTACTGGTTGTACAGCCTCCATCAAATTCTTTTCTACATTGGCATTTAATGTATCTCCATCTTTAGCATAGATTTTTCCATTTCCAAGTGCCATTACAATGGCCTTGCTTCCAAGCAGATCCGTACTTTCCAAACGCGCAATACTGTTTGTAGGAATTTCATATTTACCTTTTATCTTCAATGTTGCTAAGATAGAACCGTCAGGCTGGAGTTGTAACTTATCTACCCGGCCAATCTGATAACCATTGATCAGAACTGGTTTAGATACATTAAGTCCATCAACACGTGAATACCTCGCATAAAGAACAGTTTCATTAGAAAATATTGCATTCCCCTTTAGGAAATTGTAGCCGATAATGAGTAAGGCTATGGAAAAGGCAGCCAGTATGCCTACTTTGGTTTCGTTTGCTATCTTCACGTATGTATTGTTTACTTAATTTAATTCGTTTTCTTTCTTATAAGTTTTAACAGCATTGAATATGGAATGTACAATTTCTGCCTGTCCTTTTGCCGAATTCATATAGCGTTCCTCCTCTGGATTACTTATAAAACCAATTTCTGTCAAAACTGCCGGCATCCCGCATCTTTGTAAAATCAAAATACCCTGCTCTTTTATCCCTCTGCTTAGTCTGTGGTCAACTTTGGAATAATTGTGCTGGATTAGTTTGGCCAGTTCCATACTTTTATCCCTGAACTTATTTTTAAACAAAGATAATATAATAAATGTTTCGGGATCACTGGGATCGTATCCATCATAATTTTGTTTATAGTTCTTTTCAAGTTTAATATCGGCATTTTCCCTGATCGCTACATCTTGTTCATTAATTCGGTGCATACCTGCAACAAAAGTTTCCGTTCCTCTTGTCGATGTATTTTTAGACGTTTTATATATAGGTACCTTTTTCCCGTGTTTCCTGCTATATCCCGTAATGACGCGGTGATCTGGCATAGAGTTGCAATGGATAGAAATGAAGATGTCGGCCTTAGCGTCATTTGCAATTTCGGCCCTTTTATAGAAGTCTACATCTACATCTTTCTTTCTGGTGTAAAGTACTTTTACTCCAGGCATATCCTCCTCAAACTTTTTCCCCAATTTTAAGGCTACTTCTAAAGCGATATCCTTTTCGTAAGAAATAGCCCCTCTGGCACCCGGTTTTCTTCCACCATGGCCTGCATCGATCACGATGGTTCTGACTTTATAATGACTTTGAGAAAAAGCAATAGGGGTATAGATAAATAATAATAAGGGAACTATAAATATCTTTACGCGATGACTCATTTCTAATTTGCTTTTTATGTAGCTGATGAGTGAATTAACGCTCAACAGAAGCTTTATAATTCTGTATTGCTTTTAGCAAACAATTGGTGATTTCAATCTGGCCAGCTTCTGAATTCATATAATCTTCTTCGGTTGGGTTACTGATAAATCCAATTTCTGTTAAAATCGCAGGCATTCCTGCTCGTGCTAAAACAGCAAGACTTTTTTCTTGCACTCCGCGGTCTATACGTCCAACGTTGATGTATTGGTCTTGTACCATTTTTGCCAGTTTAAGACTTTGGGTACGGTACGCATTTTTCATTAGAGACAGAATGATGTAGTTTTCCGGATTATTCGGGTCAAATCCCTCATAGTTCTCTTTATAGTTATCCTCTAACAATATAGCTTCATTCTCCCTTTTGATCACTTCATCCTGCTCGTTCATTCGTCCCATACCAGAAACGAAGGTTTCAGTACCTCGTGTTGATGTACTTTTTCTGCTTACCGTTTCCGTGATTGGAATTCTTTTCCCTCTTTTTCCTTTTCTATAGCCAGTAACTATAGTAGATCTGTATACGGGCATGTCGTTACAGTGTATAGAAATGAAGAGATCGGCCTTAACTTTATTAGCGAGGCCAATTCTATCATAAAGCGGAATAAAGACATCTTCAGATCTGGTATAGACCACTTTAACATCTGGAAGGTTTTGCTCTATTGCTTTTCCAAGCCGCAATGCGGTTTTTAAAGCTACATCTTTCTCTGTGGAATAAAGACCCCTCGTGCTCCCGTCTTTGCCTCCGTGACCTGCATCAATAACGATAGTTTTTATTTTATAATCTTGCGTAAAGGCTTGATAGCCAGTTGATGTGATAATAAATATAGAAATAAATGCGATCAATATTACATTTGGTCTAACCAATGCTATATTTTTCATTAATTTTGGACGTTTTGGATTAAACATTAATGCAAAAATAACATTCACAGACGAATTTGAAACTTTTACGCCACATCATTTTATTTAATTCCATCCTTTTACTGTCTGTCGCCAGTAGTAGCGCTGCTGCTTTTTCCAGTTTTTCGGCCTTCCAGGTACGCCAGCAGACCGATACAACGAAAAGAGATACCACAAAAAATAAAGTTAAAAATAATAAAGACGTTGATTCAAAAATAGAATATTCAGCTCAGGACTCTACAAAATATAGTAAAGACAAGAGCATTATCTATCTTTATGGTAAGGCACGGGTGATTTATCAGTCTTTTGAGCTGGACGCAGACTATATTCGTTACGACTCCAAAACCAATGTTGTTTTTGCAAGTGGACGTAAGGATTCTAAGGGAAAATATATGGGGAAACCCATCATTAAAATGGATAAAGATGGCTCGTCCATTGCCGATTCTCTTTATTATAATACAAAATCAGGTAAGGGGACTATTTTTAATACCTTTACTGAGCAGGAAGGGGGCTTTTTCTCCGGAGGACAGAGTAAAAAACAACCGGATGATGAGATTCATGTCAAGAACATGATCTATAGTACGTGTAACTTGCCACATCCCCATTTTGGTTTTTTTATTACCAAGGGTATTGTAACAAAGAACCAGGTTATTACAGGACCAGTGTATCTGGAAATTGAAGATATCCCGTTGCCGTTGGCACTCCCTTTTGCCTTCTTTCCAAAACCCAATAAAAAGTCATCCGGGGTTATCGTACCTAACATTGGTGAAGACGGAACACTTGGTTTCTTTTTAAGAGACGGAGGATACTATATAGGAATCAGTGATTACTGGGATGCCAAAATTCTGGGAACAATCTATACCAGGGGATCCTATGTTTTAAATACGTATACCAACTATATGAAACGGTATAAGTATAACGGAAGCATTAACCTGAGTTATACCAGTACCAAACAGGGTGTAGAGGGAACTGCAAGTAATACAGCTAACAAGGATTTTCACATTTATTGGTCACATTCACAAAACCCCAATGCAAATCCAGGCACTACCTTCAGTGCACATGTGGATGCAGGTACAGGATCTTATTTTGTAAACTCCAGGAATAATGGAAATTATAATCCACAAGGGATCTCAAGAAACGCCTTGGCCTCCTCGGTCAATTATGGTAAAACCGGGACTTGGTATAATTACAACGTTACTTTAAGTTCCAGCCAGGAGCTACAGGCCAAAACGATCAGTTTAACAGCTCCAAGTTTCACCTTTAACGTACAAAGTTTCAATCCTTTTGATTCCAAGACGAGGGTGGGTGAACAAAAATGGTATCAGAAACTGAATGTGGGCTATTCCATGCAGGCATCAAATACGATCAATACCACAGAAAGTGAGCTGTTTAAGCCAGATGCTTTCAAAAAGTTTCAAAGTGGAATGAGCCATGACATGACGGCCTCGCTGCCGTTTACAGTAGCTAAATATTTCAATTTGAGCATAAGTTCAGGTTACACGGAGCAATGGAATTTCCAGACTTACCGTCAAACGATGTTAAAAATCATTAACCGTTCAGATTCATTGGTTTATGATACTATAGCCGGATTTAAGCGTTTTGGAGTGATTAAACCAATCTCGTTTAGTGCGTCAACTAAGATTTATAATACTGCACAATTTAAAAACCTGGGAAAAATACAGGCAATAAGGCATGTAATGACGCCTAGTGTAAGTATAAATTATATGCCGGCAACTTCAAGTGGTATAAAGGAGCTGCTTTATCAGGACGGGACGAATGTTTATGATCCGGCATATAAACAAAACAGGACTTACTCCATTTTTCAGGGCTCCAGATTTTCAGGCTCTTCAGGCGCGCAGTCGGCTACTATGGGATTCAGTTTGAACAACGATGTCGAATTAAAGGTGGCTAACCCCAAAGATACTACCGGAACGGGAACTAAAAAAATTCCAATCATACAGGGGCTGAATTTTTCCAGTGGTTATGATTTCCTAAGACCAGCGTTTAAACTTTCCAATATTTCTTTTTCAGGAAGGTCACAGTTTACGGAAAAAATCGGTATCAACTTTAGCGGACAATTTTCTCCCTATGCAACTATGGCGGATACCTTGAACACAGGAAAAAAGATATTGCAGGACAAATATACCTGGTCAAATGCACAACTGCCCCGACTTACACAATTTGGTTTTTCTTTTGACTACAGCTTTAATCCGACCACTTTTCAAAAAAGACAAGATAATATGGATAAGTTAAACCAGGCTTCCCAGATTAAAGGCATCACACCAGAACAAGCCAATGCGCTTGCTGCAATCAGCAGAGATCCAAATGCATTTGTCGATTTTAATGTGCCATGGAACCTTTCCTTTTCTTATTCCTTCAATTACAATACTGATGATGCTGGAAATACGCCAACAAGGAATAGTAATCTGACTTTTAGGGGTGATTTTAGCCCAACTAATAAATGGAAAGTCACCTATGAATCTGGTTATAACTTTCAAACAAATAAGCTTGCATTAACTACTTTTACCATTTACAGGGATCTTCACTGCTGGGATCTTCACTTTACATGGGTGCCATTTGGTGCTTTTAAAATGTACCAGATGACGCTGAAAGTTAAAGCATCTATTCTTCAAGATTTAAAATTAAGTAAACAGGCAAGTTCATACTACAATAACTAATCATCATCAACTATGTTAGCTGAAATTATTACTATAGGCGACGAAATCCTTATCGGACAAATCGTTGATACGAATTCTGCATGGATGGCAAAACAGCTTAACCTGATTGGAATTAAAGTGAAACAAATTACTTCTGTTTCAGATGATGCAGCGCATATTATACAAGCGCTGGACGAAGCGAGGAAAAGAGCACAGATCATCCTGATTACAGGAGGCTTGGGCCCGACAAAAGATGATATTACTAAAATAACCCTCGCCAGGTATTTTAAAATGGGTTTCAGAAGAGATGAAGAAACCTTAAAGCATGTAGAAGGTATTTTTGAGCGGTTTAAAAGACCAATGCTTGAAGTGAATAGAAAACAGGCTGATGTTCCGGATGGCTGTACAGTAATCAAAAATAAAAATGGAACTGCACCTTGTATGTGGTTTGAAGATCATGGAGACATATTTGTGTCAATGCCTGGTGTGCCTTTTGAGATGATGTATTTAATGGAGGATGAAATTCTTCCCAGACTAAAGAAATCATTTAAATTGCCGGCGATCTATCATAAGACGATTTTAACCGCGAACATAGGGGAGTCTTTCCTAGCACAGGAGATAGAAGAGATAGAAGATAGACTTCCGGCCACCATTAAGCTGGCCTATTTGCCCAGATTAGGACAAGTTCGTTTAAGACTTAGTGCTTCGGGAGAAAACGAATTGGCGTTAAAACAAGAGGTTGATCATTATGCTGATTTGATTGTACAAAAAGTTAAGTCTTTTGTTGTTATTGATGAAGACGTGCCATTGGAAAAAGCTTTGCTTGATCTTATGGAAGCTAAGAAACTAACCTTGTCTACCGCTGAAAGTTGTACAGGAGGGTATATTGCCCATCTGATTACACAGCACCCCGGTTGTTCAAAGGTATATGAGGGTGGCGCGGTTACCTATTCCTATGAATTAAAGGAATCTGTATTAGGGGTTCAGAAAGCGACCTTAAATGATTTTGGGGCTGTGAGTGAGCAGACCGTAAAAGAAATGGCTGAAGGAGCTGTAAAACACTTTAAAACAGATTATGCCGTGGCTGTAAGCGGTATAGCTGGTCCTGACGGAGGTACGCCCGATAAACCAGTCGGTACAGTGTGGATTGCTGTGGCAAGTAGAGATGGTGCAGAGGCTAAAGTTTTTAATTTTGGAAATAAACGCGTGCAAAATATAGAGCGGTCTGCCATTGCAGCATTGAACATGCTGTTCACTCGGGTAAAGTCTGAATCTTCCAAATAAAAGTCTGTTTGGGGTTGAATTTGTAGAATAAATGAGATTGAATTCAAAGTTAACTATCATTAAGTCTTCAAAAAGATTTACTTTTGCAGCGGATACCGAATTTTAAATTTACTGTAAACCAAAATGGCTCAATACGAATTACTGTTACCCAAAATGGGGGAGAGCGTTGCAGAAGCAACCATTATTAAATGGGTTAAACAACCCGGTGATATGATACAGCTGGATGACACAATATTGGAAATTGCTACCGATAAAGTAGATTCAGAAGTGCCGTCGCCAGTTGCAGGTAAACTCGTTAAACAGTTGTTTAAGGAGGATGAGGTTGTACAGGTGGGAGCAGTTATTGCGATTATTGAAACCGATACTGCCGCAGTTGCATCTTCTCTTGCAGAGGAAAAAATTGAAGAAGATATACAGGAAGAGATTATAGAGAATATTCCGGGAACAGAACAGTTACCATCCGCAGCGGTTGCTGTTGATTACCAAAGTTCTGATCGTTTTTATTCTCCTCTTGTGAAGAGCATAGCCTCACAGGAAAACATTAGTCTCGAAGAATTAAATACAATTAAAGGCAGTGGGGCAGATGGGCGTTTAACAAAAGACGATCTATTGAACTATATTCAAACCAACAGAGGAGATGTACAGCGGCAGACTTCTGCACCAGCAGTTCCTTCATCGAGAACTGAAGTTACACCTGTGGCTGCAGCACCAAAATCTGCGCCTGCAGCTGTAAATAGTATAGGTGGTGGTGATGAGATCCTGGAAATGGACAGGATGCGCAAACTTATCGCAGAACATATGGTGATGAGTAAACAAACCTCACCTCACGTGACGTCCTTTGTAGAGGCAGATGTGACCAATATGGTGCTCTGGAGAGAAAAGGTAAAAAAGAATTTTGAAAAGCGCGAGAACGAGAAGATTACGTTTACACCAATCTTTGTAGAGGCTGTGGCCAAGGCCATTAAAGATTTTCCGATGATCAATGTAACCGTTAACGGAAATCAGATCATTAAAAAAAGAGATATTAATATTGGAATGGCAGCTGCTCTTCCAAGTGGCAACCTTATTGTTCCCGTGATCAGAAATGCAGACCAGCTGAACCTGGTTGGATTAACCAAATCTGTGAATGATTTGGCCAATCGTGCACGTATTTCAAAACTGAAACCAGATGAAACTCAAAATGGAACATTTACTTTAACTAATGTAGGTTCATTCGGCAATGTAATGGGCACACCAATTATTAACCAGCCGCAGGTTGCTATATTGGCCGTGGGTGCTATTAAAAAGAAACCAGCCGTACTGGAAACAGAATTTGGCGATGTGATTGCTATCCGTCATATGATGTTCTTATCTTTATCTTATGATCATAGAGTCGTAGATGGTGCATTAGGTGGTTCATTTGTGAGACGCGTTGCTGATTACCTGGAAAACTGGGATGTGAACCGTGAAATATAAGAAATAACAATAATCAAAAAGGCCCTTCACACATATGAAGGGCCTTTTTTTGATTATCAAAACAAAAACTAAAAATTTAACTAACTTTAATGTACAGCAGCCTCTTCCTCAGCAACAGCCTTGATTTGCTGTTCTGTATAGTTGTATTTTCCTGTATGTGCTATAAAGATGTCTTTTTGTTGTAGCAATTCTCTGTTTGCCAATAAATCCTTAAGGCTCACACTTCCAATTACATATTTATAATCCTCGCGTGAAAAACGTTCCACAATATTTTCGACTTTCAGCTTCTCAATAGTGTATTCGTGCACATAACGAATATAGACCTCTATATTTACATTGTCTGTGTGGCTTAACCCATTTTGCTGGTTGTATTTTTTGTATTCGTACTTATAGCCATAGCGTAAAGCAGCAATATCTGATAATACAGCCGCACCCGTAGGATGGCCGCCCGCTCCCTTCCCAAAAAAGAATTGTTTATCTGCAAATGCAGCCTGTACAGTTACTCCATTGTATTCATTTTCTACATTAAATAGAAAATCGTCAGACCTTACAAATTTTGGCAATACATAAGTAATAATCTGGCGTGTACTGATCTTTCTTGCAGTAGGTACTAATTTTATTTTGAAATTCTTTTCCCTTGCATAATTGATATCATTAGCAGAAAGGTGCTGAATACCCACATTTAAGATTTTGTCCGGATCAATAAATAATCCGTAAGCATGAGCCGTTGCAATAGCCAGTTTAAACTTCGGGTCATAACCACCTACGTCCAGAATAGGGTCGGTTTCAGCAAAGCCAAGATCCTGTGCTTGTTTTAAAGCCACATTGTAATCCAATCCTTCATTAAAGATCTTGGACAGGATATAGTTAGAAGATCCATTGAAAATACCACTAATGCCATGTAGTAATTCATTGTCATAATATTCTTCCAGGTTTCTGATGATCGGAATACTTCCACATACCGCACCTTCATATAACAGGGAGGCGCCATATTTTTCCTGTAATTCAACCAGTTCGGCCAGGTTATTGGCAATCATTTTTTTGTTGGCTGAAACGACGTGTTTTCCAGAGGTTAATGCTCTTTTTACAATATTGAAAGCAACTTCCGCATCGTCAATTAATTCAACTATAGTATTGATTTCCGGATTGTCCAGTAATTCATTGTGGTCTGTTGTAAACAGGCGGGCATCCAGATTCCTTTTTTTGTCCGGGTTTTTAATGGCAATCTTTATAATTTCCAGATTAAGGTCTTGTCCTTTAATAATGTCGTGCAGTCCCTGTCCAACCACTCCAAAACCAAATAATCCAATTTTAAGCTTCTTACTCATCTATGCTGTTTTATGTAGTTTAATTATTTTTTTATTTATACTTTCCTTTAAAAAGTTGCCGATCACATTTGTTAAAATATCGGTCTCTATTAAAAAGCCATCATGGCCATAGGCCGAACTGATGCTATGAAATTCTGCCCCTTTAATATGATCACTAAGAAATTTTTGTTCATTGACCGGAAACAGTACATCATTTTCCACACCAATAACCAATGTATTTGCTTTTACATTATTTAAGGCATCGGCAATGCTTTTTCTGCCACGGCCAACATTATGGCTATCCATGGCTTTGCTCAGGTACCAATAACTATAGGCATTGAAACGTTTACAAAGTTTTTCTCCCTGATAGTTTTGATAGGAAGAGGCCCTGAAACCATTTGTTTTATCATTTACGCTTTCTAATTGAGTAGAAGCATAAGCATCGTAAGTCCTGTAAGACAATAAAGCGATACTTCTGGCTACTTTAAGGCCTTTTAGTCCACCTTCTGGCTGCTGTGCAAAAAAAGTACGATCTGCACTAATGGCTAAACGCTGGCTTTCGTTAAAGGCGATTCCCCATGGAGAATGAACGGCATTGGTTGCTACCAGGATCAGATTTTCTATTTTATTGGGCTCTGAAATTGCCCATTCCAGTGCTTGCTGTCCGCCCAGTGAACCACCAATCAATACTTTCAGCTCATGGATTCCAAGATGATCGGCCAGAATCTGGTGAGCTTTTACAAAATCTCGTATGGTAAATTCCGGAAAGGCCAGATAATAAGGCAGACCTGTTACAGGATTGGTACTTAAAGGGTTTGTAGTGCCGTAATGAGAGCCAATTACATTTGCACAAACTATAAAATGTTCTTCAGGATTAAACAGTGCGTTACCCCCAAATAAACCTTTCCACCAGTCCAGCACATCTGCATTGGCAGTGAGGGCATGGCAAGCCCAGATCACATTATCTTTCTTCGCATTTAATTTGCCATAAGTATGATAGGCGATCTGTAAACCACGGAGCTTTTTACCACTCTCCAGTTTAAAAAGCTTTGTATAATTATAGGTGTTCGTCGTACTCATTTTGTTTTGTTTGTTGATCTTAAGCAGGGGGTGTTACGGATTAATCTTACTGAAGGCCTGCTCAAAATCGGCTTTGATATCATCAATATGTTCTATACCAACAGAAACACGTAGAAGTGTAGCACTTACACCTGCTGCTTCCTGTTCAGCTTCGCTTAATTGCTGGTGAGTGGTTGCCGACGGTTGTATAATTAATGTTTTTGCATCCCCAACATTGGCCAGATGACTCACCAATTTAAGATTGTCTACCACGGCTGTTACATCCTCTTTACTACCTTTTAGTTCAAAAGAAAGCACCGCGCCAAAACCATGTTTAAGATATTTTTTTGCATTGGCATGATAAGGGCTACTTTCTAGTCCAGGGTAATTAACCTTGGCTACAGAAGGGTGATTTTCCAGCCAGGCTGCTAAAGCTAAAGTATTGTCTACGTGACGCTGTACACGCAGGGATAAAGTTTCCAGTCCCTGAATTAATAGGAATGAATTGAAAGGAGATAGGGCAGGGCCAAAATCCCTCAGTCCCTCTACCCGGGCACGGATCGCAAACTGGATATTTCCAAAAGGGCCATTGCTACCAAATACATCGTTAAATACAAGGCCGTGGTAACCTTCCGAAGGTTCTGTAAACTGAGGGAATTTTCCATTACCCCAATTGTAATTTCCTCCATCAACAATTACACCACCAATGCTGGTACCGTGTCCCCCAATCCATTTTGTTGCGGATTCAACAACAACATGAGCTCCATGTTCCAAAGGACGGAACAGATAGCCGGCAGCCCCAAAGGTATTATCTACAATTAGTGGAAGATCGTGTTTACTTGCAATACCTGCAATCTTCTCAAAATCGGGAATACTGAAGGAGGGATTACCTATGGTCTCCAGGTAAATGGCTTTCGTATTTTTGTCAATCAACGGAATAAATTCTTCCGGTTGATCCACATTTGCAAAACGAACTTCTATACCCAATCTTTTAAAGGCGACCTTGAACTGGTTATAGGATCCACCGTATAGATGTGAAGAAGATACAAAATTATCTCCGGCCTGAAGTATATTATTTAAAGCGATAAATTGCGCCGCTTGCCCTGAAGCTACAGCCACAGCGGCTACTCCACCTTCCAATGCCGCCACGCGTTTTTCAAAAACGTCTGTTGTTGGATTCATGATCCGGGTATAGATGTTTCCAAATTCTTTCAGCGCAAAAAGATTTGCTCCGTGTTCAGAATTTTTAAAACCGTATGAGGTAGTTTGATAGATAGGGACAGCTCTGGAACCAGTTGTAGGATCTATTTCTTGTCCAGCGTGTAATTGCAGCGTTTCAAATTTATATGATGTTGACATGTAATCTTAAGTTAAGTGTATTGCTATTGTTTGTTGAATAGACTTTAGGAATTTCTAAAGTACAGGATTAAAGCGTACCTTCTGTTGAAAGGCCTTCCGGATTTGATAGAGCTACAAAAAGGAAGATTTTTGATTCTAGTATATGCAGCAGCACATACAAATAGCAGGCATTACATAACAACAAATAGAAGCTCTGGTTGAATTTAATTCAACGCTTGGATTGGGATACTTCTGATATTCGCTATTGCGGATTTTAATGTTGTTAATGTTCATCTTAGTTCAAATTTATCTTTCCATGATAACACCCGTTATCTGGTCAGGAATTGGCACCTTCTTCCGTTAGGTAGGGTTGCCAGTGGGTCAGTGAGCCTGTCTCTCGCCACTTCTTTATAAATCAAACCTTCATTAAAGAGGTGTTGACTTTGTCAGCTATTCGCTGATCATGCGTCAAATGTAGTAATAAAAAATTACAAGCAAAATAAAATTCTGAAAATTTTATAAATAATGCTGGTCTGAGCAATTAAATTAGGTTAATATTAATTAGGCAACTTAATAT
>NZ_QAIL01000218.1 GCF_003061025.1 Pedobacter sp. HMWF019 | reverse complement strand
TAGCTAGATGATGAAAATTGTTAAGATTGTTTCAATTAGTGTTTTTATAGCAATAATAATGGCTGAGACATATATGCTTTTTATTAAAGAATTGAGCGATAGTTACAGTCATATTTTATTAATGTTGATCATAATCTTCCTCTTATTATACAGAAGCAAGCTAACATGGGCCATATTGTTTGTAATTTGTACATATGGTGTCTTTGATTTTTTTAATTCGACGCATAAAAATGTCCCCACATTCATGGACTTTACAGCAATGTTGAATTTCTATTTTTTTAATGAGAGTTCAGGTATGCTATTCCATAGGATATGTAAGGTATACCCACTCATTTTTTACTTGGGAACATCTATTGCTGTGATGATCTCTTACTTTAAGAGATACAATGTTAAAAGTTAAACCTTCAGCATGTTTAACAAATCCCATCATTGCATTATCCCTAAATAGTTAGACACTAATTGGGTGCATTTTTTATGCAAAAAGGGAACAAATACAATTATGAAGGCGGAACCTCTCCTAGAGTTGCACAGAAAATCGGAACTAAATATGGAAAAGATTCAGATATTTATGGAGATGTTCTTGATGATAATATCATTCATAGAGTAGAAGGGATAAAGGCAGAATAAGCAGAAGTTAATGATTTTTCTATCTTAAATGGAGATAGGGGGCCAAAAAATCAAATTAGACCAAAACCGGAAAATTTATAATATGTCATTGTCACAAATAGATTTAAGAGCAAAATTTAGACATGAGTGTTCTGCAAGATTTAATAAAGAGAGTTGGTGTATTGCTGAATTATATTGGTCTTTTTTAAAGGATTATCAAGTTGGAAAAGTAAAAAAATGTTTAATAACTGTTAGTGATGACTGGGGAGAAGATCAAACTTACGTTGATCTATATTTCATTACCAACGATACAACAGTTAAAATCAATAAATCAACTATTGGAATTTACGGCGAAAAGTTTAAAATAAATGAATTAAAGAATTTAGATACGACATCAATTAATGAAATTATTTGTTCCAAAGTTGAATTTGATAAAGATAATTGATCTAAGTATAAAAAACAGCCGAAGTTATGAGCCGGAAGTCCAGGTTTTCGACTTTACCGGTGTCTTAAAGCCAGGGTAGGTCAGTCTTACGGATTTATTGAATAAAATATTGTTGACAAGGCAAGAACATAATCCTTATACTCAGTTTTGGAATTCGATGATGAGAAATATAAATAAATAATAACACAGATATGGCGAAAATAGAACGAAATCCACCCGTTGATGCAGATGCCATGGATACTTTCCTTAAAGCGGCGGACTTTGCTCTTCCTAATGATTTTTTAGATTTTTTTAAAAAATCTGATGGTGCTGAAATTAGGACAGAAGATCATTATGTGCTTTTGTGGCCGATACCGGAAATAATACAGCTAAATGAAGATTATGGAGTTGAAGAATATGCTCCAGGTTTTTTTCTTTTTGGTTCAGACGGAGGAGGGACCGCATATGCGATAGAAAAGGCAACTGGTTTTATTTTTGAGTTGCCTTTTATAGCAATGTCAAAAGATGAGGCTATCTTTAAGAGTAAAAATTTTACAGACTTTATAGGGTTGGATTGAGAGGCTATTTATCAATCATTTGTCTTGGATTGTTCCATTAGGAACAATTTTAGGAATTGACAATACGTTAGAACCAATTGTAAATCTGACTATTGGCGAAGGATTTTGGAGAGAGTCTCTTGAATCGAGCTGGAATAAATGGGAATAAGTAAGCTAGACTTGTAGCATAGGAGACGTATAATTGGAGGTGTGGCTAAAAATAGAGCTACAGTTATTACAAGGGATACAAAATGTCAGATTTTATGAAGGCAGCAGCTATTCCCTTTAAAGGATTCTAATATGGGAGCATACAATATTTTAAAAATAAATGCAAAATGCGAGAATTGCAACGTATTGTTTATAGATAATATTCAATTCAAATTTGGGGATACTTGGCAGAATGAGTACCTTATTGGTGAAAAAATAAAGTGGGGGCGAGCTGATATTGGAGTTCCTGGGCTTAACAAAGTTAAAGTTTACGGGGTCTCAGAATCGGATAGATGCCCGGTTTGCAGATACTTGATAGCCCGCGAATATGATATAATCATCGAAAAAGATATAATTGAATACATTACTCCACTTACCAACTTGGAGGATTACAATTTTGATGAAGGGAATTATAGTTTGTTATAAATAGTTTTATTAGCAATTTCTAGAGGTCCATAATTTGGTGAGTCTCTTACTCATTTGTAAAACTCCAGTTCTATAGCCTCATCAAAATAATCCATGAATTTAGTCGATAAACCCTGATCCTGAAACTTCACAATAGTATAACCACTATCATAGCAGACAATCATTATGAGATTTAAAATTATTTTTCCTACCGGATATCAGGTTGCAGACATATTTAATGACAACATTGATATCAATGTTGTTTTAGAAAATGGAGACGTTTTTTTTGGTACCTTATTTACAATATCTAATCTGGATTATTTATTGGCTAT
>NZ_QAIL01000217.1:42654-43275 GCF_003061025.1 Pedobacter sp. HMWF019 | reverse complement strand
TCTTTACCCCTATTTCTTTATCCTTATTTCGAAACCTTGCTCGAAGTTACAGCAATATTAACTGACTCTGCAAGCTGAGCATCCAGATCAGCATGAAATACAGGGCTCGATGAAACCGTTCTTAATGCTGCAAATTGATTTACATTGATTTGTGAAGCATCGGCGATTACCGATACATGACGTTCTGCAGATCCGCTTAGTTTCAACGAAGAAGCATCTTTGATCACTGTATATACATCCTGTGCAACAACATTCACATCTACTTTAGCATTGTCCTGTACAAATACCTGAAGCAATGGTAAGTTGAAACGGCCTGTTGATTTTACAACAGCATTTTCAGCAGCATCGATTCTTTTCAAATCGTTCACGGTTAAATACACGGTTGTTGTTTCATCACCAATAGAATTGATAAACAATTTATTCCCCTCTCTTTTGAAAGAAACTTTAGCCTCTGTTTGATCTGTCTCTACACGGAAACCTTCTTTAGTTCCCTGAGTTAAATACACTTTTACATTTCCAGTCACTTTGATCATTGTTGCACCAGAAACGCTGGAAACTGCTGAAGGATTTTTGTCGCCTTCTTTTGCAAAAGTGGCAAATGCTGATGAAGTTAAAACGATA
>NZ_QAIL01000217.1:25293-42644 GCF_003061025.1 Pedobacter sp. HMWF019 | reverse complement strand
CGGTTTTCATATCTTTATGTTTTAAGTTTTTAAATTCTCTTTGTACATAAGACGTGCTCAAACCAGAAACGTTTCACCCATTTTACCCCTATTAGACCAACAGCAGGGTAACCATCGACAAACAGACAAATATTCACGACCAGCAGCAAACAACTACTCCTTTCTTTTCCTTCCCGGTATTCACCATCCCCGGTCTGCACCCAAGAAAATATGTTTTACTGAGGCGAACCTCAGAATCTGTAAGATTCAGAGAGCCCAGTAAACATATTTTCACAACAATACCTTCACAACAGCTTCGCAGAAACCCCATACCATCTTCGCAAAACAAGTACTTTTTGCGAAGCCTCTATGCATCTGCCCCAAGCCTGGTATGCAGTTGCCCACAACAAGAGTCTGTTAATGACTGGTTCTTTTAAACCTGTGCATAATCCTATGTATCCATAAAGGAAACAGATCATAATAAATAATAATCAGCAAGATCAGAGGAACAGCATAAAAAACTTCGAATTTGTATAAATAGAAGAAATACGCCCCCACCAATCCACCAAAAATATGGAAGAAGAAAATAGCACATCTCACATAAAGTTTATGCTTAATAACAACGCGATCATTTGTTTTCGGATGTAAATATTCTGCCGTTTCAGCCCCCATATCGGTCATTAAACCCGTTAAATGAGCAGATTTAACCAAGCCACCAGAAATGATACTGACCACACTGTTCTGCAAACCCATAGAAAATAAAATGCATCCAATAATAATTTCACTTTCTACGGGACCTCCGTGATAAAACAAATCACTGTATAAAGCAACCGCAAACAGCACCAGCATTTCAATCATGATCGGAACAGAATGGGTCCTGTACGGACTTCCCTTTTTATGAGATTTAATAATATAACTGGATAAAAAAGCACCCAGAAAGAAAGCAAACAACCAAAGAATAAGCGTAGTGATATCATTCAAATCCAGAGATACAATGTGTTTTGCCAGATTGGCAACATGCCCTGTGATATTGGAAGAAAACGCAAAAAAGGCAATAACTCCGGCTACATTAATCACACCTGCAACGAAAGCAGTAGACGCTGCCAGCATCACATTTTCTTTAAGGGACCTGTCTCCTTTAGTATTTCTCAGCATATATGTGATTTACGAAATTATATAACATGTTTTAAAAATTATATAAATTTAATTAATCCATTTGTTTTACATTTGCTTTATAATGAAAAGATCACTGCTCACTTTACTCATCCTCTTTTACCTGGGTACAACCAGTGGGATGACTGTGCATTTTCATTATTGCATGGGAAAATTAGCCAGCTGGGGATTTACCCAACCTGAAAGCACCATGTGCAAGATTTGCAAGGCACCTAAAAAAAGCTCTGGTAAATCCTGCTGCAAAGACGACTACAAACAGGCAAAGGTTGACAAATCGCAGAAAACATCAACAGCGGCTTACCAGTTTCAACCCCTGCCAGTATTACAACCGGATAGAACAAACTGGATTTTAGCCTATATTCCTGTCCCTATGGAGACAGGTAAGGCATCCTTAAGTCATGCTCCTCCATTAATAGGTGATACGCCTGTTTTTATCCGCAACTGTACCTTCAGAATATAAAATTACCGTTCTAATTCTCTGCACACTCGTGTACAGGCCATAGCATTCATGCCGGCCACATTTTATATAACCATTTTTTTCAAATCCAAATTTTAAAATCATGAAATCATTGAGATTTTTATCGGTGGCCCTATTGGTCTTCCTTGGCGGTGCTGTATCTGCACAGTCTAAAACAGACAGCATCAAAGTTTCTGGCAACTGTGGTATGTGCAAAAAAACCATAGAAAAAGCCTTAAAAGTACCTGGTGTAAGTTCAGCAAACTGGAATAAAGATTCCAAAATGCTTGCGGTAAGTTATGACGCCTCTAAGGTAAGCCTGGACGATGTGCAGCAAAAAGTGGCCAATGCAGGCTACGACACGCCAAAGTTCAAAGCTTCCGAAGCTGCTTATTCGGCATTGCCATCTTGCTGTCAGTATGACCGTGCAGGCAGCAAACCTTCGAAAAAAGCGAACAAACATTAACTGCTGAGACTGTCTGAAAAGAGTTGTTTTAAACCAGTGCACCTTTTCAGACAGCCTCTTTTTGAAAAAAACAAAAAATGGTACACAGAATTATAGAATGGTCTTTAAGAAATCGATGGATAGTCTTGCTCCTTGCCGCAGGTCTGTTTGTGTGGGGTGCGATTTCAGTAAAAAAGAACCCCATAGATGCCATACCCGATTTGTCAGAGAACCAGGTTATTGTATTTACAGAATGGATGGGCAGGTCTCCGCAGCTTATCGAAGACCAGATCACCTATCCTTTGGTTACAAATCTTCAGGGTATCCCAAAAATCAAATATGTACGTGGTTCTTCTATGTTTGGAATGAGCTTTATCTATGTGATCTTTGAAGACAATGTAGACATTTACTGGGCACGGGAACGTGTCCTGGAACGGCTCAGCACCGTTACCCGCTCCCTGCCTACCGGTGTTGCACCGCAACTGGGTCCGGATGGTACCGGCGTTGGTCATATCTTATGGTATACCCTGGATGCCCCCAACACCGATCTTGGTGAGCAGCGGGCCATTCAGGACTGGTATGTTAAATTTGCCTTGCAAAACGTACCTGGTGTAAGTGAAATCGCTTCTTTTGGTGGCTTTCAGAAACAATACCAGATTGCTGTAGATCCAAATAAATTATTGTATTATAAATTAACCGTACCGGAGATTATCGCAGCTGTACGGGCCAATAACAACGAATCCGGAGGCCGAAAGTTTGAAATGAGCGACATTGGTTACATCATCAAAACCTCAGGTTATCTGAAATCGATGGAGGAGATTGGCAATATCCCGATTAAAAACCAAAGAGGTATCCCGATAAAGGTTTCGGATGTAGCCGCTGTTCAAATGACCGGAGAAACCCGGCTGGGGATTTTTGATCAGGATGGAAAAGGAGAACGTGTTGGTGGTATTGTAGTGATGCGCTATGGCGAAAATGCAGCTGCAGTAATTGACAGGGTCAAAGCCAAGATGAAAGAGGTCTCTAAGGGACTGCCTAAAGGGGTAAAATTTGACATTGTTTATGACCGTGGTCATTTGATCCAGGAGTCTGTAGATTCTATTAAAAACACCTTGATTGAAGAGATGATCGTCGTCTCACTGGTGGTGATTATATTCCTGTTCCACTGGCGCAGTGCACTGAGCATCATTATTCAGATCCCGATTACCATTGCAGCAAGTTTTATTTTATTAAATGCTTTTGGCATTTCTTCCAATATCATGTCTTTAACCGGTATTGCCCTGGCGATTGGGGTGATTGTAGATAACGGCATCGTAATGAGTGAAAATGCCTATAAACACCTTTCAGAACGCTATGAACAATGGCAGAATGAACAGCAAAAAACAAAAGAATTATGATGACCTGGTTTAAAAATTTATTCAAGAAAAGTCCAGACTGGATCTCAGAAGAAGAACGGTTACAGATCATAGAGAAATCAAGTAAACAGGTTTCCAGGGGGGTATTTTTTGCCACCATTATTATCATCACTTCCTTTTTGCCTGTATTTATGCTCACCGGCCAGGAAGGGAAATTGTTCCATCCCCTGGCCTATACAAAAACCTTCATTATGATTGTAGATGCCTTACTGGTGCTTACGCTGGCTCCTGTATTGATCTCCTTTTTTATGAAGGGCAAATTCCGCCCTGATCACGCCAACCCCATTAACCGGGTACTCGAACGGTTTTATGAACCCGTGATCAGGACGGTATTGAAATGGAGAAAGACAACTATTGCCATCAATGTAATCGCTTTATTGATTACCATTCCCCTGCTGAAAAATCTGGGCAGCGAATTTATGCCGCCTTTAGATGAGCAAAGTATCCTGTTTATGCCGGTTACTTTACCTGATGTTTCCAATGGAGAGGCCAAACGCATCCTGCAGGTTCAGGATAAGATTATTAAATCTGTTCCTGAGGTGGATAAAGTTTTGGGAAAAGCTGGCCGTGCCAGCACAGCCACAGATAATTCTCCGATCAGTATGATTGAAACCATCATTATGCTGAAACCAAAAGCGCAATGGCGGAAAGGGATGACCAAAAAAGATATCATTAATGAGCTCGACAAAAAATTACAGATACCGGGTGTTGTAAACGGCTGGACCCAGCCTATCATTAACCGGATCAATATGCTGGCTACCGGTATACGAACAGACGTAGGTATTAAAGTATATGGACAAAATCTGGATACCCTGGCTGCCGTTTCTGAAAGAGTAAAGCTGGCACTGGAGGGCACAAAAGGTATAAGTGATCTTTATGTAGATCCGGTTACCGGTGGTAAATACCTCTCTATTGACGTACGCCGGGGAGAACTGGCCAGATATGGTTTAAGCATAGATCAGATCAACGAAACGATAGAATCGGCATTGGGCGGAGCCAATATTGGCAATACCATTGAAGGCCGCCAGCGATTTTCCATCAGTGTGCGTTTGGCTCAGGAATTCAGGAACAGTATAGAAAGGATCAGACGCATTCCTGTCCAGTCGGCCACCATGGGTGAAATCCCTTTATCTGCCGTTGCGGATGTACGTTTTGAAGATGGCCCGCCAATGATCAACTCTGAAAATGCTTTACTGAGAGGTGCAGTAATGTTTAACGTGCGTGACCGGGATTTGGGCAGCACAGTAAAAGAAGCTATAGATAAGATCAACAGTTCCCGGGGCATTTTACCGGAGGGTTATTTTCTCGAATGGAGCGGACAATATGAAAACCTGATCCGCGGACAGCAAACCTTGTTGTGGATTGCCCCTATCGTACTGCTGATCATTTTCTTTTCTCTATATTTTGCTTTTAAATCATTAAGAGAGGCATTTTTAAGTCTGATTACGGTTCCATTTGCCTTAATTGGTGGTGCTTATATTATCTATTTCTGGGGTGTCAATTTATCGGTTGCAGTTGCCGTTGGCTTTATTGCCTTATTTGGCATTGCAGTAGAAACCGGAATTGTAATGGTGATCTATTTGAACGATGCCATGGGGCAACTGATCAAATTGAAAGGCAACTCCAGTGAAACGATTACGAAAGAAGATCTGCGGGAATTTGTAGTCCGGGGTGCGGCAAAAAGACTGCGTCCAAAACTGATGACGGTTTGTGTCTCTCTGTTTGGTTTGATCCCGGTATTGTGGGCAACAGGTGTAGGTACAGATGTGATGCAGCCCATTGTTTTGCCTATGATTGGCGGCGTACTGACTTCGTCTACACATATCTTGCTGGTTACACCGCTGATCTTTTTGATGGCTAAAGAATATGAATTGAAAAAATATGGAAAATTGGAGGTACACGATGTTCAGCATTAATAAATGGGCCTTTTTATTGCTGCTCTTGCCTGCTCCTTTGCTGGCACAGCAAGCTCCGGTTAAACTGGATACCATTTTAAACCGGATTGAAAAAAACAATTTATTGTTACAGACTTATGCCTTAAAAGCAGAAAGTTATAAATACAAAGCGAAGGCAGGTACAGCATGGATGGCACCGATGGTTGGTGTAGGAACATTTATGACCCCCTACCCAGGACAAGTGGTGATGGACGACAGAGACAAAGGCTCTGTGATGCTTCAACTGGAACAGGACATCCCAAATCCAGCTAAACAAAATGCCCAGAAACGTTATATCGAATCCAAAGGTGACGTGGAAATGGCTGGCCGGGCTATAGCCATGAATACCTTTAAGGCTCAGGCAAAAAGCTTGTATTATACCTGGATTGTAGCCAGCCAGCGTATTCAGATCTTACAGGAAAACGACAAGATTATGCAGATGATGAAAAAAATCGAGCAGATCCGTTATCCGTATAACCAGAGTCAGCTATCAGGCGTGTATAAAGCAAGTGCAAAAATTGAAGAGAACCAGAACATGATCCGCATGCAGCGGGGTGATATTGCAAAGGCAAAGGCCTGGCTCAACAGTCTGATGAACTTACCAGGAAACCAGGAACTGCAAATAGATACTACCCATACACCAAAATTTACTCCAGAATCCAGTTTGGATACTACTTTATTGGCTCAGCAGCGTAAAGACATCTTGCAAATGGAGCAAAATATCCGCTCCATGAAACTGGGTGTGGGTGCGATGAAGGCACAGGCAAAGCCGGATTTCAAACTTCGTTTTGACCATATGTCTCCTTTAGGTGGAATGATGCCTAAGGCATATAGTGTGATGGGCATGATCAGTATTCCGATTGCCCCATGGTCTTCCAGGATGTATAAATCGGAAGTGAAGGCTATGAATTACGAAATACAGGCCATGGAGAAAGAACGCTCAGGTATGCTTCAGGAAAGCCAGGGTATGCTTTATGGCATGCAATACGAGATCCAGAGTATGGAAAAAAGGATTGCCGCTATGGAAGACAAAATTGTTCCTGCCCTGAAAAAGACCATGGATGCAGATTTTGCCAATTATCAGGAAAACAAGTTACAGATTACGGCTGTAATGGGCTCTTGGGAAGCTTTGACCATGATGCAGAACAATGTGCTGGATGAAAAAATGAAATTATATCAAATGATTATTGATTATGAAAAGGAATTATATCGCTAGCCTGCTGGTACTGGCTATGGCCGGTTTTACAGCCTGCCGCCAGAATAAGCCTGCTCCAGACCTGGATCATCATCAGAAAAAAGCAATGGTGATGGACCATGACCGAAGGGATACCAGCCTGAATTATTTACTCAAACCCGTCAACGAACAGGTGATTGCCCGGATTCCGGTAATACAGGCCAGTGCGGGTTCCAGAATTTATGTTGATCAGGTACAGGGTCGTGCAACCTATGATACCAGAAACCAAGTGAGTATTTCCAGTCGGGTAAGCGGCCGGATTGAGAAATTATACATCAAATACAACTATCAGCCGGTAAAAAAAGGTCAGCTTATTTTGGAAATCTATTCACCAGATCTGGCGGCTGCCCAAAGGGAATTATTGTTGATCCAACGTTCAGGTGACCAGGAACAGATGTTACAGCCTGCCAAACAAAGGCTTCGCTTGCTGGGCATGACGGAGGCTGGAATACAAAGTGTATTGAAAACCGGGAAAGTCTCCTACCGCATTCCTTTATACAGTAATGCTTCTGGTTATATCCTCGAAAAACAAAGCGGTTCAACTCCTGCACCTGCTCTGCAAAGCGCTCCTGCTACAGCTGGTGGCATGGATGCTATGGGTGCTTCTGAAAGTCCGGCAGCCAGTAGCACGGCTTCACAAGCTTCTGCTCCAACTGCCGTTTTGCTTCGTGAGGGACAGTACCTCAATGCCGGTCAAAATATCTTTACAGTTTACCAGGCGGGTAATTTGGTAGCAGAGTTTTCTCTTAGACCTGCAGTAGCTGCTAACCTCAGCAAGCAAAGCAAAGTAATCGTTCAAAGAACAGCCGATAAAACACAAAGTTTTACAGGTAAAATTGGACTGGTACAACCGGTATTTAATGCTGGAGAAAATTTTGTACTGGCCAGGGTATATCTCAAAAACAACAACTTGCAGGTTGGCGAACTGCTTACCGGACAACTGCCCATGCTGGCCTCAAAAGGATTTTGGCTGCCTAAAGAAGCTGTTGTATCACTGGGGAATCAAATGGTGGTGTTCAAAAAAGAAGGACAAGTTTTCGTTCCCAAACTGGTAAAAACAGGTATTCAGCAGGATAAGGAAATACAGGTACTGGAGGAGATTGGACAGTGGCAGGTGGCTAAAAACGCGTATTACTTAATTGATAGCGAAAGTTTTATCAAGACTAAAAATGAAGGGGTATAATCTTATGGAAAGGAAAGCATTTATAAGAAATTTTGCCATCATGGCGCTCGCACCAGCTGTGTTTTTAAGCGCGTGCAACTTTGAAAAGGGTAAAGACAAACCTAAAGCCGGGACTAAAGTACAAACCTATACCTGCCCTATGCACCCGCAGATTGTGCAGGACAAAACGGGCACCTGTCCCATCTGCGGGATGGACCTGGTTCCGTTTGAAAAGAATGCTGCCGAGGCAGGTCTGAATTTAAACGACGATCAGATGGCACTGGCCAATATTACCACGATGGCGGTTGGCCTGAACGGGCTGCAAACTTATAAACAGTTGAATGGCAGGCTGGTGGTGAATCCAGACCAGACAGCCTTTCTATCCAGTCGTGTGGCGGGTCGTCTGGAAAAATTATATGTGCGACAAACGGGAGAAAAGGTCCATAAAGGCCAGCCCATTTATAAGATTTACTCAGAGCAACTGGCAGCTTTGCAACAGGAATACCTGTTGGCTAAGGCTCAGGCTACACAGTTCCCGGCAGACAAAACTTTTGGGGAGATCTTAAAATCAGCAAAGGCCAAGCTTTTTTTGTATGGACAGTCTAATGCACAGGTGCAAAAATTGGAAAACTCCAAAAAAACCGATCCTTATGTAACTTATTCTGCCCTAGCAGACGGTACAGTAGCTGAACTTTCAGTAAGCGAAGGTCAATATGTTTCAGAAGGCAGTCCGATTATGCGCATGGAAGGTTATCATTCCCTATGGGTAGAAGCCGATATTTATCCGGCGGAAGCGGGTAGTATAAAGAACGGGCAGCGTGTAAAAGTAGTAATCCCTGGATGGGAGAATGAGCCTCAGCTGACTACAATTCAGTTTTCCAGCCCTGCTTTACAGGAAAACAGCCAGCTGATACAAATAAGAGGGGCAATTCCAAATCCTTCAGGGCAATGGCAACCGGGCCTGCAAGCCAATATCTTTGTGCCCTCTAATACAAATAAAACGGGGGTGCTTAGCATTCCTGTCGACGCTGTGATCCGGGAAGGAAAAGGCATGCATGTATGGGTGGAGGCTTCAAAAGGCAAGTTTGAACCCAGAATGGTCAAAACCGGTGTAGAAAGTGCAGATCAGGTAGAGATCAAAGAGGGTTTAGCCGAAGGGGATCAGGTGGTGGTTACAGGAGCTTACCTGCTTTATAGTGAATACATCCTCAAAAAAGGAAAAAACCCTATGGCGGGTATGAAAATGTAAATGACACAGTTAAAAAATTAAAAAATGAGAACAACAAAACATCTCTTAATTACATTGATCGTGGCGGCTCTATTTGCTGCTGCTTGTACCAGTTCGGTACAACAAGATCAGCAGGAGGAAGTCAAAGAGAGTATGGCAAGCTCAAAGACAAGTGAGGCCGTTAGTTTAAAAGATGATCAGTTGAATGCCATCTATCCATACTATCAGCACCTCACCGCTGCACTTATTGAAGCAGATGCTACAGAAGCAAAGGTAGCCGCAGCAGCTATTGAACTAGGTGCTAAGGAAATCCCGGATGCGGGATCCATAAGCAGCCAGGCTTCAAAAATTGCAGCTACTAACGATATAGAAGCACAAAGGATAGAATTTGCTGCATTAAGCACCAATTTCATTGCTTTGCTTAAAAAAGGAGGAATGGGTGGCGGCGAGTTGTATATCGCACATTGCCCTATGGCATCTAACGACAAAGGCGCAGACTGGGTAACCAACTCCAGAGAAATCAAAAACCCTTATTTTGGAGAAAGCATGCTCACTTGCGGAACGATTAAAGAAACCTTAAAGTAATTCAGGTTGTTTAAGTATACAGGCCGGCAATTTTGAAGATTGCCGGCCTGTGCTTTTAAGAATGTTATAGTCTAATTATGCCTGGCTCATGGCTTTGTTCAAGGCAATAATTGCGGTTTTAAAATCTTCACGGGCAATTAAGAACTGAATATTGACTTTTCTTAACGCAAAACCCGCACTCTTAATATTAATTCCGCTTTCAGTAAGTGCCAATGCACTCTTTCCAAGCAAACCCGGTTCGTCCATATTTGAACCCAGCAAACATACCATAGCCACCTTTTCTACAGTTATCTTTTCAAAATCATCTTCCAGATCGCTAATCAGTTTTTTATTAAAGTCCTGTTCCCAGATTACAATAGAGATGCTGTTGGCACTGGTGGCCTTAAAGGTGTAACTTACATTGTGTTTATGGAAAGTCTGCATGATATGTAAATCGCTTCCAACACTGCCAACCATTGATGGATCATAAATATCAATGATCAGGAGTTTCTCTGTACCTGTAATAACTTCAACACGTTTATGTTCACAAACAAATTCTCGGGTAATCAATGTACCGGGATGTGCCGGCTCAAAGGTATTCTTAATCCGCAGGTTGATCCCTCCGATTTCCAGGGGCTTTGAGGCTTTTGGATGGATGGCCTCCATACCTACATCGGCCAGCTGGTCTGCTATATCATAATTGGTATAGCCTACGGGAATGCAATTTTCTATGCCAACCAAACCAGGATCTGCTGTAGATAAATGATACTCCTTATGTATAATGGCTTCTTTTGGTTTTAAGAAACCAGCAATCTTGCTAAAAGTGACTTCAGAATAGCCCCTGTCAAATTCACGCATAATTCCTTCTGTGCCTTTTGCATAACCAGTTACAATACAAATGGTATTTTCGAGGTCAATGTTCTTGAAGGCATGCTTGATCCGTTGATCTATGGTAAATGCATGATGGTCTCCAAAACCACTCAAATCAACAAGCGTAGCATTAATGCCTTTGTTTTGCAGAATATTAGTAAAATTAAAGGCAGAATGACTCTCTCCAATAGAGGCTAAAATTTCCCGGGCGGCTTGAAGGATACCTGTTTTACTTACATATCCAGAGGCCAGTATATTCGCTAAGTTTTCCAGATAGGTTTCTGCTTCTTTAATGTGACTTTCAATAAACTGATCGGCAAGTGCCAGATCCAAACCAATACTTTTGTATTGTTTATTTATCGCTTTTAACTGAACAATCAGATTTTTTAAAGGGCGGTGAAAATCCTGATATTTTGCAATGCGGTGGTAAACCCCAGGTGCCCCTGTTTTCTTGTTTTCCAGGAGCATATTGGTAACGCCTGAAAATGCAGACACGACAAAAACCCGGTTGTAAAGTTCTTTGCCGCTGCGTTCAAATAAGATGATATTGTTTATAACCTCGTTAAGGGCACTCATAGAGGTGCCCCCAATTTTTTCTACTGTTAACATGTGTAATTTCTAATTCAGTTTCGCGCTAAAATTACAGGATTTTTTCTATTTCCCATGGATCATTGCCTTTATTATATTATTTAGCTACAAATATTATAATTTTCATTTTAGAGAGCCAGATATCCGTTTCCCAAACATTTTTGCCTGCCTCGCACAATTTATTGCTCCACACCCCATATAAATTGTTGAGTTTTGAAAAAATAAAACGCTTTTAATATAATCATGCACAAGTTTGCTTATTTTATACCTTTAAACCAAAAAGGTCCTTGTTCCATGCAAAACGGAATTCCACTTAAAAATTTAATCAGGCTTAACTGGATCATCTCTTTTATGTCGTCCATTTTAGTGGTTATATTTTTGGTGGCGACCACCTATGATTTTTCAGATGCTGTATTTCGATTTCTGCAGACATTTTTGTTTATGGGTACAGTCAGTTTTTTCAATGTGCTTTTATTCAATTTTTTCCCTGATGAAAAACGCCCCCCGCGATCTCTATTTAAAAATTAAATTCTACTTCTGTAGTTACCTTTCTACAGTTGCTATCTGGATTTTGGTTAAAACCTTATATTCTATTGTAACTGGCTTCAAATGGGAAGGAGATGGTCCACATATTTATATGGCATATATCCTTGGTGTATTGGCTGTTTGTATTATGAATACCTTTGTTCTCATTTTACAAAATACGGTGATATTGCAGTATAAAAAAGCGCAGAGCGAGATCGAAAATTTACAACTCAAAGCCAACAGGAGCGAAACAGCAAACCTTTTGTTGAGACAGCAAATTCATCCACATTTTCTTTTCAATGCTTTGAACACCGTTAAATCCCTGTATAAAAGAGATTTCCAGCAGGGCGAAGATTACCTGGTGCACTTGGCTAATTTTTTACGGGTATCGATCTCCAATCAGACTACAAAAACCACTTTAATCAAAAATGAGCTTGAATTCTGCCTGGATTACCTGATCATGCAAAAGATTCGTTTCGGCACTGCCTTAAATTACACGATTGACATTTCAGAACAAACCATTCAAAACCGTTATTTGCCCTTCTTCTCCCTGCAACCACTCATAGAAAATGCGCTGAAACACAATGATCTGACAGAGGAAAGACCTATACTGATTACGATTAGAGAAAGTGATGGTTACCTGTCTGTTTCGAACAACCTGCAGCCAAAAAGCTATAAAGAACCCTCAACAGGTCAAGGCTTGTCTAGTTTGGCAGAGCGTTACCACTTACTTGGCGAAGCGGAGATCATCATTACCTCAGATCAAGCCTTTTTTACTATAAAATTAAAAACCTTAGATCAATGAAGATCGTTATCATAGAAGATGAAAGAGTAACCGCCGATGATCTGAAACAAACGATCCTTCAGACGGATGCCAACATAGAAATTATGGCCATATTAAGGTCTGTAGAAGAAGGTACGGATTGGTTTAAATCAAATCCGGCACCAGACCTCATCTTTAGCGATATTCAATTGGGAGACGGGCTTAGTTTTGAAATTTTCTGCGATCTGTGCATTCCTGTGATATTTTGTACAGCCTATGATGAATATGCACTCAATGCTTTCAAAGCAAATGGTATTGATTACCTGCTGAAACCTTTTACGGATGCTTCGGTGGGTTCAGCATTGAATAAATTTAAGAATCTGACTCAAATTAAACAAGAGGAAATAACCAAACAATATGAGTCCATAACACGATTGTTTTCAGCATCCAAATCAGCAAAAACCACCTCCCTACTGATCCATCATAGGGATACCATATTCCCTGTGAAAATTGAGGATGTCGCACTGTTTCATCTGGAGTATGATGTTGTCCAGATGCTTACTTTTAACCATAAAACCCATTACCCTGGTAAAAGCCTAGAAGAACTGGGAGAGTTGGTGGGGCCTGATTTCTTTAGAGTTAACCGTCAATACCTGGTCAACAGGAAAGCGATAATAAATGCCTCCAGTATCTTTTCGCGCAAGCTTTCCCTCAATGTCAGTATTCCTGTTAAAGAAAGCATCACCATCAGTAAAGAAAAAGCTCCACTGTTTCTTAAATGGTTATCAGGTGGCTAAGCCTAAGATTTAAGCTTAGGGATGCACAACTGCCCAGCCTTGTTGCTGACGAATGATAATTTCCCCGTTACCGCTTGGAACATAGCTGATAAAGTCAAAAAGCTCCGTTTTATCAATATGTCTTTCTCGGATTGTATTCTCACACTGTGCAAGAATTACACCCCTGGCCTGTAGTTCAAGTAAAGTTTTTTCAAAAGGACCTGCTTTTTGATAAACAGCTACGCCATCACTAAAAGCGATCAGCTCCACTTCCAGCTTTCCTTTAAGCCGGGGATCATCTAATGCATTTTTCAAATTCCGTAATGTACCCGTAATTTTCTTTTCATCGCCACTGTTCAACACATAAAGTGCCTTATAGTGTTTTAGTACCGCCTTGGCTCCAGTAAACTGCTTTGACTGGGTTTGTGCAAAACCGACCACAGTGCACAGCAGCATCAACATGAACAGTCCAGTTATAACTTTTCCTTTCATAACTTTAAATTAATGGTTAGTATGTACTTTCTCTCCTTCCAGCACCTGGACCTTCTTCATACAATACAATCCGAAGATCAGAATGTAAGCGTAACAAATTGCCGGCAGAAAAAAGGAATGTTGTATCCCAATACTATCCGCCAAGGCACCCTGAATCAATGGTACAATAGCTCCACCCAGGATGGCCATAACCAATAAGGAAGAACCCTGGCTAACGTACTTACCGAGTCCGGATATGGCCAGCGTATATATATTGGAAAACATAATGGAGTTAAACAAACCAATGCCAAGAATTGGATATAAAGCCATTGGTCCTGTACTAAACACAGAAATAAGGATTAAAGCAATATTAATGCCTGCAAAAAGCACCAACGTACGTGCAGGAGCAGATTTTCCAACTAGAAAAGCGAGCAGATTGAGCACGATAAATACAATAAAGAAACTGGTCTGGGCAAAGCTTAGATCAACAATACTGAAAACCAGCAGGTATACAACAGCTGAGGTAAGCACCATATAAATGATTTTCTTGGTCTTATCCAGTCCACTCAATGAAATAGCCCCAAGGAACCTTCCGATCATAGCACCACCCCAGTATAGGGACAAATAATTTTTACTCACCACTTCCTGCAGGTTCATGATGTCTTTCTGACTCATGAATGCAATCAATAAACTTCCAATTCCCACCTCTGCACCTACATAACAGAAAATACCCAGGATACCGAGTTTAAGCTGAGGGAATTTAAGTGCACCCAAACCACCATGACTTTCCGATTCTTCTGAGCTAAAAGATGGAAGCTTCACTTTATTAATCACCACAGCCAATAGCACTAAAATTCCGGCAAAGATAAGGTAAGGGATTCGTGTTGAATCTGCTGTAACCTTGCCGTTGTCTAAAAACAGCGAAAAGATCAAATGGCCGCCCAATACAGGGGCAATGGTCGTACCAAATGAATTAAAAGCCTGTGTTAAATTCAAACGACTCGATGCACTCTCTTCGGGTCCAAGCAGGGTCACATAAGCATTCGCCGTAATTTGCAGAATGGTAAAACCCAGCCCCAATACAAACAAAGCAGAAAGAAAAAACCCATACACAGAGAAACTTGCCGCCGGATAAAACAGGCAACATCCAATTGCAGAAAGCAGTACACCTGCAATAATCCCCTTTTTATATCCTACTTTATTAATCGGATCCCCTTTATAATGTGAAATCAGGAAATAAATCAGCGATCCAATAAAATAAGCCCCAAAAAAAGCAAACTGCACCAGCATAGACTCAAAAAAACTCAGCTGAAAAAGCTCCTTCAAATGCGGGATCAAAATATCATTCATACAGGTAATAAATCCCCACATAAAGAAAAGCAGGGTCATGGTTACGAGCGGTACGATAGAAGTGGTCTTTTTAGCTTTTGTATTAATGTCCATAAAGGTATTTTAAGAAAGAAATTGAATGTTCAATCGGCAAATAAACAACTTGAAAATTGAAGAATTGTGTTCAATACGTCAAAAATACGTCTTTTTTAAGTGATCTACCCTCAACAAACTAAGCCTCAACCATAAAAACTAAGTAACAATTCCATCTCTTAAACCCAATCCCACCCCAATCCAGCTAACACACCAATCCTGCTAACACGCTCTGCAATTAAACCCCCAATCCAGCTAACACACTCTGCAATTTAACCCCCCAATCCCGCTAACACGCGGTCCCCGGTCTCCCCTCCTGCAATTTGCTCAGAAAATTTTATATGCTGTTGAGGGAGCATTCGATGTCTGCGGGCTTTTTCTGCCCGCCTGAGATCGGCAGCCCCGAAACAGCATGCAAAATTTTCAAAAATTCTCCTACATAAAACTGCCGTCCCCCCTACGCATCACCCCTCTGCCATTTTTCCCCTTTATCCCACTCCATTTCTGCAATCTCATGCTAAACCTCAACATAAAATACCTGCTCAAAGCATTAGATTTTGTCTGCGTAATCGTACCATTTGCACTAACATCCTGGTTCACAAAATTATTCTGATTCAAAAGATCAAAAGCCTGTAAAGTCAATCTACCCCTGCGGTTAAACAATTCCTTCTCCAGATACATATTCACTACAAAAGGATTAGAAGTAATATTCGCGCTGATTCCACTTACATAGTTCTTACTGGCACTATAACCAAATAAAAAGGTATTCCAGAAATAAATCTTACCATCCACATTCAGCGCCACAGTATTGGTTTTAGTATCCCGAAAATTAGGCAGACTATTGTCTGACTTGGTATAATTATAAGACACATTCGGATTTATTTCAAACCAGTCGTTCGGATTCATCCGCGGTCCTACACGCTCAATAAAAGTCTGTACTGTATTGATGTTCTTCAATGAAGTATACATAGACAAGCGGTGATCATAACTGGCCGATCCGCTAAACGAAAGATTATATTTACGGTCGCTTAACTGCTTGCTCACGGAGTAATTTCCTCCAATCTTATACACGCCATTTGTATTCAGATAACGGGTTTCAGTAATATAAACTGGTGTAGGCAAATTTACGCTCTGATCCACAATCTGCACGTTATTGCTGATCACTGCATTTTCTGTCATAGACCCGTTTAGATTGACATTAAAGTTCAGTTTCGAATTCGCGATATAGTTATTATAAGTTGCATTAACAGAATGTACAAACGTGGACAGCAAATTCGGGTTACCCACAATAGGATTTTGCGGATTAGATACATCCCTGACCGGCTGGATCTGATCAAAAGAAGGCTCAACAGCATTCCCGGAATAGTTAATCGCTACTTTTTCCTGTCTGGACCATAAGTACTCAAAGCGCGCAATAGGAATCACGTTAAAACTATTTCTATTGGTCGTGGTACCTAAACTTACTTTAGTTCCAGAAAGCAGGGTTGGTACAGCCGTTATACCCACAGAGAACCGTACCTTAGATAGAGGCCCAACTCCATAACGATAATTTAACGCAATCCTACCCTGGGTAAAAGAGTAATTGTATATATTGCTGAGTGAATCTATAATATGATCTGGTCCACCATTTACAATATTCCTGGTGGTTGCAGTATTGTCATACCCGTTATAATTAACCTGTGCATTTAACTCCAGCTGAGTATTCGTATTTAAAGGCTCCACATAGGTAAAACTTCCCCGGTAATTTTTCTGCAAATTTTTACGGGCAATGATCCTGTTCACAGCGGAGTCCCTTTGTTCCGTTTCAGCCTGGTTCAGATAATAAATGATCTTGGTATCCTGTTCGGATTCCTGGTCCTGGTCATTACTGTTCAGATCCGCCTGAACGGAGAAATTCCTTCTGGGCTTGGCAAAGATATGCTGATAAAATACTGAAGTTCCAATTTGAGGTGTTTTATTTATACTGCTGTTTACTCCTGTACGGTTCTGGTGCAGAAATCCCGTCTGAATAATATTTGAGATTCTGCTGCTGCTGGTAGAACCGTATTTCAAGGTTGGAATGATACGTAAGAAATTATTACTGTCCAGGTTTGCCTCTATTTCTGCACGGAGATTATGGTTCTTGGTGAGGTTTTTGCTCTCACTTGTTGAAGTGGCATAGGTGTAAAAAGTAGAACCATCCAGCACGGTAGGTGTCTCCGAGTAAGTATCGTTTAAGGACCTCACTTTAGTGGTAGAAAATCCATAATTTAAATTCAGTTCTACTTTTTTACCCAGTTTTTCCCGTATGCTGAAGGAGCCATTACCTGTGGTAGTGGTACCACCGCTTCCGCCTCCGCTGCTGC
>NZ_QAIL01000217.1:0-25283 GCF_003061025.1 Pedobacter sp. HMWF019 | reverse complement strand
CCGCCATTATCACCACTGGAAGCTACACCATTGACTGTATTGTTAAATTTGGCATTCACCCCAATCGTTTGATTGCCATTGATGCGGGTACCAAATAGCCCGGCGTCATAGCGCTTGTTGTTTCCTGCACCACCATTAACGCTCAACATATTTCCAACAGATTTATCTACCCGGGTGGTGATGTTCAGGATCTTTTCCGGATCCCCATCTTTAATCCCGGTCCTTGCAGCCTGGTCTCCATAATCGTCTACGATCTGGATCTTATCCACAATTTCAGCAGGCAGGTTTTTAATTGCATTGGCGATATCGCCGCCCAGATATTCTTTTCCATTTAGTTTGGCCTTGGTTACATTCTGTCCCTGGTGAACCAGTGTACCATCATTCCCAACCTCCATTCCTTCCATTTTTTTGAGCAGTTCATCTACAGTTGAGTTAGGCCGGACAATATAATCGCTGGCCTTGTACTCAACCGTATCAGTTTTATAGGTGATGGAGGGCGTCCCATTGATCACCACCTCGTTCAGGTTGTTTTTCTGCTCCTGAAGGACAATTGGATCCATGACAATTCTTGCAACAGCGTCATTTTGTTTATAACGCATGGCTTTAGTAGGGATATAACCTATGCTTTGCACCATCAATGTATAAGTTGCAGACTTTACATTTTTGAAAACAAAAATCCCATCGGTATTGGTACTTACTTTTAAAGTGTCTTTAGGAGAAGTGAGGGTTACAGTAGCCCCAATGACTCCAAGGTCTGTAGAGTCTTTGACAATTCCACTGATTTCCCTGAGGGCAAGTGGGGGCGGAAGTTCCTGCTTCCCGGGTCGCTGCGCCCGGACGTACATGGAACTAAAAAAAAGGCACAGCAATAGCGCATAAGAATAGTTCATAAAAAGGTATGTTTGGTTTATTTGTGTGTCTGTGTATTACTTTGTAGCCAAAGTATATTTGCCCCAGAAGTCTGTTGGGCTGGTCAGTTCGGGATCGCCACCGCCATTGAAATCTTTCAATTGCAATCCGCTCAGCAGAATCTGATAAGCCAAAACTCCGGTATAACCCTTTGTAATGCCCAGGGCTTCAAATGGAATGGCTGCTTCATAAAAAAAGGCATTTTCTCCATCAATGGAAGCAAATGCCTTAATACCAAATTCATTATAGATAGACACCACCGAATCGGTTGTGTTTTTAAAACCTTTAAGTTTGATCTCCTTCGCCTGGAGTAATTGGCTCCTCTGACCGGCAGCCATAATGGAATCTCTTTCCTTAGCAGACTCCCTGATCGCCTTCCCCTGACCTTTTCCTTGTCCACCACCTCGTTGACCACGTCCACCTCCGCCAAAGCCACCACCTCCGCCTCTTCCACCTCGAAAGCCTGCAGAAGCTGTGATCACAGGAAAGGTGAGCTGGATGCTTTCTTTTTCATTCTTTTTACCATCAGAATT
Source organism: Pedobacter sp. HMWF019 (assembly GCF_003061025.1). Taxonomy (GTDB): domain Bacteria; phylum Bacteroidota; class Bacteroidia; order Sphingobacteriales; family Sphingobacteriaceae; genus Pedobacter. The sequence continues at coordinate 23,841 of NZ_QAIL01000217.1, read as the reverse complement.
TACACCAAAGGTAATACCCCCCGCAAGGATCTTCCTGTTGTTCAGCACATCAGTGGATTTTACAACGAGGTATAAATTTTTATCATCATTGCATATGGTATACTGGAGGTTTGTACTCTTATTGTAAGCCTGGAACCCGGTGCCCCATTCTTTATTTTTTCCGTCAATTCTGATATCTGCAGGCGCAATTAAACTCTTTTCCTGGGCAGAAGGTAGTTTTTGAGAAAATACAGGTAAATAAGAAAGGCCAAGCAGTAAGGTAACGGTACTAAAAGAGTAGAATTTTAAAGTCATAGCAGGTTTTGGTTAAGCGTATCGTATCGGTTTCAATAGCTATGACTGATAAAAATAGTTTTGGTTTAATTGTTTTCTAAAAAATAGAAATAAAAAAACGGGCTGGTTTCCAACCAGCCCGTTAGAGATCGTTAGAAAATTTTAAAGACTATTTAAAGAAGACTTTTCTGATTGCATTATTAGTCGCGTCAATAAAATAAACATTGCCTTGTTTATCTATGGTCATGTCGCTGATATTACCACATTTCGCATCGCTAAACGCTCCATCGATATTACTGCCCGGCGAAAACTGCGCAACTATGGTGACTTCTTTAGTCGCAATATTGACTTTTCTGATCGCATTATCGCTCCTGCCACCTATATAGATATTACCCTGACCGTCATATACCAAAGCACTAACAGCACCTAAGCCAGTTACCCAATTGGAACTGGTTTGTAAGGTCGTGAGATTGAAAACATCAATAACTCCTCCATTACTATTTACATGATAAAGCAGGTTTCCGTTCACTACAGGCCGGTTATCCTCTGAATAACCTCCGGTGTTTAATCCAGTTTTAACAGCATTCTGGTCAATTTTCCAGTATCCGGAATAACTTCCTCTTTGTACATACAGCATTCCATCAGTAACAGTAGATTTGTAACTGTTGCCCAAACCAGTAGCAAAAGTGCTCACCAGACCTTGCGGGGTAACTTTACGGATACCTTTGCTATCACTTACCATTAAATTATCATTAGCATCTATAGATATACCCATATTATAACCAAAACTAAACGATGCCGCACTGCCCTGCCCATCGCTGTCTCCCCGTGTGCCTGATGGGCTACCGGCAAACAAAGTTACTTTTCCATCTGGAGTAATCTTCTTGATCCGATGGTAGTCTGGTTCCATTACGAACAAATTTCCCTTACTATCCGAGACCAGACCACCTATATTAAAATTGTCTAGTTTCAGATCAGGACTACCAATTCCGCCCGCCACAGTAATGATACCCGAACGGTTAAAATCTTTCGGTGCAAGTGCCATTATTCCAGCTACGGTAACCTTTAGTGGGCCTGAGGTAAATCCTTCCGGTACAATCACAACTAAACTTGTAGCTGTAGCACTTTCCACTTTAGCTGCCGTACCATTAAACGTAACCTGGTTCTGACTTGCAGTAGTATTAAATCCTGTACCAGTGATGGTCACTCGGGTACCGGCTAAACCGTTTTCCGGACTTAATTTTGAAATACCAAGCGTTTGATCTTTAAAATCAGGGCCCTGTGCCAACTGATCATTTACGCTTAATAAAATTTTACCGCTGCCTGTATTCCCTGGAATATTTAAGGTAATTTTTGTAGCCGTTACAGACGTTATTGGTACATTAACACCATTAATATTCACTTTATTTTCATCAGCAATCGTACTAAAAGTAGTTCCTGTAATCGTCATTAATACTCCTGCCGGACCACTCAATGGCGTTACATTCGTGATCACAGGCGCGGCAACTACCGTGAACGCCGGTCCTACTACTTTTTGTTGATTTACAGTAACTGACAAAGGTCCCGTTGTTACCCCATCTGGAGCAACAACAACCAAATGGTCTTCTGCTACTTCTTGTACCAGCGCAGCTTTACCATTAAAATCCACATAGTTACCCGCTGCAAGTGTCTCAAAACCTGAACCGTTTACACGGACCCTGGTTCCTTTGCCCCCTGTTAAAGGTTTGATCGCTGTAATGGATTGAAATTTAAAAGACTGGCCGGAGGCCTCTTTACCATTCACCACTACTTTTACCGGGCCGGAACCAACGGCTGCAGGAACTTGAATAATTAATAAAGTGTCTTTGGCACTGACCACATTGGCTTCTTTATCATTAATAAAAACTTTTGCCGGCCCGGATAAACTGCTAAATCCAGTCCCGGAAATCCGCATCAGCGTACCTGCTCCTCCGTTTGCCGGATCAATTTTCTGTACGCTAAGTTCCTGATAGGTATATTTACCGATGGATAAGGCCTCACCATTAACCTTAATTACAACATCGCCACTTTGTCCGTTTACCGGAGCCTGTACCGTTATAGCATCAGGTGTTACACTGATCACCCTTGCATCTTTACCCGAAAAGGTGGCCGACACGACCTCTATTTTATCTCCAAACCCTTTACCCAACACAGTAACCAGTGTACCCTGAGCACCACTATTGGGATAGTATTCTTTAACAGAAACCGGTTCTTTTACTGGCTGGTTCTCGTTCTTTTTACAAGCTGCAAACAACAATAGAATGATCGACAGACCATATAAGCATTTGTAGAGCACAGACGGATTCATATTATACTGTTTCTTCATTTCATTTTGAATATGTAAGTTCATCTTCTTCTATTAAAAAGTATATCTGACTCCCAGTTGTACCTGGGTCCTGGAACCGTAGTAATCTATACTGTAAGGTTTTCCTGGTGAAGTAAATTCATACACTGGATACCCTCCCGTGTTCTGTTGCGGCGGAAACAAGGTTGGTGTTAAGCCTAAACTGGAGGTCGAGTTGAACGTATTGGGCGAGAAGTACTGGATCCCCCAGCTTTTACTGATCAGGTTGGTCAGGTTCATCACATCGGCCGTCAGGGTGATGAACTGTTTACCTGCCGGACTCACAAAAAGATCATGGGAAATGTGCAGATCTGCTTGCATATTCCATGGGGTACGCCCCTTGTTCCGTTCAGTGAAATCACCTCTTCGGCTGCTTAAATATTTATCCTCATCTATCAGCTTGTTAAAAGCTGCGGCCTGCTGAGCTGCTGTAATGGTCTGCCCACCGCTGGTTCTATCCTTAAAGAAACGGACCGCTTCCTCCCGTTGAGGGATATACGCCAGTGAAACCTGCTGTGGTAAACCCTGTACACTGTTGTTCACAATGCCATAGGTAAACGGACTGCCCGATTGTGCGCTGAAAAACAGCGAGACATTGGTTTTATTCGTTTTGCTCCAGACCTTATTATAGCTGATGGTACTCACGATCCGGTTTCGGATGTCGAAATTACTGTTGGCTAATGTCGGGTTATTGGGCACCAGCGATTGGTTCAGCTGCCAGTTGGATTCCATCGAGTTCCTTACCCCGTTGGACAGGTCTTTGGATGCACCATAGGTGTAAGAAACTGAGGCCTGCAGCACATCATTAATGCTTTTGCTAATGCTTCCGGTCAGACTGTAACGATAACCTTTACTGGTGTTGCTCAGCAAATAGGTATTGGAAAAACGCGGGTCTACCGTTCCGCTATAGATCGGTTGCTGACGTTTCGTATCATAGTCATAATAGGTCGGATTGTCCTGTACGTTTAACTGCTGGAACAACACATCTTTGATGTTTTTGGTGTAAATGCCTTCCAGCGTGAATTTCCACTGGCTGGGAATGGTATAATCGAGGCCTAAGCTCGTTCGCAAGACCTGCGGCATCACAAAACCATTGTCGATCAGATCGGCTTGAGTCTTACCACTGTTGCGGTTATTGATTACAGTACCATTGGCCGCAATGAAATCACCGATTCCATTCGCTCCACCTTTCAAAGGGTTACTGCCCGGAACAAAGGGTTTCTGGTCTGCTTTCTGGTCAAAGCCACCGAAACTGTCACCGGTATTGTAAAAGGCATAGGCAATCCAGGCCATTGGGATCCGGCCGGTGAACAGACCCGCGCCTCCACGAAGGATCAGGCTTTGGTCGCCCAGCCAGTCGTAACGGAAGCCGATCCGTGGAGACAACTGTACTTTGTTCAGATAGTTGTTTCCGATTCTGCTTAAAGGGGTATAGTTGTAGGTCGTTCCGAAATAAGGATCGGCCATTGCTGTTTGTACTTTATCGCTTAAGTCGGGTTTGGTGGGCAGATCAGTCATATCCGCTCTTATGCCCGGGATCACTTTCAATTTGTCCGATACCCGGATCTCATCCTGGAAATAGGCGCTGTACATATTCACATTAAAAATCGCACCTGGATTGGCCAGGATATCTTCCCGGTTGTTGTTGGTATAGTTATACGCCCCACGTACCCGGTAAGGGTTGTTACTTAAATAATCTTCGATGCTCAGGTAATCGACCCTGCCGTTCCACGCGTTTACAAATCCGTAATTGATCTTGTACAGCTCATTATGGGTACCTATGGTCAGGGTATGTTTGCCCAGGTTCCAGCTCAGATTCGCGGTCAGTTCCAATGTCCGCTGCTTCATGTTAAAAATGCTCGCTTCACGGTCTGTGCCCAGGTAAATGGTGGTGCCGGGGGTACGCCCGGCAATCTGCACCTGGGGAAGACTCGGATCGCCCAAAGGGTCCCTGGAATCGTTCACACGGGTATAACCCACCAATAAATTGCCGGAAAGACCATGTTCAAAGCGGCTTTTCAGCTCCGCTACCGTAGAGCTCTGGTTGTTCTTTTGTAAAAAGCCCATGCTGCTGAAACGAAAATCCTGCTGGTCGCGGTCCATATGGGTTGCTTCGGAGATAATGGTATTGTTCCGCACAGCCAGCTGATGGTGGTCATTAATATTCCAGTCCAAACGGTTAAAGAATTTATGCGATTTGGAATAGGTATTGAAATCTCCGGCTGTACCGGCAGCCATCAGGTTAGAGCCACTGATTGCATTGGCATCGGCAAGGCTCAGGATCTGAGCGGTTTCGGCTTGGCCGGCTTTCAGCTGCGCTGGATCCTGTCTTTTGGTGATTTCTTCATTACTAAAAAAGAACAACTTATTTTTGATCAGTGGAAAGCCGATGCGAAAGCCGGTCTGGTAATCGTAGAAATCGCTGTTCATCCTCCCTAGTGTACCCACGCGGTCCTTACCTGTAAGGGCTGCATTACGGCCAAAGCCGTACACCGAGCCACTGAGCGTATTGGTACCGCTGCGGGTTACCGCATTCACCGATCCCCCGGTAAAATTGCCGATCTTCACATCATATGGAGCAAGATATACCTGCATGTCTTCTATCGCATCCAGAGAGATCGGATTGGTACGGGTGGAACTTCCGGCCATACCAGAGGTACCAGACTGGCCGCCCAAAGATGGACTGAATCCTATCGCATCGTTATTGATCGCACCATCTATGGTCACGTTATTATAGCGGAAATTCGTACCGCCAAAACTGTTGTCTTTGGTGGCCTGGGGCACTAATCTGGTGATGTCGGTGATGCTCCGGGAAACCGTGGCCATATTCTTCACCTGGTCGGCACTGATGTTCTTGCCCGAACCAAAAGTACTGGCCTGCGCCCCTCTTTTGGTCGCTTTGATCACCACTTCCCCCAGTTGCTGTGCCTGGTCTTTCAACGCAAAGTTCAATAAGATCGAAGCCCCTAAACGGATGGTGATTCCTTCTTTTTTATCGCTGGTCATGCTGATCATGGCCGCCTCTACACTGTAGGGCCCGCCAATGCGCAAATTGGGCAGGTAATAACGTCCTTTACCATCGGCCGAAGTGGCATATTTAGTGCCTGAAGGTCGGTGAATGGCGATTACGGTGGCGCCCGGCAAGGCTTGCCCCGTCGCATCAAATACGGTACCATTTAACGTACCGCTGGTTTCCTGCGCAATACCCGCAAAAGGAAGCAGAAGAAAGAGCAGCAAGATGGTTATCTTGAATGTTTGATATAATGTCATCTGTAAAATCTTAATTATGGTTTACTGTGTGATCCTCAGCACACTTTGAATGGTGTGCACAACACCGTTTCCTGCAAGTACGTCCCGTTGTGTTTTTGAAATTTCTACACCCGTTGTATTTCCTGTTCCCTGTAATGTTATCCCGGAATAAGTGCCCGGAGCACTTGGGTTCGCTACTAATTTTATGGTAATGGAGTTGCCATCCACCATCGTTTGCTGGCTTTGAATCTCCTTACCCGAACTCAGGATATAATCATATACAAAACGACGATCGGCAAGGATATGATATCGCAACATGCGGCCTAAGTCTGCCGGATCTTTTGCTTCAATATCCTGCAGGGAGGTCAATCCATAAGCTTTCATTGCTGCGTTATTTGGTGCGAAGATGGTATAAGTTTCATTTTTACCGAGCATTTCGGTTAAACCAGCACGCTGTAACGCCTGATAAAACAAGCTGAGATCTCTGTCATTTGCAATTACTTCCACTACATGTTCAAAGGTATAAGGTTGCAATACCCTGTTGACCACCTGGACCAAACCATTAGATGCTTTTACATTTTTCGTCAGCATCACAGCCCCATTGATGGTCAGTATCGTATCCGGACCTTTTACCCAGCGGGTGACGAAAAGTTTACCGCCATTATAAGAGCGGATTTCCTGGTTAAACAAAAAAGGCAGGGTACTAAAGTCAAAGCGCCCGTTTAAAACATGGTACCTCATGATAGGTGAAATAACTGCCGGTTCAGCAACAATCATATCTGCAGTGGTATTATACCCCGCAGCTTTAAATGCATCGTCACTAGGGGCAATCACAGTAAAGGGACCTTCTTCCAGTAATTTAGTCGTTAACCCTGTTTTAACTAATCCTGCATTAAATATAGACAGGTTAAAGTTATCGGCAATTACCCTGGAGATGCTGCCGGAATCTGGGGTTACTATATTTTCTGCTTTCTTACAAGCACCCAATCCTGCAACCAGGAACAGCAAGGGTAAGAACAGCGGCTTGAGTCTCAAATTAGTATTCATTTGTTTTGGTCTTATTAGCGAAAAATTTCCAGTTAAAACTTAAAATCAGCAGTTGGAATGAGATGATCTACCGCATGGATAGGCCCCATAAGGGTATTGATATCGCCATCTATTACGACTGCTAGCGGATGTGTTGATCCTTTAGCTTTAATGGTCACAGCTCCATTTGCGTTTTTGCCAAATTCCATTGGCATAATCAATGGAGGTATATTATTACCATTACCTCCGTTATCACGCAGGACATAGTTTGCCAACACCTCATTGTTCAGGTCGTTACTATAGAAAGCTGTTGAATTTGCCCGGCCTGCATTTCCGTATTCACCCACTGGATAGATCAGGTCTGACCAGCGGTGGTAGGTTAACATATAGTCGGATGCAAACATACCCACGACTACTCCAAGGTCCCAATCTAAATATGGCAGGCCACGCTGCTCGTTCATTGCCATTACGGCATCTGCATCCGCAAAACCTGCAGCCCGAAAGGCAGCATCTGTTGGTGCCAATACAGAACCAAAAGTGATATTCGGGTAAAATGACCCCTGATCCTCAATCACCAGACCACTAGTCCATGGGCGCTCTATATAACCTTCAGAAATCTCTAAATAAAGGTCTGAACACTTTTGCAATACCTCCAGGTAAATTCCAAACCGACCATCTTGTTGCAGCACTTCCAGCATCGTTTTTGTAGGTTTGTGCAACACACGGCTGATCGGCCAAAAGATGCCATTTCTGGCCGGTACCGGCGAAATCTTTCCGGCATCTTTTCCATTGATGTATAAATTTCCGCCTTGAACTTTAAGATATTGTCTGTAAAAATAAGGCTCAGACCCGTAAGGATTGCTGGGCGAGATGGGTTTAACACGCAGGTCAGGATTCGATAAGATGGACATTTCCATTGTATTGTCCAATCTTTGCCCGAGGTCTTTAATGTCTAGGCTGCTCGCAATGGTATGGTACATCAATAGTTCGTCCAGCACCTCTGGTGCGGTCTTGTTGATCACTTCCAAGGTCATTCCATCTGCAAGGAAAGCCGCATCGGTAGGTACTAAAAGGGTAAACTTGGTCCTTTCGCCATAAGCTTTAAGTTTAGCGTCCATGGTACTGCGCCCCCATGCTGCCTTAAATAAAGTATGGGTACTGGCATTCAGTACTTCTTTCAAACTCGCAGTAGCTTCATCAGTGGGAACGATTGCCCCTTCCGGCACAGGCACAAACTCCGCCTTTTTGCAGGATGCCGCCAATAGCACCAGCATACAAAAAGCAAGCAAGCTAAATCTCCTGGAATTATGATGTAATTTCTTAATGTTCATTGTTTGTAATCGTTAATACGGTTTTCTGTTGGATTATTGTTTCCTTGTTTCACCAGGCAGTGCAATGACTCCGTCGCTGGAATGCACTATTCCGTTATCCGTTAGATAATCTGTACTGGCCATGGAGTCATTACCGCCGGATTCATTAGTATAGTCAAAGCCTGTCCTTGCTTTTTTTAGACGCAGGGAGTAACGAAGCGTCATATCGTTCCCCTGGTTTACATTCAATTGTATGCACCATACGTCATTGTCCAATTCTTTGAGATAAGAATTCTGGCCACTAAAAGCAGAAAACACCTGTACATCTGAGATGAAAAAATGCTTATCATTAAGAATGTAAGCTCCAAAAAGACGGTTTCCATCATAGTCTGCAGGAACTAAAGCTTCAACAGCTGCAGCAGTAAGTCCGGCGCTTTCAAAAGCTGCGTTGGTGGGTGCAAAAACAGTGTACGGTCCGGTTGTTGCCAATTGGTCCCAAAGGCCAAACTTTTTTAGTCCAGCTATAAAAATGCTGTATTGCGCATTTTTTTTCAGCCAGTCCTGAACAGTCCCAGAGTTATACTTCATCACCTTATTGAGCAATTGCAAACTTCCGTTGGTCAGCTGAACATCTTTACGGTCTACATATGCCCCATTATAATAAAGACCATTAATGGGCAGGTTGATATCACCTTTATAATAGCTCGCCAGACTGGTATACACTTGCGTACCGGCCAAGGTATTATACCGTACGTCTACTCCATTTACAGGAATATCCTGCAGCAACACCCGCCGGCTGAGCACATGACGCTGTACCAACGCCTTTAAACTATCTCGGTTCATTTTATCGAGATCCGATGCCCTTAAAATACCAATGGCATTAAATGCGGCATCAGAAGGTGCCAAAAAGGTAAATGGCCCTGCTCCATTGAGCTGATCGGACATTCCCGCTTTTTCAATAGCTGCAGAAAACAGGGTCAGCTGGTAATTGTTTTTTATAAAATCCGCCCCCGACCTGACGTTCTCATTCACCTTAACTACGTCCAGGTCGTCGTTTTTACATCCATTTAAGAACAGTAAAAGCAAGACTGGCAAATAGCAAAATAAAGTTTTTAATGATAGATTTGCTTTCATCGTATAATATCTTCTTGTGGTTATTTGTATATAGGTGGGGCGTATTTTCTTTGAATTGTAGTGAGGTAAACATTACCATTTACAATTTCAATGGTATTTACCGTAGCAAAAGAACGCGGATTGTATTTGCCGGAATGGATGTTCACAATCATATTGGGCAGAAATACAGAATTCTCGTCACTCGTGATTGCAGGCCGTACAGTTCCATTAGAAAAGCAGGATATCGGAGCCCAGTTGTTGTTTGTTCTCTGGTCAATACCTCCATAAGGTTTGCTGGATGGATCCATTCCAGGTGCAAGCACATCCAAACGCTGCCAGATATCGGTATAGATACCATCAGACAATGGGTCTGCAAACAAAGGAAAACTGTAATAAGGACTTACATCTGCCTCCCCGGTGTTGCGTTTCATTTCTCCCAGGTATTTACCCAAATAATTGCTCAATCCGGATTCTGCATTGTTTTTCCTGTACAGGCTATAAAATACATTCACCCTGTCACGGATCCCCTCACCCAATGCGCCCTTATTTCCAAGACCTCCACCCTTCTGCGTATAGTCTGCCTGCCAGTATCCTTTGGAACTCAGGTTATAAAAATTAACATACACCAAAGAATCAGAAAGCGGGAGCTTATAGAAATTTTCGTGTCTCAAAAGGACGCCGTTTTTCTTCGTCTGGTAATCTTTCTGCAATACATTGAGCGTATATACTTCTTTTTCGTCTAAGACGATGGTGGTATCAATCAGGACTTTTGTTTTAAGTTTTGGTTCCAGATTAAAGAAAGGCACACTGTTTTTTGGCCGGAACATAAAAACGATCCGGTGCTTTCCTGATGGGATCTGAGCCCAGCTGCTCAGGTCGAAACCGTTTAGTACAGGTCCTACCAGTACATCCTCTTTACCTGGATATTCCGGGTTGTTCACAGAGGTACTGTTTCCTATATGCGAAGGATAAGGCGGTGCATAAGGCGCACGTTGGTCTAGGAAATCACCCAGGATTGTGGTAGAAACCGGCATTCCGTTTCCGTCCATCACCGGATCGATCAGCATGGCCAGGAAGGGAACTTCCTGATCTTTACTATCCAGCGTTTGTACATAATTCAGACTGTTAAATACCCTAAGGTAGGCCGGATTGTCTACTTTTATATAGTCTACTTTGCTACACCCAGTTATAAACAGCATAACCATTATGTAAAATCCAAGCTGGTGTATTCTTAATCGTGACATAAAAATTTTATTTATTGTGTTTCAGAATAATCATTTTAGCTTTTTGTGTCGCCGGGGTGTTTGTTTTGGTACTACCAACCAACGCGACGGTATATATACCTGGTTCGTGATTCGGCAAGCCAGTTCTGACATACAACTCTGGTCTGGTAATCAGATTTTGCCCGGTAATTACCGAAATGTCTTTTGCCCAGCTGCCTGGAATAATGGCCGGAGTAGAACGGAAAGCCATCAATTGATAAGCCGCACTTTCCTGGCGCATGCTTACATAAGGCGCGTTTATTGGCAAAACTCCGGGCATCAGATTATTTACCGCATTAGGATCTACCGGAAAAAGCCCGTTAAAAGCAGCTCCATCATTTCCAGTTACCGTTAAATACGGGAAATCCGGACAGAAATTCAGGAAGCGGATATTAAAAGGAAAGGCTTGTTTATAGTAGGCAGACGAAGCATCATCGGTTCCCCCCGCAAAGTAGTTACCGCTCAAATCGTTTGCAACAGCCTGGATCACGGGACTGCCATTTACTCCCGGATAAAACCATAGGCTAAAGTTTTTATTCGCTTCCAGTTTCAGCTGGGTCTCGGCAAGTTTAGCCCCTGATGCGCTGATGGCTTCAATTTTATAATCGCCTATGATAAAAGACTGATAATCGGTATGGCCAGTATACGGCATTGCAATGCCAAGCGGCTGCCCGTTCACCCTAATTTTTACACCATCCATTCCTGGCATTGCGTTTACTGCCTGTAAACGGCTGTACGTCAAATTTGCAGGATCAGCTATATCATTAATGATCTGAAAGGTATTTTGTAAAACCTTATAGGATTCGCCTGTTGATGAACCTGGATACGGGATAGCCGTTTGTCTCGCTGAGATCACCAAAGTATAGATCCCACCTGGAAAAAAGGTCTTTATCGGTGCGTAGGTTAGGTTAGGCGACATTACAAGTGTAGAATTTACCGCACTGATCACGTCCGCATTAGCTCCTGAAACCTGGTATCCCTGTGCCGTAAGTACTTTAAACTGTATGGCACCATAAGGCAATTCCACATAGTCTGAATATTGTCCCGGCTGGATGTTATTGGTTTTCGCACTCACCAATGTACCATCTGCCCAGGAAAGGCTCAATGGCACCCGAAGGTCTTCTACCTGATCAGCTGACCTTACTGCAGAAGTAAGATTAAGAATCCTTATTTTAAATTTAGAAGGATCTGAAGGTGCTGAAACCGCTCTGGGTATTTTCATGTAAGCAGGCTGTCCGGGTAATAAGGTTGTCGGCAGATAATAATCTACCGGCTGCTGCTCATCAGTAACCGTAAACACTGTTGGCTGGCCCCTACCCGCGAAACTGACGTCTTCAGTCAACAGCTTTAATGCACCTTTGCCAAACAAATCCTGTTGTATGATCCAGGTGGAGCCCAGTCTTCCATTATCCCTGAAATATTTAGTCGCCGGATAACTATCAGCTATCGGACCTTGCGGGTCTCTCACCACATAATTGGTCAGCGTATCGCCGTTAGCCTGAACCTGGTTGTAACCCGCCAGGTTTACAATCCTGACCATAGAACCCTTACTGGGGTCAGTTACTTTCCGGTTGTCGTAATTCATATCCAGCTTGTCTTTTTTGCAAGCGCTAAATGCCATTGCAACAAGTAAGCTGAGCTGAAAAAAATGTTTGGTATATCTATTTAATGCGCTCATGGTTAATACAAGTTGTAAGTGAATCCCATCATAATTTCTGCTCCGCGCTTATAACTACGGTTTATGTATTCATTGCCATACCATCTGCCACCGGTACCCGGATTTGCGTAAACGGTTTTTACAGATGGATTGAGGATATTTTTTGCATAGCCTTTGAACGTGATCCTTTTAACTATACGCTGACTGAATACAAAATCCAGTACCGGTACAGGGCGTGTATACAAATCAGGTTCACCGGTCAGGTTGATCTGTACCAACCGCTCACCGATCATGTTAAATGTTGCGGTTAAGCTGGTGCCAGAGCGTTTGTTGTTGTAGTTTAACCATCCGTTTACTGAATAGGGTGCCTGCTCAAAAAGCGGACTGTTATCCGGTGCATGACGGTCTAAAGAGCGGTTTGCTTTTAAGCGTTCGGCTGATTTTTTAATCTCGCTCTGCGCCAGTAAAAGATTGGTACCTGCATAGAAATTCTGGAGCGGGTCCCAAAGTCTGCCTAGGTCTTTAACGAGTTCCAGTTCAAGTCCCCATACTTTACCGATGTTCGGATCATTTTCAAATCTGATGGTCGGGTACTCTGGATACGTGGCAGCAAGGCCACTGGTCTGTAAATTAAAGACTTTATACAACTGATTTTTAATGCGCTTACCAAACAGAGATACGGCAACCACTTCTCCGTTATTTGGAAACCATTCCCAGCGAAAATCAAGATTTTGAGTAGATTGGTTGATCAAGTTGGGATTTCCGACAACCAATCCCATCTGGAAAGCATCAAACTCAAATACATTGGTGATTTCCCTTAATTCCGGTCTGGCTAGCGTAGTGTTATACCCAGCTCGGAAATTCATATTTTCCTTATAGTTATACGTTGCGTTTAAGGAATAGTAAGGTTTATAGCCTACTTTATAAACTGAATTTGGACTGGTTAGCGTTAAAGGAACCCTTGTACCATCAGGGCCCGGTATAGTTAACGATGGATCTAAAAAGACACCGGAGGTATCTACTGCCGACTGGATATTTGTAGACTCAAAACGGACACCACCTGTAACCCTTAAATCTTTGGTTACTTTCAAATCGACCATGGCATACGCAGCTTTGGTTTCAAAGAAACCTTTATAGTTATTTGGTGATTTCTGACTGTTGTATAAAAATCCGCCTACAGGACCTGAGCCTTCGCCATTACCTGAACTTATCGGGCGGATTCCGATGATCTCATTGCTCACTAAACGGTCCAGGTTTCCTTCGACAGAATATAGTGGCAAACTATACATAGAAGAGAAGTTAGAGCCCGGCAGAAAAAGGACATTCTCATTAAATACACGTTTCCTGTTTAAATAATTGACCCCGGTTTTAAACTCCTGTTTTGTTCCGAATAGCTTAAAAGGTAAAGTTACATCAGCTTTATAATTGTAATTTTTCTCATCCAGGTTACGCCATCTGCGTCCATTTGGCTCCGCCTGGATAATCCCGTATGCACCAAATCCGTTTACATAACCAGAAGACAGTGCATATAAATGGTCTGTATAAACCGATCCTGGATTCACATTTCTTGGATCTGAAGAAGGTATGCCGATATATGCACCACCTTTAGGTGTATAATCGATCAGATTTACAAAACGGTAATCCGGATCATTTTGGCTAGCCCTTGAGCTTGCAACATTGTAACTTAACCTTGGGGAATACTCGCCTTTTAGGAATTTATGCTCTCCCTGTAAATTGAATGTATTCAGTTTGCGGTAAGATTGTCTCAGGGAATAGACTGTACTGTTCACATCACCAGGCAAATCGGTATACTCATAAGAACCGCGCATATTGGAAGCCTGGGTTTCACCTCCCCAGCTGCCCAAATATTGCATGCTGATCTCATGTTGCGGGTTAAAGCGATAGGTTAAACCAAGCAAGGTTCCATAATTCAAAGTTTCGGTACCTGTGTTCTCTTTATAGGTTTGATATTTACCCATAAAAAGACTGTTTGGTGTAATGTAATTGGGAATAGTTCTTGCACTTCTAATCTGAGGGTTCCCGGTTACCACGCCTTGATAGATGCTGTATTGCTGAACCTCTCCACCCGAAATATCTGTAATTCTACGGTAATAGTTGGCACCGGCAATAACGCCTAATTTATGTTTCTTGAACAGGGTATAACTGTTACCAAAACTAGCAGAATAAAGCTGATTGACCGGTGCCTGCTGGTACCTTGTGGTCAATACCGGATCAAAACCTTGCATAATGCCATTGATGCGGTTTACTTCCTGTTTGACTCCTGCACTATAGTTACTGTTGGCAATCATGCGCTGAATCTCTGCTTGACCTCCTTTGTATTGCTGCTCAAGCTTTAAGAAATCTGGAGATAAGTTCTTTTTATTGATCTTAGTTCCCAGAAAGCCCATATCACTATTGTAAAAGCTGTTGTATTTTCCGCCGATCCCGACATTGGAATTAAAACCCGATTGTGCAACGAAATCAACCACCATACTATCAGGTACTGATTTTGTTTTTAATTCCACAATACCTGCAGCGGCATCAGCCGGTTTATCCGGTGTAACGGTCTTATAAATTGTAATGTTATCTAATAAAGATGCAGGTACAAGATCCAGAGGAATAGAACTCCGATCCGGGTCGGAAGAAGCCAGACGAACACCATTGAGCTGTCCGACCACACTTCTATCGCCCAATCCGCGGATGGCTACATATTTATCATCAGTAATGGTAACACCGGCAACCTTCTGTAAGGCCTGCGTAGTCGTAATACTTCCAGTACGTTCGATTTGTGCTGCAGAAATTGCATCCTGCACGACGGCCGATTTCTTACGCTCATCCAGTACAGCTACCTCCGTATTGGTTTTTCTTCTGGCCTGTACGGTTACTTCTCCCAATTGGAAAGCAGAAGTCTTTAATAAAACACGCAGGTCTTTTGTTCCTGCATCTACTTTAAGTTCTCTGCTTTGATAACCTATATAGGAGAAAACCAATGTCGCGCCACCTTCTGGTACAGAAATACGAAATTTACCATTCATATCGGTAGACACTGCAGTATTTGCACCTTTAACTCTTACTCCAACGCCAATCAGGGTTTCTCCTGTTTTTTCATCAATTACTGTACCTGTAACCATAATAGGTACTGGCTTACTGTCTACAACTACATAACCCTCCACCAGTTTATACTGAAGATTCGTATTGGCCAGTAATTTTTGGATGGCCTCTCTTATGGTGATCTGACTGGCCACCAGGGTTATATTCTTTTTGACCGCTTGAACGGACTGTTCTCTCAGGGAAAATTTGATGTTGCTCTGTTTACCCAGGGCCGACAGGCCTTGTGCAACAGTTACATTTTCCAGCCGCAAGTCTACTTTATGATCGAGATCCTGACTCTTCACATTACTGGCCAGTAGCATACTTATGCAAGTAAGCTGGGCCGCAATGAGAATTAAAGAGCATTTCATAATAAATCGAATTGAAGGACATACATTTAATCCTTTTTGCATATTTTTGAACATTACTGGTTAATTCGCTGCAAAGCGATTGATCTGTTAAAAATTGATTGATAAACCGGAGGACGTCGAAATCACACGGTTTATAACATTAAATTCGTTCCCCGCCTTTTGGCGGGGAATGTTTGTTTAGTAAAGAACCCCTACATATTTATCCTTTCTGTACTTATCTTGTTAATGGATGCGGACATGATTTGTATCTATTTTATATTTAAAGTGGCCGGTAGCACTCAAAACTTTCATAATTTTCGCCAAAGGAACATTGGCCTGTAAAAGCACACTGATCTTTTCCAATGATTTCCCAGGATTCCCATAATCAAACTTTACATTATACCAGCGTTCCAGCGTATTGGTAATTTCTCTAAGACTTGCCCCTCTGAAAACTAAACGGCCATCTTTCCAGCCTTTAACCTCTTCTATATCTACTGATTCCTGCTTAGTTTTTTCAGAATCATAAGAAACCCGCTGTCCGGGGAGCAAGACTGCAAGCGAATGAATTTCAACACCTCTATAATCATCCACCCTTACTTTACCTGTCGCAACAGAAACAGTTAGTGGAAGTCCGTGGAAAGCTTCAATTCTAAAAGACGTGCCCAATACCTTGGTTTGCACCGTTCCTGTATGAATAATAAAAGGTTTATGTGGATTTTTAGTGACCTGAAAGAAGGCCTCCCCCTCTAAACTTATCTCCCGTGTTTTGGAACTAAATCGCTCTGGAAATTTCAGCTTGCTCCCTGCTCCAAGAAAAACTTCTGAACTGTCGGGCAAAACGATCCTGGATTGTTGCCCCAGCGGATTTGCAACCTCATGAATAGCAAGCTGCTCTTTGGCAGGATTTTTTTTTAATTGAAGTAATCCATAGGTTCCCAAGCTCAGTATAGCTGCCGTAAGCACCGCTGCAAACCTCAGATAAGTTTTTTTCTCAAAAAATCCGGTGGAGACTTTAACCTGTACCTGCTCAGTTTCGTCTTTTTGCAAACGGTTATAGAATTGTTGTAATTTGTGATTTAAACGGGGCTGGTCCAGATCCAGCTCCGCTTCAAGCCCTGACCAGCGCTCATTAAGAACCTCGTCAAAAAGACGTTGTGCTTGTGGAAGCTTCATCAATTCTTTTATACTTTCCAGTTCTGCTGGTGTACAATCGTTATGAATGTATTTTCTTATTAATCTTTTATAGGTGTTCTCCGCCTGCATTCTAATTGTTGTTCAATAGGTAAAACACAATTATTAAGGAGGACCACCTATCAGACAGGAAAAAAATAAAATATTTTTAGGGGAGTATAAGCTCAGTGAAGTTAGATTACAGGAAGAATAAGGAGAAGATCATGATTAGTGTATAATCTGCATGTTCTTTTAAGTGCTTGCGGAAGAAACTAAGTGAAGCCACCATATAATTTTCCACGGTATTTACGGAGAGGTCCATACTTTTAGCAATTTCAGAATAGGTCATATCTTCTTCCCTGCTCATTTCATAAACCCTGCGCCGCTGAGGGCTCAATTGACCAAGCTTTTCCCGATAGATCTTTTCCAGTTCTTTACTGTCCAGTTCATAGTCTGCCGCTTTTGAAGTCAAGCCATGATCTTCAGATACAAACTCCAGGGATACTGTAGGAAGAATTTTTTTTCTGTAGTGGTTATAGATTGCATTTTTAATACATCGAAAAAGGTAGGCTTTCAGATCTCGTTCTACTTGAATATCACCTTTCTTCTTCCAGAGACTTAACATCACATCCATTACCAACTCTTCAGCAACACAATTGTCTTTTACATTCTTTAATGCAAAGCCATATAAAGCATCGAAGTATTTCTTGAAAAGCACATTATAGGCAATGGTATTGCCCTCGCCGTACTTCTTCAATAAAATAGAATCTGGTAAATCTTTCAGTGTCTTCGCCATGCTTTAACCTAAGAAACTCTTTAGCAACAAAAGTAACAGGCGAAATCTTTGACTTTATTAAGGCAATGTTAACTTATAAATAAGCTATAGAAATAAGGACAAGATGATAAATAATTGTTTTTAAGAACAAAAAAGCCTCCCAGTTCGTTTCTTAAAAAAACACAGTTATGGCTTTTCAGAAAATTGTTGAATTACTAGGCAGCAATGCCGATACACTTTTAAATCACCACTGCACCACATTTGATAAAAAATTACTTCACCAACCCTCACCTGATTTTATTGACAGGGTTTTTGTTCAAAGTAACCGTAATCCACAAGTGCTTAGAAATCTGGCCTCCATTTATAATCATGGAAGACTGGCAGGAACAGGATACGTTTCGATTCTCCCCGTAGACCAAGGGATTGAACATACTGCTGGAGCTTCCTTTGCAAAGAATCCCATGTACTTTGATCCGGAAAATATTGTAAAATTAGCTATTGAGGGTGGTTCTAATGCGGTAGCCACTACTTTTGGAAATCTTGCAGCAGTAGCCAGAAAATATGCACATAAAATTCCATTCCTGGTGAAATTGAACCACAATGAGTTACTCACTTATCCCACTAAATATGATCAGATTATGTTTGGTTCCGTTCGGGACGCCTGGAACCTGGGCGCGGCGGCCGTAGGTGCAACGATTTATTTTGGCTCGGCAGAGTCCGATCGTCAGATTGTAGAAGTTGCCAGGGCATTTGAAGAAGCACATGATCTAGGTATGGTTACCGTACTCTGGTGTTATTGCCGTAACAACGATTTTAAAAAGGACGGAATTAATTATGAGTCGGCTGCCGATATTACAGCGCAGGCTAATCATATTGGTGTAACCATACAGGCAGATATCATTAAGCAAAAGATGCCAGATGTAAACGGAGGCTTTACTACAATAAATTTCTCCAAAACGGATCCTTTAGTATACAGTCAGTTAACAACAGATCACCCAATCGATCTATGCAGGTACCAAGTAGCAAATTGTTATATGGGCCGTGCCGGACTGATCAATTCAGGAGGGGAATCGAAAGGTGCATCTGATCTGGGGGATTCTGTTAAAAATGCTGTCATCAATAAACGGGCTGGCGGCACAGGTCTTATCTTGGGCCGAAGAGCTTTTCAACGTCCTTTCAATGAAGGAGTTGAATTCCTACATACCATTCAGGATGTTTATCTGGCCAAAGAAATAGATATTGCCTGATGCCTGAAATTTATTGCTCATCTTTCTCGATACGCTCATGAAAAGCTATAATTTTCAGGAGCGTATCGACCATCAGTTCAAAATTTTTAGCTCCAACAAGCTTCCTGTATTCATCATGGAGACTTTCGGAATGCTCTTTTATGACATCAAAGAGCGTCCTGCCTGATTCGGTAAGATAAATCATGATAGACCTGGCATCTGTATCGCTCTTTTCTGTATAAACAAGACCAAGATTCTCCAACTCCTTAACCGTTTTACTTACACCCTGTTTAGTCACCTTAATCGTTCTGACCAGATCGTGGTTGGATACGCCGATCTCACCGATATTCATAAAATAAGGCAAAAAAGTAACATTAAACTCCTGGGCAGCAACTTTTGATAAATTTATAGAAGCCCATCTATCGGTCAGTCGCCTTAGAAGATAGACTATTCTGAACAGGACTCTGTCGTTTTCATTCATACGGTTTTCCATAGTGGTAAAATTAGTCTTTTTTTAACAATTACTTATTGTCATCATAATGTCTTTTTCCTTTTAACTAGTAAACTTGGTTGACAAATATAGTCAACTTAGTTTACATTTGTGACATTAAATAACATCATGGAAAAAGAAGAAAAAAAACAATCTCCCGCTGTAAAAACAGCAAAAATTGCAGGTTTAGGTGTAGCGGCAATTGTCGTTTGCTATTTCGCTTTTAGTAAAGTTAATCATGCTATAAATTTTGAAAGTACAGATAATGCGCAGGTTGAAACCAACTCAGTTCCTGTACTGAGCCGCATTGCGGGTTACATTGATCATTTCTCTCTTTTGGACTACCAGCAGGTTAAAGAAGGTGACACACTTGCAGTAATTGATGATTCAGAATATATCCTTGCGGTACAGCAAGCAGAGGCAGATCTTTTAGCTGCAAGAGCAGACCTCAGCAGTGCTGAGTCCCAAATCCCTACTATTGGCTCCAACAAAGAAGTTGCTTCTGCCGGAGTCAGTGTGGAGGAGGTTGCCTTGCAAAAAGCAAAAAGAGACGTAGCACGGGATGAAGCGCTGTTTAAAGAAGGCTCCATTACACAGCGTCAGTTTGAAAACAGTGAATCAGCCTATCAAACCGCTCAGAAACTACTAATTTCCAGTCGCAGTAAAGTAACCCAGGCAGGCACGCAAACTGGTACAGCACAAGCTCAGATTGAAAAGGCTAAAGCCACTGTTGCGGCCAAAGAAACCGCTCTGGCAAAAGCTAAACTTAATCTCTCTTATACCCGGATCATTGCACCGGCAAGTGGAAAAGTTGGTAAAACGAATTTAAAAAAAGGACAATACGTACAAGGTGGTCAACCCCTCTTTAGCTTAATCAGCAATGACAAATACTGGATTGTAGCCAATTTCAAAGAAACGCAGATAGAGCATATGAAAGTTGGACAACCCGTAGATATTAAAGTAGATGGTTATCCTGATCATAAAATATCTGGTAAAATATCTGGCTTCAGTGATGCCACCGGTGCAAAATTCTCTTTGCTTCCCCCCGACAATTCTACAGGGAACTTTGTGAAGGTTACCCAAAGAGTTCCAGTAACCATTGAGATTGATCGCCCGGAAACTTTTACCGGAATTTTAAAAGCAGGACTTAGCGTAGAAGCAGATGTCAAAATACATTAAAATCATTATTGTCATTACCACCATTACTGCTGCAGTAATGGAACTAATTGATACTTCTATTGTTAACGTTGCCCTGAATAACATCAGCGGAACATTAGGTGCCACACTGGAAGATGCTTCCTGGGTCGTAACAGCCTATGCCATTGCAAATGTGATCATTATTCCCCTAACTGGATTTTTAAGCAGATATTTCGGCAGAAAGAACTATTACCTTGCTTCCATTATCATATTTACCCTATCCTCTTATATGTGCGGCAGTTCATCCTCCTTGTGGATGCTGGTCCTTTGGAGATTCGTACAAGGTATAGGTGGTGGTGCGCTATTATCTGTATCTCAGGGAATCCTTTTCGATCAGTTCAAACCTGAGGAGAAAGGAATTGCCGGAGGTATATTTGGAATGGGTATTGTAATTGGTCCAACTATCGGCCCTATCCTGGGCGGCTATATTGTAGACAATTACCACTGGGCATTAATTTTTGACATCAACATTCCAATAGGTATAGCCGCAGCACTGCTGACCTGGAAATTCATTGACAAAAAACCCGATGAATATAATATCAATAAGAAAGCCATCCCGATCGACTATGTGGGTATACTTTCCTTAACCATTGGTGTGGGTGCACTTCAGTATATACTGGAAAAGGGACAATCTGACGACTGGTTTCAGGCACAGTCGATAAGATATCTAGCCCTTGCCGCAGTAATTGGCCTTGGCTTTTTCATCTGGTGGGAACTACATACCAAAACACCTGCGATTAACTTGAGGGTAATGAAAAACAGAAACCTGATTGGCAGTAATGTACTCACTTTTGTTTGTGGTTTTGGTCTTTTCGGATCCGTATATCTCTTTCCCGTTATGGTACAGCGCGTGATGGGCTATACGCCAACAGAAGCTGGGCTTTCTATGGTACCGGGTGCATTGGTTACCATCTTTGCTATGCCCTTCATAGGGGCAGGACTTGGCAAAGGGATAAAGCCTATATATTTTGTCATCATTGGTTTTACCCTATTTATCCTTCATGGGTATACCTCTTCACTTGCAACACCAGAATCAGGAAGGTGGTGGTTCACCCTGCCTCAAATTTTCAGGGGTGTGGGAACAGGCTGCTTAACTGTACCTCTTTTAAGTCAGGCCGTAGTAGGATTAAAACCCCAGGATATGCCCTATGGGATTTCCTTAAACAATATGTTCAGACAGTTAGGAGGAGCCTTCGGGATTGCGATTATGAATACCTATTCCACCAATCGTTTCGCTACACACCGCTCCGATCTGGTCTCCAATCTACAGAACAACAATCCCTTACTCACAGAGCGTCTAAATGGAATTACCCAGGGTATGGTTGCAAAAGGCGTAAATCCCATAGCAGCAAAACAAGGTGCCTATGGGATTTTAGACCATGCTTTGTCCAACCAGGCACAAATGCAGGCATATCTGGACGGTTTTCTTTTAATAGCCGTCTTCTTTGTGTGTACCATTCCTTTTATGCTTTTACTTAAAAATGAGAGCATGGATGCAGAAACCAGGGCAAAAGTAGCAGCAGCAGCACATTAATTTATCATTACAAAATACTATGAAACGTTTATTCAATATATTCATTATCGTCTTCAGCTGCAGCTCATTATATGCACAGCAGCAAACCGTCGGAGATCTATCTGTTTTTATCAACCAGTCTTTCAATTATTTTCCTCAGTTTAAAGAACTTGGACAAGCTATAGATGTAGAACAACAGCGGATTACCCTTGCTAAAGCCACCGGTCTGCCGTCCTTCCAGGCAACAGGAACCTACAACTACATCAATCCGGTATCTGAGATCTCCATACCTGCCGGTGCACAATCACTTAGCTTTCAGATCATGCCAAAAAACAATTATAAGACTTCTGTAAATGGCAGTTATACTCTTTGGGATTTTGGCGTAGTAAAGGCCGGTGTAGATCGGGCCAAGGCAGGTCTTATGCTCGCTAAAGACAATTTGGATTATAATAAAAACCAAATGGCAGCGCAAGTTTCGAACATCTATTTCCAGATTGCCTATTTAAAGGCAGCTATACAAATCCAGAACAGTGTGATCGATTTTCTGGAGCGAAATAAAAAGGATACCGAGGTTAAATACAAAAATGGAGATGCATTAAAATATGATGTACTCTCTATACAGTCTAGTATCGACCAGGAAAACAATAGAAAAATTGACCTCCTGACTTCACTGGACAAACAATATATCCTGATGGAATATACTACAGGAATGAAGATGGATAAAGCTCCACTTGGCTTTACCTTTCCTGTACAAGGATTAGAAGACGGAGCAGAACAATCACTGGAACACGCATGGAATTACAACCCTGAATTTAAGCTCATTAAAGACAGAATTACCCAGGCCGAAGCGGAACTTGCTGTAAGTAAAACGGGCGGAAAGCCATCCCTGACACTAAATGCCGGAACTGGATATATAAACGGCTATGCACCAGACATTGACCGCTTCAGATACAATTATACCGCAGGTGTAACCCTAAATATCCCAATCTATCAGGGAGGCCGTGCAAAAAAGCAGGAAAGACTATCAGAAAGCCAGTTGAAGCAAACCAGATTCGCACAGGAGACACTGAATAATACTTTTAAGAGTAATATTAAACAGGTATTGACTGATATCAACAGCAATCGCTCCAGCCTGGTAAATGCCGGAGGTCAGGTTGCAGAAGCCAAAGAAGCACAAAAACTTGCTCAAAGCCGGTACAAGAATGGTATAGGTACAAACCTGGAATTAACCAGTGCGAGTACAAATGTCCAAAAAGCAGAACTGACCAAATTACAGTATGAATATCAGCTCTGCCTTGCGCAAGTAGAAATGGCCAGGTTAACTGGAATTAAATATTGGTAAATAAAAACTCCATGATGAACGTTTTCATTTTCGTCTCTAATATCGAGTCTGTCGAAGATCTTTCTCAGTTGAAAAAGATCTTCGACAAACAAAGAGAAATCCAAAACTGGTCTGTGGACCTCACTGATGAAGAAAAAGTCCTAAGAGTAGAAACCGATGGTTTAAAACGTTGTGAAATAATAAGGTTGGTGAGATCATGCGGGTACGACTGCCATAAAATGGACTGGTAACTATTCCAGGTCATATTTTTTTAATTTATCAATTTGGTCTTTAAACATAAATATTAAATTTGCAGGCACACAAGAAACCTATGCAAATTGTTTTTGACACACTTTATTACCTCGACTCTAAAGAGATTTCCATTCTCGAGATTAAAAGACTTGACCAGCCCACAGGCAGCACTGTAGATAAGATTTTTCATTGGTTACTTTTCAAT
>NZ_QAIL01000216.1 GCF_003061025.1 Pedobacter sp. HMWF019 | reverse complement strand
CTATTATATTTACATAAAATATTTTTTATTCAACAAAGATCAACTATGGGATTTTTTGATAAGCTACGGAATGAATTTATAGACATTATACAATGGGAAGACAACAGCGGAGATACGCTCGTATGGAAATTTCCACGGTATAATAATGAGATAAAAATGAATGCTAAACTCACTGTAAGGGAGTCCCAGCAGGCTATTTTTCTAAACGAAGGAACAATTGCAGATGTATATCAGCCGGGCATGTACACACTTCAAACACAGAACATGCCAATCCTTGCTACGCTGAAAGGCTGGAAGTACGGTTTTGAAAGCCCCTTCAAGGCTGATGTATTTTTTATCAGCACCCGGCAGTTTACAGACCAACGTTGGGGTACCAAAAATGCGATTACACTGAATGATCCGCGTTTTGGAATGATCGAACTGCGTGCGTTTGGCACATTTGCATTTCGCATAGCAGAAGGGGGAAAATTCATTAAAGAAATTGCGGGTACATCGGGAGAATTTACAACAGAGGAAATAAATGGTCAGCTCCGGAGCCTCATCGTTACGAAATTTACCAATGCCATTGGAAATGGCAATATTCCAATAGATAAAGTAGCCGCAAGTCTTGAAGATCTTTCTCAGCTTTGTCAGGATAAACTAAATGAAGATTTTGAGGCCTATGGGCTTAAGATCACCAAGTTTTTGGTAGAAAATGTATCTATGCCTGATGACATCAAAAAAGAAATTTTTGACTACTCGCGCCTCGACCGCATTGACATGCAAAAACTTGCACAGTTTAAAACAGCGCAAAGCATTGAAATTGCCGCTGAAAATCCTGGTGGTATTGCAGGTGCCGGAGTAGGTTTGGGCGTAGGCTTAGGCATGGGCCAAACCATTTCCAATGCTTTAGGCAATGCCTCTGGTACGAACCCACAGCCGCCAGCCAACACAACACCGCCGCCAATACCAGGAGCAATACTATTCTTTGTTGCTTCCAATGGGCAGCAAACAGGGCCTTTTAATGCGGAACAGCTGGCACAAATGACACAGTCAGGTGCTTTGAAACGTGAATCGATGGTGTGGAAAACAGGGATGGCACAATGGGCTGAAGCTTCATTAGTAGCCGAATTATCTGATTTGTTCAACAATGTCCCACCGCCGCTACCCGGATAAAATATTATTTAAAAAATCTAACGTCTTCTATCTATAAAAGCACCTTTTAATGAAAATAACAACATCACCTGCTGGGAAAAGACTAATACCTACGGCAGTTTTAATCCTTTTGTACAGTTATTCTGCAATGGCACGCGTTGGCGGTGCCGGTGGACATAGCAGCGGCGGATCTCACAGCAGCAGTCATGGCTTTGGAGATGGTGGTGGGGGTGGTCTGGGCATCCCCTTAAGTCCGGGCATGATTGTGGTCATCATTATTGGTATTGTGCTGTATACCATGTTTAAAGACAAACTCAATTTGGGTGGTAATAATGGGCAGCCTCAACCTTTAATGCCGTCCGGCCCACAACATCAATTCCCTGAAGGACTGACTCCCGAAAAAATAAGGACTTCATTTATGGAATTGCAACAAGCCTGGCAGCAGCAGGATCTGGGTAAAGTGCGTAAATGGATGTCTGATGGTGTATATCAGCGATTTACTGCCCAGTTTGCCATGATGAAAAAACTAACCCAGTACAATCGCCTTAGCAATATCCGTATCCAAAATATTGCTGTAGCATCGATCAGTTCTGACGGGGCTTATCAAACTGCAGATGTTGCGATCTCTTTTTCTATGGATGATGAATTTATCAGCCAGCAATATCCTTCGCTGAATGAGTCCTATGAAGGGGACACGGATACAGAATACTGGACTTTTATCAAACGTACAGATTCAAAAATTTCAGGTACAGATATGTACAACACCAACAATTGCCCCAATTGCGGAGCAGCACTGGAGAATACCCTGGGTGAAGTTAGCCGTTGTTTGAGCTGTAAAACACTCACTAACAATGCCGCCTATGACTGGGTATTGAGTGAGATTACGCAAATGGAGGATTATGGCGGAAAGAATCCCTTGCTGAACGATGTCAATCTTCACGAACTGACCAAAAATGACCCGCTGTTCTCTATACAGCGCATGGAGGATATTGCGTCCAATGTTTTTATGCAGATTATGGAAGTATTTACCGGAGACAATAACAAAAAATTATTGCGATTTGCTGAGTCTTCACTGGCCGAAAAACTCATCCAGCAAAAGGCAGCAGCTGGTGGTTTTGTATTTGACCGCCTGTATCTTAACGACGTTACTTTATCGCAATACAACCAGGCTAATGAGAAACTGAACCTGATGTTTACGTTGAGTGCAACTTATCAGCGTGTACAACTGGGCTCCAGACTAACTGCATTGGATCAGGAGATGGATGTCCACCGTTTTAAGCTGGTATTGTCTAAGGATCTGGCCGCCTTAAGTAAGCCTCAAAAAGAAATTGCCTTCAGCTATGAATGTGCCAGTTGCGGTGCACCCTATAACGATACCACCAATGATACCTGTTCTTATTGCGATGCACTTGTTGTAGATACTGCAAAAAATTGGGTACTCACTGATTTCGGGGGCTATTAATATTAAAATCTAAGAAAATGATCAATGTTCACCTGAACATGGTCATTTTTTTTATGTTCTCCCCTATTTAGCTGTATCGCACGGATAGTCACTCCGTTTCTTTGCAGTAACAGTTCTTCATAAAAGCCCTTATAGTATACATCTTTCACTTCAAACCTTTTACTGTTCCAGGAGCTTTTTAACGCTGCCCATTCCGGATAGAATACAACTGCCTGACCTTTGGCCTGTAAGCCTATTTTTTCTGCTTCTGCTGCGTGTAAAACAACAGCATTGCCCAATAAGCGGGCCGTATAGATATGATCCGGATGGTTGTATACAAAAGAAGGTTCTCCCTGCTGGAGCAATTTTCCGTCTTTGATGAGCAACAGCTGATCGGCCAGGAAAAGTCCATCGGCTGGATCATGGGAAACCATAATCACCGTAACACCTGTTTCTTCCGCGATTCTTTTAATATCTGCACGCAGCTGATTTTTTAGTAAAGCATCTACCTGACTAAAAGGTTCATCCAATAAAAGCAGGGAGGTATCACTTATTAAAGCTTTTGCAATAGCTACACGTTGCTGCTCGCCCCCACTCAACTGAGTGATCTTTTTATCCTTTAAATGTTCAATGTTGAGGTGCCGCATCATCTGAAAGGTCTTGTCTTTCTTTCCCTGAACATCCGTATTAGACAACATAGAAGCAATATTGTCGTAAACTTTTGCATAGATGTTCAGTGAAAAATCCTGCGTCACCATCTTCATTTCTTTATGCCCGGGAATCAGTTGTTCATCCGGCCCAAGGACTCGTTTACCTTTAAAATGTACTTCACCCTCATCTGTTTTCAGGAGACCATAAATACACTTCAGTAAAGTTGATTTCCCACTACCACTTTCGCCCAGAATAGCTACGATTTTTCCGCTTTCAATATCAAAGCTGATATCGCTGACACCAGATGACTGTTCTGTTTGATATTGCTTAGTTAAGTTCTTTACGCTGATGATTTGTTGCTTCACCCTGTAAAGATAAGGATATAAAAAAATCCTGCAGTACAAACCGCAGGATTCTGTTTTATTTGTGTGTGTATGTCTCTTAATTTAACCCTATTGTAATACCGAAGGACATATTTTTCAAACCTTTCTGAGCAGGGCTGTCAAACATATCGTTGAAATAATACTTGGTAAAAAGCCCAATCCATCCATAACCTATACGGGCAGTTCCTCCGTAACGGAAAGCTTGAAAGTGGTAATCATCCCTGGTTTTAACTTTTCCATTTTCATCACTGATCTGCTTAATCTTTCCATTGAGCAGGAAACTCACTTCAGGGCCCACTACAAAGTAAAAGCGTTTTCCATCATTGTTTTCTTTTGTCCGGAATTCGAAGTTCAGTGGAATATGTACATAACTGTTGGAGAAACGGTTTTTGCTGTAATGGATATTGTCTTCCACATAGGTCAGATCAGTTCCACCCCGCTGGATGGTAATGTCTTTTCTCAAACGGATCAGCGTCCAGTCAAATCCACCGGCTAAATACACTTTAAAATTCGGATTAAAACGATAGCCAAACTGGATCACGTCGAAAGAAAATGTACTGGTCTTAGCCCCTCTGTAGCTTAGAAAATCATTCTTCGGAGATAGTGTAAAACTGCCGTTGTCAATCAGCCTGGAAAAGCCCCAATCTATCCTGGTTAACGTAATGCCCCCTATAAAACGGCCTTTGGGTGCACTTTTTTTACCTGTACTGTCTGTTTTATTGGAATTTGATTCTATGCTGATACCAATTCCATGAGTGATTTCAAATTTATTTTTATTTTTCTTTTTTGCAGTCGTATCCTGTTGGGCCATCACGTTACTGCTTAATACACTGGTAAATCCGCTTACCAAAAGTGCTGCAAAAACTATTCTCTTCATATTGCTGGTTTATTTGTGTTTCTTCGGGTTAAATTTTATAAATCCAATATTAATGGCCACCAGGGAGGATTCATCATCATCGTCTGTCTTAAAGCGTACGATCTTCTGTTCTCTTTTATCCACTTTGTCTACAACATAGTTGACCAGGTCGCCAAAATTCCGGATGCCTTTTCTCTCTGACTGCTCATTTTCATTGATCACCTTATCTGGTTCATTCATCTCTGTACCTGCCGCGGCAAGTGTCTTTTGTCCCTCTTGCTGCAGGGCATCTGCAGATTGTTGCACCACTGGTTTTACATGTTCCACTATAACCTTAAGATGATCATCAGAAGGAATAGGTTGCATAGCGATTAAATCTTTTTTTGCCAGGGCAGGGACTACGGCAGGTTTGGACACTTCATTTTTTGATGCTCCAGATACAACAGACCGAATTTCAACACCCTGAATCACTAATTGGTTTGGTCTATTGTTATTAATCACCGCAGGTACAGGTTTATCTTCCACACGTGCCATATTTTCCTGCTGTCCCTGAAGACGGATCTTCTCTGGTTTATTGATGAATAGCAAACCGGCTGTAAGGGCAACTGCAACCGCTGCAGCCGCCATCCAGTACACCGGAAAACGTTTTTTCACTGCAGGCTGCAGCTGTGGCTCTATCTTGTCCCATAAGCCCAGGGAAGGTTCCAGCTCTGCCTGGTCAAACCGGTCTTTAAACAACTGGTCAAATTCATTATCCTGTGTGTGATGCATAATTTATGCCCTCCATTTTTATAATTTCTTCCCTCAGGATTGCTCTTGCTCTTGACAGCTGTGATTTGCTGGCGCCTTCTGAGATCCCAAGTGTTTCTGCTATTTCTTTGTGCGAGTATCCTTCTATGGCATACATATTAAAAACCACCCGGTACCCATCGGCCAGTTTCTGAATGATATTCAATAGGTCCTGCATACCCAGGGTACCGAAGTCAAATCCGCTAGAGGGCTGTTCAAAAGCCTCTTCTATTTGTACATGGCCCAGGTATTTGAGGTTCTTTCTATAACTTTCAATCGCTGTATGTACCATAATCCGACGCATCCATCCTTCAAAAGATCCTTCTCCTCTGTACTCCCTTATTTTTTGAAAAATCTTTACATAACCGATCTGCAGCACGTCTTCTGCTTCCATTTTATCTTTTGCATAACGCATACAGACCACCAGCATTTTCGACGCAGTTTGCTTATATAGCTCTGCCTGCACCTTTCGCTCTCCGGCCTTGCACCCGTCAATCAAGTCATTTATCGTATAGGTTAGCGTCAACTTCATTTTGTGTTTAGTTCAAAGAAGATGAATTAAATGAGGCAAAGGTTGCACGCTGATAAAAATAATTATTTAATCTTAAGAAGTTTGAAACTCTTCTTGTAGGTTAGGAAGAAAGAATGATTAAATTGTAACTGATGGTCGGCATGATCAAGATCAAAATGGGGTTCAAAACGAACATCCAGGTAAAAGTTGGGAAGGAGCTCCTCTTGATAAGCATAGCGAACAGACAATACATTCCGGTGGTTTTGGGTAAAACCCTGATCGTAGAGGTTCTCAGAGACAGATTCATACAATGGCATGCCCTTAATCGTAATAAAATTATTTCCGCCCCAGTAAGTGGCCAACAGGCTTCCATACCTGGTATCCATTCCTGCAGTAAACCAAAGCCCGAAGCCACCCAGATAGTTCTGGTCTCTTTGTTTAGAAAGGTCTTTATAGCCAACAATATAGTTATCAGTATAGACCTCTTTGACCCTACCCTGGAATTTTTTATGCAATTTTATCCCTGTTGCTCCATTAAAAAGGGTTTGTACGGGAACTTGTTTAAGTTCATCAATCTGTCCGCCCCGGTGCTGGGCAAGAAATTGACCCGGAAGGCTGAGCTTCCATCCATTATTTTCGGCAACAGTTGCTTCCATGGAAAGGCCTCCAATGATTTCTTCTTTATAATCTGAACCTTTATAGATCATGTTTTGCCAGGCAATCCAGGCATCCAGCTTAATCGCTTTTTTTTCCAGCAGGAGTTGTGTACCGTATTCCAGCGGGTTGGTAAGCTGCCGTTCGAAATCATAAATAGGCTCTATATAATGGTGTTGAATTCCTCCCTCCAGGCTACCAAAGATCAGGCTCAGGTCATTCTTCTGGTATTTCATGCTGAACAAAGGTTTTACCAGCGAAATACCTCCGTTGCCAAAATCCTGTCTATAGAAAACTCCTGCAGTAAGTGCCAGATTTGGATGGGCATAATAGACCAGCTGGGGTTGAAATTGCGCCCCATATATGGTATAACCATCATGAAAGTTATTGGTGTATTCGTAATTCCTTACAAAGTTGAGGTTATAGAAATCGAAATGAAGTTCTCCGGTTAAACTGCTGTCGGGCCGGATGCGGTTTTCTAAAGCGGCATTATTGAACTGACTCCAGGAGGTTTTCCCTAAGAAAAGCAGGAAAACCAGCACTAAATATTTCCTCATACGTTATTCGCCTTTTCTTTTCCTGTATCCTTTGTACCATTTAACGGCCATCATGATCACCATAGAAAAGGCAATCAGCCCAATCAATCCATAGGCCCAGTCTACTGCACTTTTGAGAACTACAGTAAATACAATGGCAACCAGGAAGATGGTAGCCACTTCATTCCAGAGACGGAGTTTGAACGAACTTAATTTAAAAATACCTGCTTTCATTTGTTTCATAATGCGCTCGCAAATGAAATGGTAAATCAATAACCCGGCCACGAATGCCAGTTTTACATGAAGCCAGGGTGCAGAAAGCAATCCTGGCCTCAGAAAGATCATAGTAGCACCAGCCAGCACAGTTAAAATCATTGCTGGCGTAGTGATAATGTACCATAGTTTATGCTCTATCTTCTCATATTCTTTTTGCAGAATGATCCGCTCTGTTTCCGGGCGGTCATTGGCTTCCGTATGATAAATGAACAAGCGGACTCCATAAAACAGACCTGCCATCCAGCTTACCACAAAAATGATATGAACAGCGAGTATGTAATAATAGGCCATAACTAATTAGTATTTAAAATCTTTAATCACTTCAATAGCATATTTCACATGATCAAAGGGAATATCGGGCATAATACCATGTCCAAGATTAAAGATAAATCCATTCTCTCCGCGCATACGCTCGAACAATTGAAGAATATGTTTTTTAATCACCGGCTTATCTGCATATAGAATATGCGGATCAAGATTTCCCTGAACAGCAATGCCTGCAGGCAGACTTTTTTTGATGTTCAACAGGTCTGCATTCCAGTCAACAGAGATGACATCTG
This sequence comes from Pedobacter sp. HMWF019, assembly GCF_003061025.1. Classification (GTDB taxonomy): domain Bacteria; phylum Bacteroidota; class Bacteroidia; order Sphingobacteriales; family Sphingobacteriaceae; genus Pedobacter. The sequence goes on along the minus strand of NZ_QAIL01000216.1, from coordinate 17,076 downwards.
GATTGGCCTCAGCCATAATCGGGGCAAACACGGAACTTCCTTTACAAAAGGAAATCACCGGAATGTCTTTCCTGTTCAGGTTGGCAATGATTTCCTGAATATAACGGTGAGAAAACTCCTGATAATCATTCCAGGACAGAGCCTGCGCCCAGCTGTCAAAGATCTGGATCGCGTTTACTCCTGCTGCGATTTGAAGGTTCAGATAATCGGCCGTCACTTTTGCAATTTTAGACAGTAGTTTATGGGCCACCTCAGGCTGGTTATGCAACATGAGTTTGGTGGTTTTGAAGTCTTTTGACGAACCGCCTTCAACTAAATAACTCATTACTGTAAATGGTGCACCTGCAAAGCCAATCAATGGAATGCTTCCGTTTAAACGCTGCTGGATCACCTTAATCGCGTCAGCTACATATTGCAAACGATCAAGTACATCTACTTCCAGTGCATCTACATCGGCCAGTGTCCGTACAGGGTTGGCAAATTTAGGTCCTACACCCTGGGTAAAACTCAGGTCTCCGCCCATGGCCTCGCCTGTAACCAGGATATCGGAGAAAAGAATGGCGGCATCAATCCCCAGTAAATCGACTGGTAACATCGTTACATCAGCAGCAATTTCAGGGGTTTTGCACATCTCCAGGAAAGAATATTTGTTTTTGATTTCCCAGTATTGTGGCATAAAACGGCCTGCCTGGCGCATCATCCATACCGGCGGACGTTCTGTTTGCTTCGAAAATGCTGCATCTAAAAATAACGTGTTCATCTAAATTTTAATGGTTTTATAAGCTGTTCGCTTCTTTTTCTAATTTATTAATTATGTCTCTGGCCTTTGGTGTTGTGGCCAGTTCTTTTGCTTTCTCTATATAGGCCAGTATCCTTACCTTATCCTTCTTTCTTAAAGCAAGATTAGCTAAGTGAATCATGACAAAGGCCTTATCTGTTTTGCCGCCTAAGGGAAATCTGCTGGCCAGCTGGAAATGATATTCTGCCTCCTCATATTCCTCACTTTGCAAGGCGATATTGGCCAGCATAAATTCATAATATCCTCTCCTGTTCTTAGCCAGACGCTCCGGATCCGGAACTTCTGCCAAAGCTTCCACGGTTGCTTCATAGTCCTTCCTCTTAAAATGCTTGGAAGCCAGTAAGACAGAACTCTGTTTAAAGTGGCTCCAAATGAGGATAACAAGCAAAAGACCGCCAAAAGCGGCCAGTTGATATTGTTGGTATATCAGGCATGCAATGGCAGCGATGGCAAAAATTACCATCAGGCCATACCTGGTCTTTGCGTTAAACATTAACTGTGTATATCCGTAAATTTATAGCCTACGCCTCTAATGGAATGAAAGTACACCGGATTTTTCTGATCTGGTTCAAAATACTTACGGAAAGTTAAAATGAAGTTATCAATGGTACGCGTGGAGGGATACACATCATAATTCCAAACTGTTTCCAGGATCTGCTCTCTTGAAACCGCTTCATTCTTACGCTCGATAAGCAATTTAAGCAGCATGGTTTCTTTCTTAGTCAATGGGACAACAACACCATCATCTTGTTTCAGTTCAAAAGAGTTGAAATAGATGGTTTTATCGCCAATTTTATAAGAATTCAATTCTTTAAGATCATCGGCTTTCATACTGCGTTTAACCAGGATTCCTACACGAAGGATCAGCTCCTCGAGGTTAAATGGTTTCACCAGGTAATCATCTGCACCTTTTTTCAGGCCCATTACTCTGTCTTCGCTGGTATTTTTAGCCGTTAAGAAAAGAATTGGAACTTCGGTGTTTTCCAAACGAATGGTTTCACAAACCTGGAAGCCATCCATTTCAGGTAACATCACATCCAGGATGATCAGGTTAAAACGTTCTTCCTTAAATATTTTAAGGGCCGTTTTGCCATCTTTAACGGCATGTACTTTATAACCTTCTAATTCAAGATTTAATTTTATGGCATCTAATAAGTGGTCTTCATCTTCGACCAGTAATATTCTTAATTTCTGTGGCATAATAATCAACTAAATGTTACTTCAAAAATGGTACCCTGCGGTACGTTATCTTTAACGCTGATATCGGCGTCGTGGTTTTGTAATACTTCTTTAACAATAAACAGGCCTAAACCTGTCCCTTTTGCTTTCCGCACACTTTCATCACCCACACGATAGAATTTATCGAAAATAAGCATCTTTTCGTCATCCGGTATGCCTGGTCCTTTATCCGAAACTGCCAAAAAGGCATGTCCGTTTTGCTGGGCAAGTTCTACGCTCACTTCTGCACATGGACCTGAATATTTAACGGCGTTCTCTACAAGATTGGTCACCACAGAAGAAAGGGCAAATGCATCTCCGCTGATTTTGATCCCAGGTTGTATTTTAGATTTGATGACCTGCTCACAGCCACAGGTATGGATCTGCAAGCGATCTGTAATTTTAGTAACCAATTCAGAAAAATCAAACTCTTCTTTTGGAAAAGAATAAGAACGGTTCTCAATTTTAGTAGCCAGCAGCATATTTTCTACCAGATCATCCAGACGCTCAATATCTTTGAGGGAATTGGATAGTAAAGAGGTTTGGCGTGCTTTATCCAAGTCTCTCTTAATGATGGTTTGGATCGATAACTTAATGGCAGCCAGAGGAGATTTTAATTCATGGGTAACCGACAACAGGAAATTGGTTTGTTGTTCATGCAAGCGGTCTTCTTTTTTGATTGACTGGTGCAAAAAATAAGCACCTATACACAACAAAAACAAAAATACGGATCCCTCTCCCATGATCATCGCCATTCTGGATGGCTGTAGTTTAACTACTAGTGTTCCCCAGGAAATGAGTTGCACCAGGCTATACAGCAACAGGAAATAAAATATGACGATCGACTTCTTCATCTGTTCTGATTACTAATCTAATGTACCAAATATTACTTGTTTCTGAAAACGATATCAAGAGCTTCAAATATTGCCCTCTTTGCCTTTTCCAGTTCAATTTTTGTATGTGCAGCAGAAACGAAACCTACTTCATAACCTGAAGGACCAAAATAGATCCCACGGTTCAACAATTCCCGGTGCATCAGCTTGAATTTCTCCATGCTTGCCGGATCAATATCTTCTGCAGTCTGGATTTTATCTTTATCTGTAAAAGCCATCCAGAAAATAGAACCCACATGGAATACTTTCAGTTTATAGTTTCTTGCTGTGGCAAACCTTTGAATGCTTTCTGCAAATTCACCCGCTTTGCTGTTGAGTTCTTTGTAAAAGCCAGATCTCAACAATTCCGTCAGTTGTGCAATTCCTGCTGCCATCGCTACCGGATTGCCGGATAAGGTACCAGCCTGGTATACACCTCCATCTGGAGAAATATGGCTCATAATTTCTGCTGAGGCCCCATACATTCCTACTGGTAAACCTCCGCCAATGATTTTGCCATAGGTAACAATATCAGGCTTTACTCCGTAGTAAGAGGCTGCACCTTCAAAACCTAATCTGAAGCCGGTAATGACCTCATCAAAAATGAGCAGGGATTTATTGTCTATACAGATCTGCTGTAAAAATTCAACATAGTCAGGATCCTGGATCAGTAAACCGTTATTTGCTGGAATCCCCTCTATGATTACTGCTGCAATCTGGTCTTTGAATTGTTCAAAGGCTTTCTTTAGGGCTTCTTTATCGTTCAGGCCAATAACAATGGTTTCTTCTGCGAAAGATTTTGGGACTCCTGCAGAAGAGGTTTCTCCAAAGGTAACCAGGCCTGAACCGGCTTTAACCAGTAAAGAATCGGAGTGTCCGTGATAGCAGCCTTCAAATTTAAGAATCTTATCACGGCCAGTATAGCCTCTGGCCAGTCTGATGGCTGACATGACTGCTTCTGTACCGGAACTGGTGAAACGAATCTTTTCTACGTGTTTATTATTTTTGACGATCAGTTCTGCCAGTTCGTTCTCCAGCGCAGTTGGTGCGCCAAAGCTCATTCCGTTCTGCATCACTTCCGTTACTTTTTCTCTTACTTTTGGATGGTTATGTCCAAGGATCAAAGGCCCCCAGCTTCCACAGAAATCAATAAACTGGTTTCCGTCGGCATCCCATACAAAACAACCATCGCCTTTTTGTATAAATAAGGGTGTCCCGTAAACAGACTTAAAAGCCCTTACCGGTGAGTTCACTCCGCCAGGAAAAAATGTTTTGGCTTTTTCGTACAATTCTGCAGACTTTTCCCTTGAAATATCTGGTTTGCTCCCGGTATTCACAGGCATATCGCCCTCATTTCCGGAGAACATTTTTTTTAAAGACTCTAACATATTACAACCAATTCTTTTCTACAATATCTCTAATATGGTATGTGGTAATTATGCTTGCTCCCGCTCTTGCAAAGGCATGCATGGTTTCCATTACTACTTTTTGTTCATCAATCCATCCACGCTCTGCAGCTGCTTTTACCATTGAATATTCTCCGGATACATTATAACAGGCTATAGGAAGATCTGTATGTTGTTTTAGATTATGCATGACATCCAGATAAGCCAGTGCTGGCTTCACCATCAGGACATCTGCACCTTCACTCTCATCCAGTAAGGCTTCTCTCAGGGCTTCATTTCCATTTCTGAAATCCATTTGATACGCTTTTCGATCCCCCTTACTTGGAGTACAGTCTGCAGCCTCTCTGAAGGGGCCGTAATAGGCTGAAGCAAATTTTGTTGCATGCGACATGATTGCAGTATTGACAAAACCAGCGCCATCAAGAACACTTCTCATCGCACCGATCCTACCGTCCATCATATCTGAGGGGGCCAGCATATCGGCTCCTGCTTCTGCATGGGCAAGACCCATTTTTGCAATCACTTCTACGGTTGCATCATTTTGAACATAATCATCTTTTAAAATACCACAGTGTCCATGCGTGGTATAAGAGCAAACACAAACATCGGTAACCACATATAAGTCGTCGCCAAAGTTCTTCTTCAATTCTCTTACTGCAACTGGTACTAAAGAATGGTCATGGTAAGCTGAGTGCGCATCTTCGCTTTTCTCATCTCCCACTCCAAACAGCATAATTTTATTTACACCCAGTTTTAATCCTTTTTCAACATCTTTAATTAAAGTATCTGTGGAGTAATGATTTATTCCTGGCATGGCATCTAAAGCATGTACCACGCCATTTCCCGGTACAATAAAATACGGGTAAATGAACATGTCTTTAGACAGCCTTGTTTCAGCAATCATTTCTCTGACAATTGGATTTTTTCTTAACCTTCTGGGGCGGTGTAACATATCAACCTCTCTTTTTTATGATTTAATGTCTATTCCAAAGACAGCTTCCGCCAGGCCTATTTCGTCAGGAGAGTAAGGTAAAAGGTATTTTACACCCATTTCATCAAATTTCTTTCCTGTAGAATTGCCAATGGCAATGACCTGCTGTCCGGGGTCTAGTAAATTATCTGCAAAATATGCATCAACATTAGAAGGACTGGTAAAGATGAGTACATCGGCATGAGTCTGGTCTATATCATCCACAATTGCAGTCTCATAGATGGGAAGATCTACGACTTTAGTACTCTCTTTTAGTGCTTTTTGTATGCTCAGCAGGGAGTCCTGTGCTCTGGGGAACATCACCGTCTCATTTTCTACCAGAGCAGCAAAATTTTCTGCAACCTCATCTATATCGCCACCTTCACCTACATAATTGGCCAGATGACCGGCTCTTCTCAAAGCATCTTCAGATCCTCTGCCAACAACACCAAACTTTGTCTTTTTAGACAAGGTGGGTTTCAGGTTAAAGAAATATTCTACGCAATTCCTGCTGCTGAAGAAGATCCAGTCTATATTTTTCAGATAGAATTGATCCAGTACATGTACAATTGGAAAAGTACGGATCAGTGATCTCCCTTCAATTTCAATATGGTGTTTTTCTAATGCTCTTCTAAAATAACTGTGCTCTCCAATTTCTCTTGAGATAAAGACTTTGGATGGCAATTTGCGTTCGCTGGTGTATTTTTCAACGATCTTTTCTGCCAGGCCGTCTAAATTATCTACCCGGTAAAAAAGACGATCAGGAAAATCTTCATCGCTCTCTGCTTTGGACGTCCAAACTTCGAATTGTCCGTTTTCTTTTTTGCAGTAACAGCCCAGTGGCATATGACAGCCACCTTCAAATAAATTGAGGACCTTACGTTCTACTGCGATTTCTTCGGCAGTAGCAGCGTGGTTGATCTGTTGAAGCAACTGGAACAATTCAGTATCATTTTCCCGGATTTGTATGCCTAAAGCACCTTGTGCAGGTGAAGGCACCAGTTCAGTAGTGTCCAGTACTTCTACATGGAATTCGCTCAGGTCTATTCCAAGACGATTAACACCCGCCTTTGCAAGCAGGATCGCGTCATAGTCCTCGTCTCTTAATTTCCCGATACGGGTAGGTACATTTCCACGAAGATCTTCGATATTCAGATCCGGACGAAGCGCAAGCAATTGGGCTTTTCTTCTGTTGGAGGAGGTACCCACCATAGCACCTGTTTTTAACGAAAGTTTTTGTGTGATGTCCACACAATCTTTCAAAATCAACAAAAGCTCTGAAGGATCTTCCCTTTCCGGAACTGCAGCTATAATTAAACCCGCTGGATGGTTGGTTGGTAAATCTTTGTGAGAGTGTACGGCAATATCTATAGTACCGCCGAGCAATTCCTCTTCCAGTTCTTTGGTAAAGAACCCTTTTCCTTCGAGTTTATCAAGTCTGAGGTTCAGGATCTTGTCACCTTGTGTTTTGATGATTTTCAATTCGGCCTCTGCGCCAATTTCTGCAAGCTTATCCTTTATAAAGTTGGCTTGCCATAAAGCCAGGTCGCTGCCCCGTGTGCCTATAATGAGTTTTTTCACTTAAACTATACAATTTTTTGCTGACTAATATAGCTAGAATTAGCTGTTATTCACCAATATTTCTTTTGCAAGAACCATAGGAACACTGATACATTTCTTTTCCATATAGTTCATTACCCTTTCCAGTACCAATCTTGAATTTTCATCCAGACCGCTGATTTCATCTGCAAAAACTGCATTTAATGCAGTATGTTTGATTTCTTTGATCTTCTGAGGAACGCCGCTCATCGCAATTTCAATCTTGCGCTGACGAAGGACCAGTTCAAACTCTTTGATGTTTTGTTCTATGATGTGTTCTGCATTGATCAGTTCCTTATAACGCTCCTGAATATTCTTGCGGGCAGTTTCTTTTAAAGATTCTACTTCGATATAATGAACAGGAAATTTATTTAGGATCTCCGGAGCTGTATCATTCGGAATCGCCAAATCAACAATCACCTTTTTACTGGTATCCCCATTGAGGAGTTTGGCGTAAATTTCTTCAGTGATCACAGGCTCTGTTGCCCCCGTACAGGTAATAATGACATCAAAGCCTTCTTCAAAGTTTTGGAGTTCTGAAAGCGGGTATGCTTTGCCCTTTAATTCACGGGCCAGATATTCTGCATTTTCTACAGTTCTGTTGAATACGGAGAAATTAGAATATTTATGTTTTTTAAGATATTGGGCAATATTCTTGTTGGTTTCTCCTGCACCAATGATGAGTAAACGGGAATTGGCACACATTTTCAGGTCGCGGAGTTTACGATAAGCCAGCGAAACCACGGAAACCGGGTTTTTAGAGATATTGGTATGCGTGTATACTTCTTTAGCTGTTTTCACTACATGATCCATTACAGTTCGCATGTAATCACCAGTGAAGCCACCCAGACGACAGGCTTCATAAGCCTTACGAACCTGTGCCAGGATCTCTTTTTCGCCAACCACCAGACTCTCCAGGGAGCAGGATGTACGAAGTAAATGGTTAAAAGCTTCAACCTGCTCGTAAACGGATACATTTTCTATAAAACGTTCCATATACTGTTCAGGAAGGCCCATATCCAGTTCTGTAAGAAAACGGAGAGTGAAGTCTTTATCAACCAGGTTTTTGGAGGTAAATACAAACTCAACACGGTTACAAGTACCAATATAAAATATCTCCTTGATATTCAGCTTCTCCTGAATGTTTTTTAGCCTGCTGTCGAGTGTTTGCTCACAAATCACTAATTTCCCTAAAGATTTCAGGTCAATCTGTTTATGTGTAAAAGCAATGATCTTTAAATATTCCAATGTGAGGTTGAGTATTTTTTTCGCTCAACAAAAGTAACAACACCATGCGCAGTGTCTGTCATTATGCTGTAATTAAGACTAATTTAGAAAGATTATAAATTAATAAAATAGAATAAACATTCCAAACTTTAATTTTGTTATATCTGGTAAGCACCATATCAATAGATACTTATGATACAGAAACTGCAATTTATATTAAGCGGATCACACGGAAAACCCATTCTTGGCGACAGCACTTTTGACGATAAAAACACGAATCATGAGGTAATCCTGTTCATTCATGGGTTTAAAGGATTTAAAGATTGGGGCGCACATAACCTTGTAGCTGAGTACTTTGCAAGCCATGGCTATAATTACATCAAGTTTAATCTTTCTCACGGAGGAACAACCCCACAGACCCCGGGTGAGGTCACTGATTTTGAAGCTTTTGCCTCCAATACCATCAGTAAAGAACTCGCTGATGTAAATATCGTGATTAACCATCTCTCTTCTACACATTCTTTTTCAAAGATCAATCTGATTGGCCACAGCCGGGGTGGTGCTTTGGCCATATTAAAGGCAGCGGAAGATCCCAGGATTCATAAACTCATTACCTGGAGTGCCATAGGTGATTTTAGTAGCCTCTGGAAGCCTGAGCAGGAGGCAGAATGGAAAAAAACCGGCCAGATCCATGTCATCAATGCCCGTACTAAAGAAAAAATGCCTCTAAATGTTTCTCTACTGGAGGATTTTAAGGCCCACAAAGCAGCTTATAATGTGGTTGATGCTGCGAAAAGAGTGAAAATCCCCTGGTTAATCCTGCATGGAGACGAAGATATTAACGTTCCTTTCAGTGTCGCACAGCATCTTGCCCAGGCTCAGCCCAATGCAAAATTGCAAAAGATAGAGGGCGCCAATCACGTTTATGGTGCTTCACATCCATATAAGGAGAAATTGAAACCGCAGCACCTGAAAGAGCTTTGTAAAAAGACCCTGGATTTCTTAAAATAGATCTGTCCTTGCCCTAAATCTCCTACATTTGCAACTTATTTTTGAGTCGAAATGCGATATTTTTTCTATTTCCTGATATTTAACTTAGGCATTGCAGGACATGGCTTTGCGCAGCAAAATGAAGATTACCTGGCCAAAAAGAATCTAAACGACAGCATTCTTCAGAACCGTAGCCTTATTGTAAGCGCTCCTTTTAATGCACAAAAAGCACTTTTACAGCTTTTTCCGGGCAAATATTATAATCTCTCCAAAAAATCGGGTTATCATAACGAGCTAATCAACTGGGAATGCAAAGGTTGCAAGACCAAAACCTATGAAGACGTTAATGAAGATGCAGTGCCTTCTTTCCCTTTCGCCATCGGTGTGGCTACCCGCCTGCTCAATGTCATGGATTATAAAGATTCTTTAGGCACCGCTTATAAGGTCATCAGTTTTAATCACTCAGAATTTGATGAGGATGGGGTAATGACATCCCGTTTCACGGGCGGCCTCTTAGGGCTGGCCAAATTTGTTCAAACCGGATATGGATGGAAGTTAAAAGCATTTCAGCCAGCGATTGCTGCTTATGGTGCTTTTTCAAAATGCCCGGAGCCCAAGTTGTTGCTGATCGGTCAAGATCAGTATGCTTTTATGATCAAGCACAGTAATGGAGGAGGAGGTGGCCCATTCAATGGTTCGTATTTTTTAATCGCAGGAAACAATGGTGCCTACCGGCAGGTGATGGCCGCTTATGGGATAGAGAAAACAGCGGTGAGTGAAGAAGAAAATTTGTGTTCATGGACAAGTGAATACAGTGTTCCGCCCAGTGAAAAAAAATATTTCAAAGACATCATCATCCATATTAAAGGACAGTACACTTCTTCAGACAAAGAAAGTTTACCAGAAGAAGTGACCAGCCGACTTAAAGGCACAAAGAAAGGTAACTTTACTATGGAACAACGCTTTGTTTACAAAGCTGGAAAGGGTTACGAATTGCAGCGCCCTATCAAAACTACGGTCAACTAACTCAGGCTTGTTCTTCCAATTTCGAAGAGGATATCACGGCTAATTTTCTTTCTCTTTCCTTTTTCAGAAAACGGTATAAAACTACACCAATGATCAGGGTGATAATCCCCTGTATAAGTACGGTATCAGGTGTTCCGATCCATTGTGAAATGGTCCCAACCAGCAAACCTCCCAAAGGCTGCATTCCAAAAAAAGCCATCGCATAAAAACTGATTACCCTGCCTCTCATGGCTGGATCTACCGTTGTCTGAATGAGTGTATTACTAATCGTAATTTGCGACATCATACCGAATCCAACTACTGCCGAGAAGAGAAGCGCCAATGGATAATTTGTAGCATGGGAGAATAAAACAAGTCCAACTCCAAAGATCACAGTATTTCTGGCCAGAATTTTCCTCAGATTTCTACCCGGTTTAAGAGAAGCCAGATAGATCGCACCGCAAAATGCACCAAGGCCAATGACACTATCAATAATACCAAAAGTAGAGGCTGTTCCTTTAAAAATGTCTTTTGCATAGACCGGGATTAAAGTAGAATAAGGCAAAACCAAAAGACTGATCAGGGCCAGCATCAGGAGTACTAAAGCAATAGAAGGCGTTTGCTTGATATACAAAAAACCTTCTTTCAAATCACCAAAAACGTTCTTATTGTGTGGTTTTGGAGTGTATTTGGGCAATTTCATCATTAACAATGATCCAATTACCGCAATAAAACTTACTGCATTCAAACCAAAACAAATATCATCACCAAATTTTTCCAGTGCCAGTCCTGCTATTCCCGGACCAATCAACCTGGAAAGGTTCACCATAGAAGAATTCAATGCCAGGGCATTTGGTAAATCGGCTTTATCATCTACCATTTCATAAACCAACGATTGCCTGGCCGGTACATCAAAAGCATTGATCAGTCCAAGTAAAGCACTTAAAGCAATAATTTCCCATACCGAATAATGCCTGAAAAAGATCAGCAGTGTAAGCAACACCGCCTGAATCATCGAGGCAACCTGCGTAATCAGTAAAACTTTGTAACGGTTATAGCGGTCTGAAACCACTCCACCCAAAAAGGAGAAAATAAAGGAAGGGAACAGGCTTGCAAAAAGCGTAAGTCCAAGCATAAACTTGGAATGGGTTTCTGAATAAATTACCCAGCTGACAGCTGTTTTCTGCATCCAGGTACCAATCAGTGAAATAGACTGTCCACTAAAATATAAGCGATAATTCCTGCTCTTAAAAGCGCTAAATGTACTAATATCCATCATACTGCTTCCAATTCTTCAAACCCAAGAGATTATTCATCTAATCTCCCAATTCTTTTTCTATCCAGTTGCCATCTTCTTTAATCAGTTCAATCAGGTCGTCTAATGCATAATTTGCATGTACGTTCTTTTTGACAACTTCTTTACCACGGTACAAGGTAATTTTATCCGGGCCGGTTCCAACATAACCGTAGTCAGCGTCTGCCATCTCGCCCGGACCATTGACAATACAGCCCATAATTCCAATTTTGATCCCCTTCAAATGGTCTGTTCTGGAACGAATCAATTGAGTGGTTTCCTGTAAATCGAACAGCGTTCTTCCACAACTTGGACAGGATATGTATTCCGTTTTGGAGATACGGGTACGTGTGGCTTGCAAAATTCCAAAACTGGTTGCATTGATCAGGGAAAGATCTACAGTTCTGGCTTCTATCCAGACCCCATCACCCAATCCATCGGTCAACAACGCACCAAGATCAGTAGCCGCATACAACATCAAATCATCTGCAGTAATGTCTTTATAGACGCGTTTAATAATTACAGGCAATGTAATTTCAGCGTTCAACAAAGCGGTAAAGAATAAGCGTTGTTCAGCCATACCGTTAACTGCAGACGTTTCCAGCACCAGAATACTAGATGCCGGATCCAGAGTTTTTAACTGTAATATGCTGAAGTCTGAGGCATCTACACGAACCAGGTTTAAAGCGGAGTCCTTAAATTCATTAGCTTTATAATCTTTTATGGAGAACAGTGGATGACAATTGGTTTTATCTTTTAACCCAAGCCAGGTTTGATAATTATATACTTGCTTTAAATTACCTGGAAAAGAAAAAGAAGGTAAAGCATCACCCAGATAAACCAGGTCGCAGGCTTGATCAGCCATATTGTATTTATCCAGTCCTGCACTATACTTATAACCTGCAACCTGCAGGAAAAATGGATCTTTTAAATTTTGTTCAGAGACATCAAGCATCACAACCGGATGAAAATGTCCGCCTATATGCTGAACCGAAAGCGTATGCCTCCTGTTGTATTCGAAAGGGTTATAAGGAGGAGTCTTCACTTCAATCCTCTGGGTTTCCTTTTCCCTTCCTGAAAGCAACAAAGCACGTTTTTCGTACCTTAAAGCCAACGCTTTAGCCACTGGCGCTTCAAATTCAGGATCCTCTGTTAAGGATACCCGAATGGTATCGCCCAAACCGTCTTCCAGCAATGTTCCGATCCCAACAGCAGATTTGATCCTTCCATCCTCACCATCACCAGCTTCTGTTACTCCAAGGTGCAGCGGGTAGTTCATCCCTTCCTTCACCATGGTTTCCACCAATAAACGATAAGCCTGCACCATAACCTGGGTATTACTGGCCTTCATAGAAATCACCAGATTGTAGTAGTTGAGGTCCTCGCACATGCGGATAAATTCCATAGCTGACTCCACCATTCCCCTCGGTGTATCTCCATAATGACTCATGATCCGGTCTGACAGCGAGCCATGGTTGGTACCAATCCGCATGGCCGTCCCATATTCCTTACAGATCTTAACTAATGGGGTAAATTTCTTATAAATACGCTCCAGTTCGGCCTGATAGGCTTGTTGTGTATACTCTATGTTTTCAAAGCGCTTTTTATCCGCATAATTACCAGGGTTCACCCTCACTTTTTCTACAATACGAGCTGCTGCTTCGGCGGCATTTGGTGTAAAGTGAATATCAGCAACCAGAGGTACTGTATAGCCACGCATCCGGAGTTCTTTTTTGATATTGGCCAGATTTTCGGCCTCTTTCATACTTGGCGCCGTTATACGGACATATTCGCAACCTGAATGTACCATCCTAATGGTTTGCTCTACGGTACCAAGAGTATCCATTGTATCGGTTGTTGTCATGGATTGGATTCTTATGGGATTCAGCCCCCCCATTGGGATATCCCCTATCTGAACTTCCCGGGTCAAAAACCTGGAATACTGAGTTAAACTGTTGCAATAACCGCCCTTTAATTCCTTTTGAATAGATACTTCTTCCATGACTTGTATTTCTGGTGCAAAGATAAAGATTATATCAATCGATCTTTAATAACTAAGGTATTTGCCGCGATATCGTGCCAGCATTGTTGCTTTCTGTTGAGAAAACTGTACAGATAACCGAAGAACAGCGGGATAACGGACAATATTTTAGAGAGGTTCCTGATAAAGGAAGTACTTATTGACACCCTGTTACCTAGCTGATCAGTCACCCTGATATTCAGTAAACGCTTCCCGAAGGTTGCCTGTCTTGACGAGGCCTCAGCAATACTCCCATAAAAAAATTTTGCCAGCGGAATTACTGGTAAAAAAGACAAAAACAGCGTTATTCTTTCTGTCTGACCTGTAACGAATATAAAACAGATCAGGATCAGAGAGATATAGACTAGAATGATAAAGAAGAAGTCTATAACTGAGGCCAGTAGACGCTGGTCAAATGAGGCGAAATACTGCGGAGCAGTTTGTTGAAAAGTAAAACCAAGAAGCTCACGCAGTTCAGGGAACTCGTGAGCTTCTTTATAATCATCCATTCCTGGCTTTTTTACAAAAGTACCCGGAACTATATTTAATGAGGTAAGCTGGTCTAGTTCATATGGACCCCTGGGTTTCCCATTGATGACAACAGTATACATTAATATCTCTTGACCTCGAAACTACTCAAACCTCCATCCAGGGCAATAAATATTTTCTTTGCTGCACTGGCATAATTTGGGGTTTCATATGTGCTTCCATTTATTTTAATGAAGCCTGGGAAATCTTTAGAGGACAATCCGGTTTTTGCTGTAATCCGGCAGCCAGAACTTGTTGGCACATTAATGTTCACATCCGCGACCCCGGTTTTAACCACCACATCTGTAACAGGCAACAAATCACCTACTTTCACCTTAAGAGCAGCCGCTCCACCATCAAATCTAAAACTCCTTATTTTATAATCAGCAAGATCAAAATCAACTTCACCCGCGCCCATGCTTACATTCATTTCCCATTCTGGTTGCTTGTTCAATTTAAAATCGACATCATTGCCACCATCATTGATAGACCATTTGCCTTTTTTGTCCTGCGATTTAAAAGTAATTACCTGTGTGCTGTCGTTTGTTTCCTTTTTTAAAGAGAAATTACCTCTCCTGTCTTTAACAGATGCTTGTATCAAGCTATCTGTATTACCATTCAGGTTAAAAGTAGTTCCACCTCCTGATATATTCAGGATTACTTTCTTACTGTTCTCCGCTGTATAGGGTTCGCTGAAATTCTGACCCCGTTCGTCGGAGGTACTGTCCTGATCATCCTCATCCAGATTCAGATCTGTCTTCAGGTTATCTCCCAGCCACTTGTTTTTTGGAGGTTGCTGACCTTTATAAAACAGGAATCCGAGCATAACCACCAGTACGCCGATGGAAATGGCACCACCAAGTTGCGATTTCTGTCTATTGAACAGGATATTAACCCCTGCAATGATCAGGAACACCGGCCAGAATCCCCATACATTCCTCCAGTAAAAATTAATTACGTTAAAATTTTCGAGTAGGAGCACTCCGCCAATAAAAAGCAGTATTATACCCCACATTATTCTATCTAGCTTCATCTTCTTCTGTTTATGTATTTAATATAAGAGACGAATGCCTAAACGGTTGGATCCGGCTCATCTTTTTGCTCAAAATGCACATTTGGCTTAGGTTGTTCTGCAGGAGGAGGCGTCTGTGCCTGACGGCTCTTCCAATCTTCCCATGCATTTTTCCTTTTTGATTTAGCAATGAAGCTAATCCCAATGGCTACAAATACCAGGGGCCAAAGTTTGCCCAATCTGAACCAATAAGGTATAATATCGAACTCATTCATCAAAAAGTAAATCCCTATAACAAGAAGAAACAACCCGCCGACGGTACGTCCTGTATCACTGCTTTTATTGGCTATTTTATACTCAGGCTGTTGACTGGCTTTAAATTTTCCTTCCTCAAAAGTTGATGAGCTCCAGTTTGGCGCATTAGCTGTTGTACTTGCTGAAGGCTGTTCCTGCTCAGTTACGTTTGTTTTAGTAAATGGCGAGCTTTGCTGATCAGCAAAAAAATCGTTAAATCTTGAAAAACGAGCTGCAGGATTGTTATTTGCTGGTACAACAATCCACATCACAAGGTACACGAGCACCCCAGTTCCGACTAAAAAAATGGTCGACAACACAAACAGTAACCTGATGATTGTAACATCGACTTCCATATATTCTGCTATTCCGGACGAAACTCCCGCAATAATCTTGTCGTGCTCGTTTCTAAATAATCTCTTGTCCATAACAATATCCTCCTTTACAATTTTATTTCTTTAGGCGTTAGAATTACTTCATCAACATTCACACCAGTACTTAAATTTAAAATGGTGTGCAAAGTATCTGCGATATCTTTAGGCTGTACAAATGCTTCTTTTGGTAGACTTGTTCCTTCCCAGGAAGCAGTTAATGTAGAGCCTGGTAAAAAGGCGGTTACTTTAACGTTGTATTGAGCTAACTCCTGCCGTAATACATTATTAAGACTAAGCAATGCCGATTTAGTTACACAATAACTCCCTGCATTTTCAACTACTTGTTTACTGGCGATAGAACAAATGTTAAAAATATGCCCTGATTGTCTTCTGACCATTATTTTACCGAAGAATTTAGAAAAATAATAGGCTGCATTCAGGTTTAAGAGCAACTGCTTTTCAAAAACATCATCTTCTTCATCTATTAAAGGCGCAGGTAAGAATGTGCCAACGTTGTTGACCAGGACATCGATATCTCCCAGTTCAGTGCCCGTAAATTCACAGAATCTTTTGATATCCTCCTTTTTGCTGCAATCTGTCGCCATTCCAACAGCTCTAACCCCTAGCAATTCAAGCTCTTTTACAAAGGAATTGAGTTCATGTTCGTTTCTTGAGCAAACAGATATGTTATAACCCTCTTCTGCCAGTTTGAGTGCAATAGCACGTCCAATTCCCTTTGTAGCTCCGGTTATAATTGCATTCATTGTTTAAACATCTTTTTATTAAAATGCAATATTACACAAAAGAGGAATAGCTTACTCCATGAAAAGTCAGGCAATTTGCTGTTTGAAGGAAACCGCTTTCCATAAAAAATTGAGTTGATAACCAATATCTATTTTTTTATAAACCTGAAATCCAAACTTTTTATAAAAGTCCACATTCCGGTCAACAGAAGTCCGAAGATAGATTGCTCTCCCCATTTCCTGACTATATTCTAGCAAATCCTTTAACAATGCTGTACCTGCACCCGAAAATTGGTTTTCCGGCTTTACCCCCAATAACCAAAGGTACATGGGAGGTTGATCCTGAATGTGTGGTAAAATGGAATCCAGCAATTTTTGACGCGTCAAAACCTTATTTACATTAGAGACTCCAATTCCTCCCAATACCAGTTTCAACTCCCAAAAGCGGGTCTTTATCGTATTCTTTTTCTGATCAGGAAACAACACCAAAGCACAGGCTTTTTTATCTTCAGAAAGAAAGATGTTACCATATGCATTGCAAACATTATAGGCGTAATTCATTAATGCATAGATATTTTCCCAATTGTTCCCACGGGACTTGACCACATCCTTAACACTTAAATTTTCTTCAAAGGCATAAGTTAAAAGATCAAGAATAAGATCTTTGTCTTTGGGACCTGCTTTAATCATGATATGTAATATAGAGTCATTAATCAGTTATTTGA
>NZ_QAIL01000215.1 GCF_003061025.1 Pedobacter sp. HMWF019 | reverse complement strand
TGAAATGAACACTCAAAAACCTATCTTTGTATCCCGAAATGAACGGGTTAGATAACATCACATTTGTTAACAGTAAAAACGGCAAAAATGCCAGTACTCCCCATTCTTTTTTCTCTTTTTTCCACATAATTTCTGATTATTATCATCATGACTAACTACACCAAGTTACCCGCGATCTTGTTATTGGCAGACGGAACCGTATATTACGGTAAAGCAGCCGGAAAAATCGGTACCACAACCGGAGAAATTTGTTTCAACACAGGAATGACCGGGTATCAGGAAATTTTCACTGATCCTTCCTATTTCGGACAGATCATGGTTACCACCAATGCTCATATCGGAAATTATGGTATACATAAAGAAGAAGTCGAATCTGATTCTATCAAAATAGCAGGTCTGGTTTGCAAAAACTACAATATCGGATTTAGCCGTAAAGAAGCTTCAGAATCTATCCAGGATTACTTCCAGAATGAAAACATCGTTGGTATTTCAGACATTGACACTCGTGCATTGGTACGTCACATCAGACATAAAGGTGCAATGAATGCCATTATTTCCTCAGAAATCACTGATCTGGAAGAATTGAAAAAGAAATTAGCAGAAGTTCCTTCTATGGATGGTTTAGAACTTTCTTCACAAGTATCTACCAAACAGCCTTATTTCTACGGTTCACCCGAAGCTACTTATAAGATCGCTGCACTGGATTTGGGTATTAAGAAAAATATACTTCGTAATTTTGACGGCAGAGACATCTATGTACAGGTATTTCCTGCAAAGACAAGCTTCGAAGAAATGAATAAATGGGGTGCTGATGGCTATTTTATTTCCAACGGCCCTGGTGACCCTTCCGCAATGCCTTATGCAATTGAAACCGTTAAGCAGGTTTTAGCTGCAGACAAACCCCTCTTTGGAATTTGTTTAGGTCATCAACTGCTGGCAGAAGCCAATGGTATCGGAACCATGAAAATGTTCAATGGACACAGAGGATTAAACCACCCGGTAAAGAACATTATCAAAAATCATTGTGAAGTGACTTCACAAAACCACGGATTCGGTGTGATTCCAGAAGAAGTGAGAAGTTCTGACAAAGTAGAGATCACCCACCTTAATCTCAATGATCAGTCTATTGAAGGCATCCGTGTCAAAGGTAAAAAAGCTTTCTCTGTTCAGTATCACCCGGAGTCTTCTCCAGGCCCTCATGATTCCCGTTATCTTTTTGATGATTTTATTGAAATGATCAAAGGCGAACTCGCCTGGTAACCTTATTCACAGGTTTAAAACATCATTTTACCGACATATTGCAGGTTTTAAGGGATAGATGGTTTTCTATTCCTTAAAAACCTTCTTACTTTTACACCATGGATAAAACGAAGGCCATTATCAGTGTTAAAGACCTGGTAAAGAACTATGATGATTTCAACGCGGTAAAAGGCATCAGCTTTGACGTGTATGAAAACGAAATCTTTGGATTACTTGGTCCAAATGGCGCTGGAAAAACAACGACCCTCGAAATCATTGAAACCCTAAGAGAAAAAACATCCGGAGAAATCACCGTTGATGGTTTATCAGTAGATCATGATGCCGGAAGGATCAAACAGATCATAGGCGTACAGTTACAAGCTGCAGGCTACTACCCCAACCTCAACCTGGTTGAACTGATGGAATTATTTTCCGGACTGTACGGAGTAGATATCAAGCCCATGGAAATGCTGGAAAAAGTAAATCTTCAGGACAAGGCCAAAGCCCGGTACAAAGCCCTTTCGGGAGGTCAGAAACAACGTTTTTCTATCGCGACTACCCTCATCAACAATCCAAAAATCATCTTCCTGGACGAACCTACAACCGGTTTAGACCCACAGGCCCGGCGCAATCTATGGGATCTCATTATTGAAATCCGTAAAAGCGGCACCACTGTGGTGATCACAACACATTATATGGATGAAGCAGAACAGCTCTGTGACCGGGTTGCTTTTGTAGAACACGGGCAGATCATTGCACTGGATTCACCCGATAATTTGATTGACAATCTGGTGAACAGTGGCTTTGAGCGCAAGAAAGAAGTTAAAAAGGCAAACCTTGAAGATGTATTTATTAACCTGACCGGCCAGCAATGGCGCGAAGGATAATCTGAAAACCATGAACAAACCCTACAACAATACCAAAGCAACTTTAGCACTGGCGAAAGCCAGCTTCAGATCTATTATGCGCAGCCCCTCTGCTGTTGTATTCACCCTGGCTTTTCCGCTGATCTTTATTCTCGTTTTCGGTTTTCTTGGCGGAGGTGGGGTAAAAGTCGATCTGGCTGTTGCACCTGGTTCTAATCTTCAAAACCCCGTGATCTATGCACTGGAAAAAGTCTCCGTAGTGAGACTCATCAAAGATAAAGATCCCAAAGAAATTCAGGCCAGCCTGGAAAAAGGGACCATCGATGCTGTCATTGATGTTAAAAGCAATCCATCGGGCACACCGGCTTTTATAGCAGATGTAAAATATACCTCCGCTTCTATTGATAAATCCAATATTCTTAAATCTATCCTGAATAACCTGCTCTACACACTCAATTCAAAAGACATCAAGCCAACCGTTGCTGAATTGAATGAAAGTACTGTGAAAGGCCGTATTTACCGGACCATAGACTTCATCCTCCCTGGACAACTGGGCTTCTCTTTACTCAGTACGGGTGTATTTGGAACAGCATTCGTCTTTTTTAGTTTACGCCAAACCCTGGTGATCAAACGCTTTTTTGCCACGCCTGTCAAAAGATCCAGCATCGTATTGGGCGAAGGAATTGCCAGAATTGGTTTTGCGCTACTTGGTGCTCTGTTTATCATCCTGATAGGACATTTCTTCTTTCATTTTACACTTATTCATGGCATCATAACGGTAGTCAATATGCTCTTACTGGCGACTATTGGCGTCATTGTTTTTATGGGCTTTGGATTTGTGGTGTCTGGTCTGGCCAAAAGCGAAAGCACGATCCCGCCTATCTCCAATATTATTACATTGCCGCAATTTTTACTCTCCGGCACTTTCTTCTCTATAGATGCATTCCCAAACTGGTTACAACCCATCAGCAGGGCGCTACCTTTAACCTATTTGAACGATGCGATGCGAAAGGTTGCATTTGAAGGTGCAGGATTATGGGATGTAAAACAACAAATCCTGATCATGATTATCTGGGGGTTTGGCATCTACGCTGTAGCTGTTAAGGTTTTTAAGTGGGAGTAAAAAAAACTGCTTTACTGAAATTTTATTTGTATAACTCCTGATTATTTATTGTAAATTAGATACATGATCACCTTAATACCAAATAAAAATTTAAAC
>NZ_QAIL01000022.1 GCF_003061025.1 Pedobacter sp. HMWF019 | reverse complement strand
AAATAATACAATGCAAGAAGGAACAGTAAAATTTTTTAATGTAACTAAAGGTTTCGGTTTTATCATCCCTGCAAACGGAGATAGCGAAATTTTTGTACATTCAACAGGCCTTATCGACGAAATTCGTGAAAACGATAAAGTTGAATACGACGTAGAAAGCGGAAAAAAAGGTTTGAATGCGATCAATGTTAAAGTAATCTAGATTATTATAACCATATTCGTACGAGCTTCCTGTTCTTCAGGAAGCTTTTTTTATGGCCCGTCGGCCCTTTATTTCCCCTTCAATACTTCAAAAAGCAACTCCGGCTCATTGGTTGTGATCAGGTCGATATTCTGTTCCAATAACCATTTCATATCTTCTTCCTTATTCACGGTCCAACCGTTCAATGTTAAACCCAGACCATGGGCTTTAGAAAACCATTCCGGATCTTTTCTGTATACGCTAAAGTGGTAATCTGCTCCAACAAACCCGTCCTTCTTCAATTGTTCGGCTGAGGCTTCCCCATTTAAATAAGCCACCTTTGCCGTAGGGTCCAGGATCAATACCCGCTTCAGCACATCATAATTAAAACTGATGTATTCCATCCAGGGCTGCATCTTTAACTTTTTCACCATCGCCACTACAGCATCAGTGATCTCCAACATACGCTGCCCTTCACCTTTTACATCCTTAATTTCCAGGATCATCCGGGTTCCCTGCTGCTTCCGGCCTTCTTTCAGATATTCTTCTAAAGTAGGGATATCCTCACCGTTTGACAATTTCTTTTCTTTTAGCTGTGCGAAGGTCGAAGTCGTGATCACCAGGCCTTGGTAATCGTCATCATGGTTGATCACCAGCACCCCGTCGGAAGTCATGTGTACATCAAATTCTGACCCATAGCATTTCAGATCAAATGCCGCTCTTAAAGAGGCGATTGAATTTTCCGGAAGGTTATTTTTTTTCCAGGCACCCCGGTGGGCAATGACTTTATTTTTGTTCCATTTCATCTTTTGAGCCTTTACAGCAACCGATAACATACTTAAACACAATAAAATTGACAGGGATAATCTCATCTTAACTATATTTATCTGCTAAAATAGCAGTTTTTAATTAATTTAGGCCTATGGAGGGTAATTACGGACTTCTTATATCCAAGATCAACGAGTTCAGCAGGAAGTTCTACCTGAACCAGCTTTTGCGGGGCAGCCTATACACCGCGGCCTTGCTGTTGGCCTTATATGTGATCCTCTTCCTTGCTACCTATTATCTCCATCCAACCGTACTCATTAAAACCCTTTTATTCTTTTCATTTTGGGGAATTGTCGCTATTGCCACAATTTATTGGATTTTAAGGCCTATTCTTACCCTGCTGAAACTCAGAAAAAATCAAAGCCTGGAAGAAGCTGCAACGCTTATTGGCCAGCACTTCTTTCATGTAAAAGACAAGCTTCTGAACACGCTTCAACTGAAAGCGCTTGCCGATCAGCACCCGGGTAACAATCAACTCATCCTCGCCGGGATAGACCAAAAGATCCAGGAACTTAAACCTGTGCCTTTTTCCAGTGCTATACATTTGACCGACAATAAAAAATACCTGAAATACCTGGTTGTTCCCCTGGCCATTATTCTTTTTATTGCATTTATTGCCCCCTCCATTCTACGTGAAGGTACCAGCAGTTTTGTCAAATACAATCAGGAAATCCTTCCCGAAGCCCCTTTTAAATTTGTTCTATTTCAAAAAGAGCTTCAGTCTACACAAGGTGAAGATTATACCCTGAACCTACACCTTCAGGGTGACCAGCTACCGCAGGAAGTCTATATCGTGAGTGGGTTAAATACCTATAAACTTGAAAAACAAAACATCAGCCGCTTTCAATACACTTTTAAGAATCTGCAAAAAGATCTGGAATTCCATTTTTCTGCCGGAGGTTTCAATTCCAGGAAATATACCATCCTGGTGAAACCAAGACCCTCGCTTCTGCAACTCAGTGCCAGCCTGCATTATCCTGCCTATCTGGGCAAAAAAGAGGAAAAAAACAGCAATGCCGGAGATCTGATTGTTCCCGAAGGTACCTTTATCTCCTGGACCATCAGTAGCGAACATACGGCTCATGTTCAATTTAACCTGGATGCTAAACGTTTCAGACTGCCTGTTTCCGAAAACCAAAGCGTTTTCAAAGCCCAGCTCAAAAACAGCACAACCTATCAGGTTAGCCCTGAAAACAATCAAAATAAAGAAACCGATGCCATAGGTTACAGCATTACAGTGATCAAAGACCTCTTTCCGGAGATTTCCGTAACAGACAGCCCCGATTCCGCCAGTAATAAATCTATGTATTTTACCGGCAGGATCTCGGACGACCATGGCTTCAGCGCACTCACTTTCCATTATAACATCCTCGAAAATGGAAAAATAAAGAAAGCCATTTCCAAAACCATTCCTTTTCAGAAAAATCAGCCACAGTCCAGTTTCTTCTATTTCTGGTCTTTAAAAGATGCCGCCTTTCAACCCGGACAAACCCTCGAGTATTATTTTGAAGTGTTGGATAATGATGGTGTAAACGGACCTAAGTCGAGCAAGTCTGCCATCAAAACACTACTGGTCCCTACTGCACAACAAACTGCGGCAAAAACTGATCAGGGCAGTAATGCATTGAAGCAAAAAATGGAAAATGCCATCAAGCTCGCCGGACAGGTGGAAAAGGAAAGTAAGAAATTAGGTGAAACATTACTGGACAAAAAAGAGATCAGCCTGGAGGATAAAAAACAGATTGAACAATTGCTGGACAAACAAAAACAACTAGACCAATCCGTACAGGAAATCAAAAAACTCAATACCCAGCAAACCTTTGAAAAAGAAGAAAACAATCTTCTAAAGGATGAACTCCAGAAAAAACAACAGCAGATTGATGATTTGTTCAATAATGCTCTGGATGAAAAAACGAAAAGCATTCTGGAAAAACTTCAGAATCTGATGAATGAAAGCAACAAGGATAAAACTTCTGGTGAACTTTCTAAAATGCAAATGGATAATAAGTCTTTAAAAAATGAGCTGGACAGGATTCTGGAATTGTACAAGCAACTCGAGTTTGAACAAAACCTCCAAAACAAAACCGACCGGCTGGAAGAACTGGGCAAAACGCAGGAAGCCCTGAGTAAACAGAGTGCTCAGAAAAATGCAGACCTTGATGACCTCAAAAAGAAACAGGCCAATATCTCCAAAGAACTGACCGACCTGAAAAAAGAATTTCAGCAACTGGACGAAAAAAACCAGCAATTAGAAAAACCCAACCCGTTTCAACGTCCAGACAAGGAAATCGGCCAAATTGAGGCCTTACAAAAGGCCGCTCAGGATCAACTATCTAAATCCGATCGACCAAATGCATCAAAAAGCCAGGAGAAAGCCGCAGAGGAGCTTAAAAAGCTTTCCCAGAAGCTTAAAGAAGAGCAGCAGGAGGCTTCAGAAACCGAAAACAATCTGAATACACAGGAAATCAGGAAGTTACTTCAAAACCTATTGAACACCTCTTTTGAACAGGAAAAAGTGATGCTCCGCTTGAGAAATATGAACAGCACCGATCCGCAGTATACACTGAACGTTCAAAAGCAGCGGACCATTAAAGACAATATGAAAACCATTGCCGACAGCTTGTTCTCTTTGAGCAAGCGCGTGCCCCAGATTTCAAGTACAATCAATGAAGAAGTGCAGAAGATCAACTTTAATATGGACAAGAGCCTGGACAAACTCGGAGACCGCCAAACCTACGCGGCCAACGAAAATCAGCAGTATGCCATGACTTCTATCAACAACCTCAGCTTAATGCTAAACGAAGCCCTGGAACAACTGCAGAAAATGAAGAATTCTTCGGGCAATGGCAAAGGAAAGAAACAACAGAGCTTGCAACAGTTGCAAAAAATGCAGCAACAACTCAACAACAATATGCAAAAGGCAAGGGAGCAGCTCGAAAAGGCAGGAAACAAAGGAACCGTTCCAAAAGGTGTCATGAGCCAGGAAATTGGAAAAATGGCTCAGCAGCAACAGATGATCCGTGAAGCACTTGAAAAGATTAACCGGGAAGACAACAAAGACGGAAAAGGAAAATTAGGAAACCTGAATCAAATGATCCAGGATATGAAACAAACCGAAGAAGATCTGGTGAATAAAAGAATTGAACAGGAAACTATTCGCCGGCAAAAAGACCTGCTCACCAAAATGCTGGATGCAGAAAAAGCTGAGCGGCAGCAGGATGAAGATGCAAAAAGGGAAAGCAAAGCCGGTAAAGACTTCCCTCCGTCTTATCCTAAAATGCTGGAAAAATTCAGACTTCAGCAGCGCAGCGAACAAGACATTCTTCAAAAACTACCCCCCGATTTAAATTATTACTATAAAAACAAAATCAGTGATTATTTTAAATTGCTAAATTCGGCCCCATAATCTAACTGGCATGAGTAAAATTGCAATCCATTTCTTTACTGAAGACCTCTCTTATACGCTTAAGCATAAAACACTGATCAGAACCTGGCTGCTGGATACCATCCTTTCCGAAGGTTACCAACTGGAGGAACTGAATTTCATACTTTGCTCAGACGAGTATTTGCTGACCATGAATCAACAATACCTGGATCATGACACCTATACCGACGTCATCACTTTCGATCACTCAGAGACGCTTAAAATGATTGCAGGAGATATATTTATCAGTATTGAACGTATCCAGGAAAATGCAAAGGAATTTAAAGGCACCGTATTCCATGAACTGTGCCGAGTTATGGTTCACGGAACCTTACATCTTTTAGGGTATAAGGACAAGTCAAAAAAGGAAAAAGCGCTGATGACGCAAAAAGAAGATCACTATCTGTCTCTCTTAAATTCCAAATAACTTCAAATTCATTTCAATGCCTTTTATTGCCTGGGATCGTTCCCGGTAAAGCTTTTGCCTGCCCCAAAATAAGCCTTGCGAGAAGCCATCCGGCATATAGCGGCCATTTAAATCCGGATAAACTACGGATAAAGTATCTAATATCTTTATCCTTAAGTTATCCTTGACTTATCCTTGCTTTATCCAATATGATAAACTAAGGATAAGTCAAGGATAACTTAAGGATAAACCAATGATAAGTCAACTCTATATTTTATGCTTAGTTTATCCGGCATTATTACCTATTTATGAGCATCTAGCTCCTCATCTATCCTGATTGGATTTCCTACTTCATTTCTATGGACATCATATGCATGCTTTGTTGCTTTGATGTAAACTGTGGCAGCATACCTCAATACTCCAATGCTATACAAGAGAATTATTGCTTACTTTTGTAATAATTTCTTAACTGACAAATCGTTAAAAATATAAATTGAGCACACTAATTGCAGCAGAAGGCCTGGGTCATGCATATCATGATGAATGGCTGTTTAAAAATCTAACCCTGGGCATCCAGACCGGACAGCGCGTCGCGTTGGTTGGCATCAATGGAGCAGGGAAAAGTACGTTATTGAAATTACTTGCGGAGCGTTTCAACCCGCTGGAAGGTAAAATCGTGAAGAACAAATCGGTCAAGATTGGATTTCTGGACCAGGAGCCCTCTTTTCCAGATGGCTACAGCATCAGTGACTTCATTTTCTCGCTGGAGAATAAACAGCAACAGCTGATTAAAGAATATGAAGAACTGATCGAAGATCCAAATCCTGACGAGAAAAAACTGAACCGCTTGTATGAAGAACTCAGCGAGCACAATGCCTGGGAATATGAGCATGAGATCAAAACAATCCTAAGCAGAATGGGCATTAACCATTTGCAGCAAAAGATCTCTACCCTTTCGGGGGGGCAAAAAAAACGTCTTGCTTTAGCCAAACTACTGATTGAGGATCCGGAGATCTACGTCCTGGATGAGCCCACCAATCATTTGGACATTGACACCATCGAATGGCTGGAGAAATTGCTGACTTCTGGAAATAAAACTATACTTTTAGTTACACACGACAGGTATTTTCTAGACAATGTTTGCAACACCATTGTGGAATTGGACAGAGGAAAGATATACAATTACAACGGGAATTATGCCTATTTCCTGGAGAAGAAATCAGAACGGGAAGCCGCAGATGAAAGTACTTTTCAGAAAAATAAGAACTTGTTGAAAAAAGAATTGGAATGGATGCGCCGCATGCCACAGGCGCGGACTACAAAATCACAGTCCAGAATAGACGCCTTTTACGACCTGGAGAATAAAACAAAACAAAGATCTGATAATCAAACAGTTACTTTAAATGTTAAAATGTCGCGCCAGGGAAACAAAATTTTGGAGCTACACCACATCGGGCAGTCCTTTGACGAAAAGAAAATCATTAATGATTTTAGCTATACATTTAAGAAAGCAGACCGTATTGGATTGGCAGGAAAAAATGGAACAGGTAAATCTACTTTTCTAAATATCATCACTGGAAACTTGTCTCCAGAACGCGGCACTGCCGACACAGGAGATACTACAGTTTATGGATATTATAAGCAAGGTGGTCTCGCATTTAATGAAAAAGAGCGTGTTATTGATATTGTAAAATCTGATGCAGAATATATCAAAATGGCGGATGGATCAACCATCTCCGCTTCCCAGTTACTGACCTTATTTTTGTTTCCTCCAAAGAAGCAGCATGGGATGGTAGAAAAATTAAGCGGTGGTGAAAAGAAGCGTTTGCATCTGATGAAGGTATTGATGCAGAATCCGAATTTCCTTATTCTCGATGAGCCAACAAATGACCTGGATATTGATACACTAAATGTATTGGAGGAGTTTCTGGAAAACTTTCCTGGTGTTTTAATTTTGGTTTCTCACGACAGGTATTTGCTGGATAAAATGAGCGAGCAGTTGTTCATTATGGAGGGCAATGG
>NZ_QAIL01000214.1 GCF_003061025.1 Pedobacter sp. HMWF019 | reverse complement strand
ATATATAATACATACAATAATTATGAACAGATTTACCAAATTATTAACACCTCTGTGTTTTGCTGCAGTACTTGCTTCTTGTAGTAAAAGTACCGACGCACCCATTGTACAGGTTCCTGTTTCGGACGGAAATACCATGACTTTGCAGGGACTTATTGGTTCAGAAGATGGAGGAAGTGCAGGAAATAGCGTTTTTGTGGATTTTAGTGCTGATAAGCAAACTTCTGCCGCACGTGCATCCTGGGACCTGGGATTTTATTCCGGAGCTGATTTTAGAGTGATCATCAACCACAGTATAGGTGCTACAGCAATAGCCTTGGATAAAAGTGATTTGAACCAGGTTACAATCGCCGATACGATAGCACTGGTTAGCTCTGGTAAACTGGCACTAGGACAGGGGGATGGTGCTTTTACAGCGATAGACCCTGTTCAAGGCAGTTTTGCAGCCTATCTTTCAGGCACGGTGATCAAGGCTATTTCTGCTACTGATGCAGATAATAAAGTCTATATCGTTAACCGTGGCAAATCAGGTACCACTGAAAACCGTGGCTGGGAAAAAATTCGTGTGATCAGAAGCGGTAATGGCTATACTTTGCAGTATGCGAAGATTAATGAGACGAGTTTTAAAAGTCTGACTGTGGTAAAAGATGGAACCTTTAATTTTAAATATGTTTCCTTTATAAAAGGACTTGTAGATGTAGAACCAGCAAAAGATTCCTGGGATATTGAATGGGGACTTTCTACTTATAAAGCCAGCGCTACTATTCCATATACTTTTTCTGACTTTGTTCTCATCAATTTTGCTGCAGGTGTACAGGCATCTCAACAGGTATTCTCAGGTACAGAAGCAAATACAACAGTTACTTATGCTAATTTCAAAGAAAGCGATTTGTCAAAAGTGATCTTCTCCGGAGATCGTGATGTAATTGCCGGTAACTGGAGGATAACCTCAGGTACACCTGTTGGTGTAAAAGCAGACCGTTTTTACGTAGTTAAGGATCCAGTTGGAAACGTATATAAACTGAAATTTGTGAGCTTCCATCCAAATGATAGCGGTGTGCGTGGAAAACCTGTAATAGAATATAAACTGGTTAAAAAAGCATAGAATTAAAAATTAAACGTTTGTTGCCTGTGTTTTAGGTGAATAATAAGATACTGGTTAGTTTAGTTGATAAAGGAAAGCTTCCGGCAGACACCGGAAGCGCCTTTATTTAGGGTTTGTAAAGATTTAATTGAATGATAGTATGATGATGAAATTTAAATTATCCGCCTCAGTACTTGCTATAGCATCACTGATGGCTTGCACTGGAGGGAACCAGAAAGAGAATACTTCCGTATTGTCCGACAGTACGAGGATTGTTTCTTTAAATGGTGCATTGAGTGAGATCATTGCCGGAATTGGCCTGGAAAAAAACATTGTTGGTACGGATGTAACGAGTGCTTATCCAGAAAGTTTAAAAAGCAAACCGAAGGTAGGACACAACCGTAACATTAATGCAGAAGGCGTGTTGGCACTTAAACCTAATCTGGTTGTTGCCTTGCAAAAAGACCTTCCAGCAGCCGTTCAGGAACAATTCAAATCTGCTGGTGTGAGATTATTGCTGTTGGACCAGAAATATTCCGTGGCAGGTGCTAAAAACCTGATCCAGTCTGTTTCAGATAGTTTGGGCAGGAAAGCACAAGGAGATTCATTACTAAGAATCCTGGGTACCCAGTTAGAGCAGGCGAAGATTGCTGTACAAAACGTGAAAAAGTTAAAAGTGCTCTTTATTTATGCGAGGGGAGTAGGCACAATGATGGTTAGTGGCACAGGAACACAAGTAGGAAAGATGATAGAACTTGCAGGGGGACAAAATGCCATAACCGGGTTTGCGGATTATAAACCACTTACCGCTGAAGCACTGGTAGAAGCAAACCCAGATGTTATCCTTTTATTTGATGACGGTCTGGAAAGCCTCGGAGGTACTAAAGGACTGGCAGGTGTGCAAGGTATAAAGCAAACAAATGCGGGTAAAAACAATAAAGTGATCACAATGAAGGGAGACTTATTAACCAGTTTTGGCCCTCGTTTAGGGATTGCAGTTAAAGAACTAGCCGAAAAACTGAAGTGAGCAAAAGAACTGGATCAATATTATTTATGCTTCTGTTGTTTTTAGTCTTTACCATGCTGATTTCTTCCTGTCTGGGATCGGTAAAGATCAACATAAGTGAGCTGATCTCTATGATCACTTATTACACAGGTATTTCTAATGTTCGCCATTTTCAGGAACAGCAGGCAGCAGTATTTTTAAATATACGATTGCCAAGGGTATTACGGGGGGGGATGATCGGTGCGGCATTAGGTGTTTCCGGTGCTGCAATACAAGGTTTATTTCGCAATCCACTGGCCGAACCAGGCCTGATCGGCATTTCTTCTGGAGCAACATTATTTGCTGTATTAATGATTGTTTTGGAGATTGGGGTATTTAAGACACTTAAAGGGAACCTGGGCAGCTATGCCCTATCTATATCTGCATTTATAGGAGCGGGTATCACCACGATGATCGTACATCGTATTGCTATGAAGAACGGGAAGACAAATATCACCAGTTTGCTCCTGTCAGGAATTGCAATTAATGCTCTGGCTTATGCCTTTATCGGTTTGCTTACCTATTTGGCCAGTGACGCCCAACTGAGAAATATTACCTTCTGGAATCTTGGAAGTTTAGGCGGGGCAAACTGGCAAAGCGTAAGTATCTTACTCCCTTTTGTTCTGATCCCATTAGTCGCGTTGCCTTTTTTATCTAAATCATTAAACACACTTGCCCTTGGGGAATCCCAGGCAATACATATGGGGGTTGCCGTGAAGCAGATTAAAACGTTTGTTGTTGTTCTATCTACTATGGCAGTGGGCGCTTCGGTTGCTGTGGCAGGAACCATAGGTTTTATAGGTCTGATCATTCCACATATCCTGAGAATGGCTTTTACTTCGGATCACAGGCTTGTTATTCCGGGGTCGGCCTTATTAGGTGCGGCTCTTTTAACTTTGGCAGACCTGGTCGCAAGAACAATTGTATCCCCGGCCGAATTGCCCATTGGAATATTGACAGCAATGATTGGCACCCCATTTTTTATTTACATTATTATTTCTGAACGCAATAAAAAACATATTCCATGATTAAAGTACATCATCTTCAATATAAAGCCGGGCAGCGTAACCTCGTTGATAATTTAAGCTTCGAAGCGAATAAAGGGGAGATGCTGGCTATTCTTGGTGCAAATGGTGCCGGAAAAAGTACCTTAATGAAACTATTGTGCCGGGAAATATTGCCATCTTCCGGAAACATACTTTTTAACGGGCTGAATTTAAATACTTACAAACTGGCCGACCTGGCCAAGACGAGAGCGGTTTTATCTCAGAGCAATACCCTATCGATTTCCTTCATTGTTGAAGAATTGATTATGATGGGAAGGTACCCACATTTTGGCCAGAATCCTGTAGTGAAAGATCTGCAAGTAGTGAAATCGGTTATGGAGGAAACAGGTATCACACATCTGGCTAAAAGGGACTATAATACATTATCGGGCGGAGAACAACAACGGGTCCAGCTAGCAAGGGTAATGGCGCAGGTTTATGACAGTGACCATGCCTGTTTGTTTTTAGATGAACCAACAAATGGATTAGATCTACTGTACCAGCAACATATTATGGTATTGGCCCGGTCGCTGGCAGACAGAGGCTACTGTGTGATCTGCATTTTGCATGATATCAATTTTGCATCACGCTTTGCAGATAAGATCCTGATGCTTAAAAACGGAAAACGGGTAGCCTATGGAAGACCTCTGGAAGTGATTAATTGTGAAAATATACATGAAACTTTTAGCATTCACGTTAAATTAATGCCATGTGAAGAATATAAGTGTCCTTTGGTGATCCCAGCTGTTGGGTTTGCTTAATGTTGAAAATTGAGATAACCTCAATTTATAGGTGCTAAAGCTAGGGCAAAGTAAGTCATGAATTGTTGTATTGTAATATTAAAGGAATTTTAAATAATAAGGAATGGAAAATGTTCTAGAACTGAAAAAACAATGGGAAGCATTTAAATCGGAAAATCCAAAAGTAAGGATCCGTGACGCGGCGAGACAATTAGGTGCGTCTGAAGCCGAGCTGGTTGCTACTTCGTTAGGAGATACAGCAGTAAGGTTGAAAAGTGATTTTCAAGGAATACTCAAACAGATAGAAAGTTTAGGTTATGTGATGGCTCTTACCCGTAATGATCATTGCGTTCATGAACGTAAAGGAGTCTATAAGAAACTCTCCTTCCAGGGGATGATGGGATTGGCTGTTAATCCAGATATTGACTTGAGGTTGTTTATGAACCAATGGAAATCCGGGTTTGCTTTGAATGAAGCTGGACGAAAAAGTTTACAGTTTTTTGGCAAAGACGGTGAGGCAGTTCATAAAATCTATTTAACAGAACAAAGCGATCCGGCAGCTTATGATGCTTTAGTTAATCAATATAAACATGAAGATCAGCGCGAGGTATTAGATATATTACCAGCTCAGGAAGCGGTAGCAGAGAAATCTGATACTGAAATAGACGTAACTGGTTTTAAAACAGCATGGCTGAATTTAAAGGATACCCATGAGTTTCATGGAATGCTTCGGAATTTTGGTGTGAGCCGTATTCAGGGATTGCGCCTGGCTCCAGAGGGCTATGCTTTTAAAATCAGTACCGAGTCCTTCAAGGCTATATTGCATAAAGCATCGCAGACCGGTTTGGAGATCATGGTATTTACCGGAAGCGCTGGCTGTATTCAGATTCATACTGGATTGGTTAAAAATCTGGTGCAAACAGGCCCATGGTTCAATGTACTTGATCCTGAATTTAATCTGCACCTGAGAGAAGATGGAATTGATTCGATATGGCTGGTTAAAAAACCGACAGAAGATGGATTGGTGACCAGTATCGAGGCCTTTGATGCCAAAGGAAATATTATTGTGCAGTTTTTTGGAAAGCGTAAACCGGGTATTCCGGAAAACGAGCACTGGCGGTTGCTGGTTAATGAGTTGTCGGTAATTATTTAAAACAAAGTATATCCAATTTGGTTATTTAACCTGTGTATATAAA
>NZ_QAIL01000213.1 GCF_003061025.1 Pedobacter sp. HMWF019 | reverse complement strand
ATATCTAATAATAAACCATTGACTGCAAATCGATCAGTGGTGAAGTCTAAGTATGGAAATATTGGTCTGAAAAATATAAAAAAAAGGCTTGAAATTCTTTATCCAAAAAAACATAAAATAAAAATTACTGATGCGGAGGATTTTTTTTTGGTAGCGCTGGAGATAGAGGTTCAAGAGAGCCCAAATTAATTTTTTATGTAAATAATTATATGGAACATTATAAAAAAGAAGTTTTTATAAAAAAAATGAGGTATTTCCTCTGTATATTGTTGGTGTTGCCTGTGTTTTCTTGTCTGGTTAAAGCACAGCAGAAAACATCTGTTAAAAAGGGATTTTCTGCGCCAAAAGGTTTTGGCTACAGATGGAAGGAGGCTTTCGAAGGTATACCTTTTAAGCTTCCAGATGGTATAGAGTTGAGGGAGGCAATTAAAGGTTATTCCGGCTTTTTTCCAGATTCCTGTCAGGGGATAACCTGGGAGAATATGAAAAGCGAGGGGGCCTTAGTGGGTGTTTGTGGTGGTTTTAGAAATAAGACTAAGCAGGCAATTAATGTTGATTTGCCACCGGGGCTTATTTTGATTTCTCAATCTGATGAAACCCAACATGGAATACTAGTGGAAAAACTCAGTGTTCAGATTCCTAGCGAACAGTATTTATTCGCTCCAAAAGACAGTTATTTAGCTGCTGGTGCCTATTGTATTAACCTGGGCCGTCCCGGTGGGGGTAATCCTGGCTTTACTTACAAATTTGGGCCCATAACTACTTTTAAACCTTTACTGGATTTCTTTAAGTTGTTGGAGAAAAAGGAAAAGAGGGTGCCTGGCCAGGTTCCTGACCCAATGATTTCTGCAATTATTCAAGGTTGTATATGGAACATCATTTCGAAGGGTTACCTGGATAAGTATAATATGGAGCAGTTTGCTAAAATTCCTGACAAGAAGAAATAAGGGTTAGGATTTTAGAAGGTAGTTTTAATTTTTTTTTGACATTCTGTTTTATAGTTTCTTCCAATGGGTAATTCTCTCCCTAAGACGTCTATGGAGTAGGAATGATAGCTTTCAATTTTATTTATGGCTACAATGTAGGATCGGTGTATGCGCACGAACTTATCTTCTGGGAGCAGGTCTTCTAATAAACTGATCCGCTGTTTGCTGATTAACTCTTTTTCTTTTAATACAATCTTAATGTAGTCTTTGAGGCTTTCTACCCAGTAAATATCTGCAGTATTTACTTTGACCATTTTTCGTTCTATGCGCAGGTATAGAAAGATATCTCCTTTTTGATCGGTTGGTTCCTGGGAGATATTTATTTTGGTGCTGCTGGTCTTGTAAAATTCAAATACTTTGTCCATTGCCTTTAGGAATCGGTTGAATGGAATGGGTTTAAGCAGGTAGTCGACTGCATTAAGATCATATCCTTCTAATGCGTAGTCTTGGTAGGCGGTTGTGAAGATAACTTTAGGTGGGTTTTTCAGGCTCCTGATTAGATCTGTGCCCATCAAGCCTGGCATTTTGATGTCGATGAAAATGAGATCAATTTTATCCTGCTGAAGTAATTGAAAAGCCTGGATTGCATTGTTGCAGGTACCTACGACCTGGATGGCGGGGAAATTCTTTATATATTGTTCGATGACCTCGACGGCATAGGGTTCGTCATCTATGATGAGTGTTTTGATTTTCATATCTTAATCATTTAATGAATTAAAGTATAATCTATCGCTGAGCGTAAGCTCTAATATAGCAATATAGGTGTCTTGTTGATCTCGTATGGTGAATTTGTGGGCTTTTTTATAGTGAATATCCAGGCGTTTTTGGATGTTTTGTAATCCAATTTTTTTAAAGTGGCTTTCTGCGTGATCGCTTTGATTTGGAGATTTACTATTGGCTACCCTGAATGTTAACCGGTTGGCATTGATCTGGATATCAATGGTTATCCAGGGATGATTGATGGTTTCGCTTGTTCCATGTTTAAAAGCATTCTCTACTAAGGTTAACATCAATAGCGGGGCGATATCATTTTGCTGGGTATCGCCGGTAATGTTTATGTTCATTTCAATTCCGTTTTGATATCTTATTTTTTCAAGTTTGAGATAACTTCTAAGAATTTCAATGTCTCTTGATAATTTTACGTTTGCGGCATTGCATTCATAAAGCATATAGCGTAGGATTTGAGAAAGTTCCAGTACAATTTCTGAAGATTGGGCTGATTTTCTTAGGGTTAACGCGTAGAGGTTGTTCAGTGTGTTGAAAAGAAAATGCGGGTGTATTTGTCCTTTAATGAAGTTGAGTTCAGTTTGTAACGCAATTTGTTTCCTTTGGTACCACATTTTGAAAAATCTGATGCTGAGAAAACACATGCAAATTAAGGATAATACCAGGTGCGTTAGAAATTCTTGATATGGAGATGTAACGACTTGATTATGCATCTGAGCTGCTATTGGTTGTAAGAAAGCCTTGCGGTGGGTGTACCTGAACTGATGATCTGTTCGAACTCAATGTTTGCCGTGTTGCTGTATGGCTGATTGGAATCTAGTTTTTTTAATTTCAAAGGCGTGCCGTTGTAGGTGGCGCTAACGGTATATTTTCCTAGGGGGATATCGTTTACAACGCTATAGCTTGTTACTACAGGACGCTTGGTGATAGTTATTCCTGTTGATCCGTCTATGAGTGTGCCGACTGGATTGAGTGTCACGACAATTTTTTCTTCATCGATGTAATAACCGGGTTCATTATAAAGCTCCAATGTGGCACCGTAAAAGCCATCAAGAGTAACCGGTTTGGCTCCTGTTAATTTCCATTGGAAGTCCCTCACCGCACCTTCATTTCCAAATGCATCGTTACCATCACAATGAAGCTCAAGCTTATATTGCTTGCCGTTAAATTCCCTGTTTAGGTATGCCGAAGCATGGAATGTACCTACATTAGAAACCTTTATTTTGTAAAGTCCTTTACTATCTGTCACGCCGTTTGCAGTTGAATGGTATCCTACCAGGGTATTTTCAATTGATACTTCTACCCCCGCTAATGGATTGTCTTTAGTATCGGTTACTTTTCCTGTTGCGTAACCTCTTTCCGCTTCAGCCTCAGTTGGATCTTTTTTGCAGGAGCAGGCAGTTAATGAAATGATTATCATCAGGAAGAAAATAAATGTATTCCTGGTTATTTTTTTGCTGATGTGAACAAGAATTGAAAAAGTTGATTTCATATTTTTATTTTTTTGTTTTGAATTAAGATATTGATGCGTTTTATTGTCAGTTTCTGATGTCGTGAAGTATTGCCTTTGTTGATGAAGCTACTTGCATGCGGACGATCTTACCGTCTTTCCAGTAGACCGGATTATTATCTTCATTTCCAGACACGTATATGCTTGCACCGCTATCATAGATATCGCTGGTGGTGTAGACTGACGTACCATTTGCTTCTAATGGAACCTTCTGGATGACAAATAAACCACTTGTACTATAACCAATCTGATAATAATAAGCTGTCTTATCATTATTTACATATCCGTATAACAACACGATATTGCCTTTAACGGTGAGGTTTCCGGCATGGAAGTCCACAGGGAGGCCCAGTCTGTGTGATTGCACTACTTTGGTATTTAAATCAACAGTCACATACAGGTATCCGGTAATACTCGTTGGGTCGTATCTTGCTGAACAGATAAAGCCTGCGATATGGTCATTAACCATAACCATGTCGTGGGGAGTGAGGTAGCTGAAGTCTTGAAGCTCTACCCTGTAAGTATTCAGAAAATTATTTTCACGGTATACCGAGATATCAGTCCAAAATAATTTGGCCTCATAATGCGATACGAATACCCCTGAGCTACCCACGGCTATAAACTCATAAGCTTTGTTTCGTAACAGCTCATGCACTGTTGGGTTACCTGCACGATCGATCTTGTAATAATAACGTTTGTCCGATAGGTCTGTTAAAGTTGATGCGGCCATTAAATAAGCTTCCTTATTAAATGTAGTATGGGCGATGAAGGCTTCGTTCCAGCTAGATATAATTGGAATATTCAGTTTATCGGAAAGGGTAACATAATTTTTCTTATTAAAATAGGTGATTCTGGATGCATTCTGAGAGACTGACTTTGAACCAAAGAAGTGGACTGTTTTCTTTCCTGAATTTTCCTGTATGAATATACTCTCAAGCCCGGCACCTTCTAATGAATAATCCGTAAAGGATTCTTTAATCGTACCCTCTGCCCATAAAGCATAGCTACCTTGGTAACCGGTATACTTTTCTCCAATGATGTAGATGTCGGCAGTTGCCGGGATGGTTTCCTCGCTGCCTCCGTTGGGGTTTGGAATTGGTTCTTCTTTGGGATCAGCTGGTATGGGATTCTTTGTGCAGGCACTCAAAAGGAATATCGAAAGCATCGCACAGGTAACTAGTCGTTTCATGTTTTTCTTTTGTATAATTGTTAATCCTAAAGTCGCATAGCGAATAATTGCGGTAAGTGATGTTGTCATGTAATGCTACAAAGTTCATGGGAAGGAAATTATGATTCAACTATTGTCGACAGAAGACATACCCTGGCCCGTAAACTGTTGTATATGGACAGGTTTCGAACATTTTGTTTGGCTTCAAGTGATTTGAGAACTCTCTAAGATTCTCATCCTTATATTTACCAGATATCAGGTTAATCTTTTGGTTTCTATTTTATCTGATACCACATTGGTTATTATTTTGAACGAATATGGCTTGAAATCTCAATATGATACAGAAATGATCTTACACCAGATCGTTCAGGAAATAGAAAACAAAGGTATTGGAGAATTAGAACAAGGAAGATATTTAAAACAATAGTGCGTTTTGATGCAATTGCGTAATTTAGAGAAAACATCAATTAAAAATATGGCACTAACAGGAAAAATATTTGTAGAAGAAAAGGACATCTTGTACATCAGAGGTGAGATTAAAGGAGAGATCAGAGGAGAACACAAAAAAGCCTTAGATGTTGCTCAGGAATTGAAGAACGAAGGATGTTCTTCATCATTTATAACCAAAATCACCAAACTTTCGATTCAGGAAATCGAAGCTCTTTAGTATCCTCTCCCCTAGTTCTTCCAATTCTTGGAAGAACGCGCGCCAAACACTCCAATTTTCTGCGCATAACCACAAAATACGATATTAACAACTACATTATAGGGCAATCACGTACCGAATTGATACAATAGCTAAAACAAAAATGGCGGGCATCAGTTAGATACCCGCCATTTTTATTTAGATTCTTTATTCTTATTTGGAAAGCTTGCTAGAAGTTACAGCTATGTTAACTGACTCTGTAAGCTGAGCATCCAGATCAGCATGAAATACAGGGCTAGATGAAACAGTTTTTAAGGCTGCAAATTGATTTACATTGATTTACATTGATTTGTGAAGCATCAGAGATTACCGATACATGGCGTTCTGCAGATCCACTTAGTTTTAACGAAGAAGCATCTTTGATCACTGTATACACATCCTGTGCAACAACATTCACGTCCACTTTGGCATTGTCCTGTACAAATACCTGAAGTATTGGTAAGTTGAAACGGCCGGTTGATTTTACAACTGCATTTTCAGAAGCATCGATTCTTTTCAAATCGTTCACGGTTAAATACACGGTTGTTGTTTCATCACCAATAGAATTGATAAACAATTTATTCCCCTCTCTTTTGAAAGAAACTTTAGCCTCTGTTTGATCTGTTTCTACACGAAAACCTTCTTTAGTTCCCTGAGTTAAATATACCTTTAAATTTCCAGTCACTTTGATCATTGTTGCACCGGAAACGGTAGAAACTGCGGATGGATTTTTATCCCCTTCTTTTGCAAAAGTTGTAAATGCAGATGAAGTTAAAACGATAGCGGTTAAAGCTGTTGCGAATAAGGTTTTGATAGCGGTTTTCATATCTTTATGTTTTAAGTTTTTTAAATTCTCTTTGTACATAAGACGTGCTCAAACCAGAAACGTTTCACCCATTTTGCCCCTATTAGACCAACAACAGGGTAACTATCGACGAACACACAGTTATTCACGACCAGCTACTCCACTTAGACAATTTTGCACTTTACATTACTATACAAATACCCCCTGACTAAAATTTTATCTCTATTGTAGATTATTTGGTTTACCCCTAAAGCAGAAAAAACACCTTGTTGTTTGTAGTATATATTTCTGTATTCTGGTATATCTACATAAGAAGCTTCAAAGTCATCTCCTAATGAGAGATTGTTATCGCAACCCGTGATGATTACCTCAAAGGAAACCAGCATCATTAATATTATATATATTTTTTTCATGTAAACAAGATGATATAAATATCGATTATTCAATCCAAATATACTTTTGTACAGTAGTGAAATAAGGCCTTTTTATAAATATTTTAGAATCTACCGCTCTAGATTTTTCACCTGCAGGTCGATAAAATAAAGATGTCGGTGTTTTAACGTCTGACTGCTATACTCTTACCAGAAAATAGACTATTATAGATCCCATAAGAATAGTAA
Source organism: Pedobacter sp. HMWF019 (assembly GCF_003061025.1). Classification (GTDB taxonomy): domain Bacteria; phylum Bacteroidota; class Bacteroidia; order Sphingobacteriales; family Sphingobacteriaceae; genus Pedobacter. The sequence continues at coordinate 137 of NZ_QAIL01000213.1, read as the reverse complement.
TAGTTCCATTTATATACCAAAATTTTCTTACCCACTCTTTAAAAATAAACATATTCAATAAACTTATTATGAACATACCTAAGACGAGGGCAATCATCGCATAAGTACGAATTACAAATGGGAATTCAGCGCTAGAG